>JANJWF010000130.1 GCA_024709685.1 Thiobacillus sp.
GGGTTGCAGGTCAGGCCCAAGTGGAAGACGTGACAACCTCCTTTGATGAACTGATGGGACGTGCCTGATGCGCATTGATTTTGAACGGAATTCCTTCGAGCCGCAGGGCCTGGGGCTGGTCCCCATGGTCGTCGAGCAGAGCGGCCGCGGCGAGCGTGCCTACGACATCTACTCGCGTCTGCTGAAGGAGCGGGTCATCTTCCTGGTCGGCCCGGTGAACGACGCCACCGCCAACCTGGTGGTCGCGCAGATGCTGTTCCTCGAGTCGGAGAACCCCGACAAGGACATCTATTTCTACATCAACTCGCCGGGCGGTTCGGTCTCGGCCGGCCTTGCGATCTACGACACCATGCAGTTCGTCAAGCCGGACGTGTCCACGCTCTGCATCGGCCAGGCGGCCAGCATGGGGGCGTTCCTGCTCACCGCAGGCGCCAAGGGCAAGCGCTACTGCCTGCCCAACTCGCGCGTGATGATCCACCAACCGCTGGGCGGATTCCAGGGCCAGGCCTCGGATATCGAGATTCACGCCAAGGAAATCCTATATTTGAAAGCGCGCCTCAACGGCATGCTGGCAAAGCACACCGGGCAGAGCCTGGAAGTGATCGATCGCGATACCGACCGCGACAACTTCATGAGCGCGGAAGAATCGGTGAACTATGGGCTGGTCGACAAGGTGCTGACCAGCCGCAATGAAGCATCGTAATCAAGCAAGGAACAGGCATGGCGGACAAGGGCTCGGGCGACAAACTTCTTTACTGCTCCTTCTGTGGCAAAAGCCAGCACGAAGTGCGCAAGCTGATTGCTGGGCCGTCGGTATTCATCTGTGATGAATGCGTCGAGTTGTGCAATGACATCATCCGCGAGGAAGTCCAGCAGGCGGACGGACAGAAGGGTGCAAGCTCCGACCTGCCTACGCCGCACGAAATCAGCGGCATCCTCGACCAGTACGTGATCGGCCAGGGCCAGGCGAAAAAAGCGCTCGCGGTCGCGGTCTACAATCACTACAAGCGTCTGCGCAGCAACAGCGGCGCGACCGGCGACGTCGAACTCGCCAAGAGCAACATCCTGCTGATCGGCCCGACGGGCTCGGGCAAGACGCTGCTTGCACAGACGCTGGCACGTCTGCTGAACGTGCCTTTCGTGATCGCCGATGCCACCACGCTGACCGAAGCCGGCTACGTGGGCGAGGATGTCGAGAACATCATCCAGAAACTGCTGCAGAAGTGCGATTACGATGTCGACAAGGCCAAGCAGGGCATTGTTTACATTGATGAAATCGACAAGATCTCGCGCAAGGCCGATAACCCGTCGATCACCCGTGACGTGTCGGGCGAAGGCGTGCAGCAGGCGCTGCTGAAACTGATCGAGGGCACCACCGCCTCGGTGCCCCCGCAGGGCGGGCGCAAGCACCCGAACCAGGAATTCGTCCAGGTCGACACCAGCAACATCCTGTTCATCTGCGGCGGGGCGTTCAGCGGGCTGGAAAAGGTCATCCGCGGCCGTACCGAAAAGGGCGGCATCGGTTTTGGCGCGCAGGTCAAGAATGTCGACGAGACCAAGCGCGACGTCGAACTGTTGCACCAGGTCGAGCCTGAAGATCTCATTAAATATGGCCTGATCCCGGAATTTGTCGGACGTTTGCCGGTGGTGGCAACGCTCGATGAACTCGACGAGGCTGCACTGGTACAGATCCTGACCGAGCCGAAGAACGCGCTGACCAAGCAGTTCGCCAAGCTGTTCAAGATGGAAGGCGTCGAGCTCGAATTCCGCGAGGAAGCGCTCAACGCCATCGCCAAGCGCGCGCTGGCGCGCCGCACCGGTGCGCGCGGCCTGCGATCGATCATCGAGCACGCCCTGCTCGATACCATGTACGACCTTCCCTCGCTCAAGGGGGTCAGCAAGGTGGTGGTGGACAATGGCCTGATCAATGGCGAAGGCAAGCCCTTGCTGATTTACTCCGAACAGAGCGACCAGCCACTGGCCGCTGGTGCCTGACCCGATGGCTGGCAGGGAACCTGTCAGCCATCTTGAATTCCAACCTATGCCCCCCAATTGTGGATGAGCGTGGTTGATATGCCGCGCATCCTTTCCTCAACCCTTACCAGGAAATCATGATGAGCGACGACATAATCAAGGAACAGGTCGATCTGCCGTTGTTGCCGCTTAGAGATGTGGTGGTGTTTCCCCACATGGTCATCCCCTTGTTCGTTGGCCGTCCCAAATCGATCAAGGCACTGGAAACCTCGATGGAGTCGGGCAAGAGCATCCTGCTGGTCGCGCAAAAGACTGCCGCCCAGGACGATCCCACTCCGGAAGACCTGTACGGCACCGGCAGCGTGGCTACTGTCCTGCAGATGCTGAAACTGCCCGACGGCACGGTCAAGGTGCTGGTGGAGGGCAATCAGCGCGCCCGCGTGCTGGAGGTGACCGATACCGGCACCCATCTTGCCGCACGTGCCGAGATTCTTCCCGCCGAGGGCGAGGAACTGGTCGAGGTCGAAGCCATGCGCCGTGCCTTGCTGACGCAGTTCGACCAGTACGTCAAACTCAACAAGAAAATTCCGCCGGAAATCCTGACCTCGCTGTCCGGCATCGACGAAGGCGGCCGCCTGGCCGATACCATCGTTGCGCACCTGCCGCTGAAGCTGGAGCAGAAGCAGGAAGTGCTGGAAATGATAGGCGTCAACAAGCGGCTTGAGCATCTGCTCGGACTGCTCGAGGGCGAACTCGACATCCTGCAGGTTGAAAAGCGCATCCGTGGCCGCGTCAAGCGGCAGATGGAGAAGAGTCAGCGCGAGTACTATCTGAACGAACAGGTCAAGGCGATCCAGAAGGAACTCGGAGATATCGAGGAAGGCGCCGAGATTGAAGAACTGGAAAATCGCGTCAAGCAGGCCGGCATGTCGAAGGAAGCCGAAGCCAAGGCTCTGGGCGAACTGAAGAAACTGCGCATGATGTCGCCGATGTCGGCCGAGGCCACCGTGATCCGCAGCTACGTCGAGGCCATGGTCGGGCTGCCCTGGAAGAAGAAGACCAAGATCAGCAAGGATCTGGTCAAGGCCGAACGCGTGCTTGACCAGGACCACTATGGCCTCGACAAGGTCAAGGAACGGATTCTGGAATATCTTGCGGTGCAGCAGCGCGTCGACAAGGTGAAGGCACCGATCCTCTGCCTGGTGGGACCACCCGGGGTGGGCAAGACTTCGCTCGGCCAGTCGATCGCACGTGCAACCAATCGCAAGTTCGTGCGCATGGCCTTGGGCGGCGTGCGCGATGAATCCGAGATTCGCGGCCACCGTCGCACCTACATTGGCTCGATGCCGGGCAAGATCCTGCAAAGCCTGTCCAAGATCGGCGTGAGGAATCCGCTGTTCCTGCTTGATGAAGTGGACAAGATGGGCCAGGATTTCCGTGGCGATCCGTCATCAGCGCTGCTGGAAGTGCTCGACCCCGAGCAGAACCACACGTTCCAGGACCATTACATCGAAGTAGAATACGACCTGTCCGATGTAATGTTCGTCGCTACGGCCAACTCCCTCAATCTGCCCGCACCCTTGCTGGACCGGATGGAGGTGATCCGCCTGTCGGGCTACACCGAAGACGAAAAAATCAACATCGCCGAGCGTTATCTGGTGCCCAAGCAACTCAAGGTCAACGGCATCAAGGAAGACGAGCTTGCGATTGCCGAATCGGCCATTCGCGATATCGTGCGTTACTACACGCGTGAAGCCGGCGTGCGCAGCCTCGAACGTGAGATTTCCAAGATCTGCCGCAAAGCTGTCAAGGCGCTGCTGCTGAGAAAGCAGAAGACGAAGATCAGTGTCACTTCGCGCAATCTGGAAAAGTATCTGGGGGTGCGGCGCTTCAGCTTCGGCATCGCCGAGCAGGTCAACCAGGTCGGGCAGGTGACGGGTCTCGCATGGACCGAAGTGGGTGGCGAATTGCTCACCATCGAGGCGGTTTCGCTGCAGGGGCGCGGCAAGATGACCACCACCGGCAAGCTGGGTGAAGTGATGCAGGAATCCATCCAGGCCGCGCTATCCGTGGTGCGCTCGCGTTCACGCAAGCTTGGCATTCAGGAGGACTTCTACCAGAAGCGCGACATCCACATCCACCTGCCGGAAGGTGCCACGCCCAAAGACGGGCCATCGGCCGGTATCGCGATCTGCACGGCGATGGTGTCGATCCTTACCGACATTCCGGTACGTGCGGATGTTGCCATGACGGGCGAGATCACACTGCGAGGCGAAGTGTTGCCGATCGGCGGCTTGAAGGAAAAGCTCCTGGCGGCGCATCGAGGCGGCATCAAGACCGTGCTGATTCCCCAGGAAAACGTCAAGGATCTGACCGAGATTCCTGACAACATCAAGAACAAGCTCGATATCCATCCGGTCAAGTGGATCGATCAGGTTCTTGAACTGGCATTGGAACGCATGCCTGAACCCTTGGCGGATCAACCCGAAGCCGAAGCGCCTGCCATTGCAGTGCCGGAAGAGGATGCAAACTCGACCGCAGCACTCAAGCATTGAGTATTTTCAGACCACTCATCGGAATCCCGCGCCAGCCGCGGGATTTTTTTGTCCACTGCCCGGAAAACCGCTTGACACAAGGTTTTCGGGGTTGCTATAAAAGCGTCCACAGGGCTTTCCTGTGCCACTGAACAAAGGGGACAACACGTGAACAAATCCGAATTGATCGACGCCATCGCCGACTCGGCTGACATCTCCAAGGCTGCCGCTGGCCGTGCACTGGACGCAACGGTTGAAGCAGTCAAAAAAGCGTTGAAGAAAGGCGACATGGTAACGCTGGTCGGTTTCGGCAGCTTCTATGTCGGCAAGCGTGCCGCACGCACGGGACGCAATCCTCGCACTGGCGCAGCGATCAAGATCAAGGCTGCCAAGGTACCGAAGTTCCGCGCTGGCAAAGGCCTGAAAGACGCCATCAATTAACAAAAAATGCAGCAATGCATTTGGCAGGGCCCAAAAATGAAGATATAATTTTGGTCTTTGTCGGGTGCTTAGCTCAGCTGGTAGAGCGTCGCCCTTACAAGGCGAATGTCGGCGGTTCGAGCCCGTCAGCACCCACCAGCTTTGGACAAGCACAGGCGTTCAGGTTTCAAGCAGTACAGTTTTGCAGCGAGGAGTGGTAGTTCAGTTGGTTAGAATACCGGCCTGTCACGCCGGGGGTCGCGGGTTCGAGTCCCGTCCACTCCGCCAACATTTAAAAGGCGAACGCAAGTTCGCCTTTTTTCATTTCGGCATCCTTTTCACACCGTCGATCGCATCCTGCCTGCGCCAATTTAATCGCTCCGGGGGAGACGCCGGCCGCAAAGTGCGCGAGAATTCGCGCTGATGTTTTTTACTGGAGTAGAAGACCGTGCTCGAAGCAATCCGCAAGCATGCCAAGGGTTGGCTGGCGAAAGTCATCCTGGCGCTGATCGCAATTACCTTCGCCCTGTTCGGCGTGGATTCCTACATGAAGAGCGACAGCAGCGGTGGGCTGGTCGCCGAGGTTGGCAAGGTAGGGATTTCGAGCCAGGAACTGAGCCGGGAAATCAAGGCGCAGAGCGACCGCATGCGCGAGGCGCTTGGCCCTGCCTTCGACCCCGCTGTCACCGAGACGGCCGAATTCCGTAAGCAGGTGCTCGACAACCTGATCGAGCGCAAGGCCTTGCTGCTTGAAGCACAAAAGCTGAAGATGCTGGCGCCCGACGCGTATATCGCTTCGGTGCTGGGGCAGATCCCGGCCTTCCAGCAGGACGGCACCTTCTCGCAGCAGCGTTACGAGGCGGTGCTGCGCCAGAACGGCCGTACACCCGCCGAGTTTGAACGCGAGTTGCAGCAGGCATTCATGCTGGATGCCGTCACCAGCCCGGTTGCGCTCGCAGCCTTCCCGTCGGACACTTCGACGAAGCAGCTCGCACGTCTGGTGGCACAACAGCGTGAAATTTCCTGGACGGACCTGCCGGCTTCCGCAGTGGCATCGCAGGTCAAGGTGACGCCTGCCGATATCGAGGCTTATTACACGGCCAACAAGGCCGCGTTCACCGAACCCGAGCAGATCCGCGCCGAATATCTGGTACTGGATGTTGCCACCGTAGCTGCGGGTATCGAGGTGAGCGACCAGGCCGTGGCGGACTACTACGCGGCCAACGCTGCGCAGTTCGGCCAGCCCGAGCTGCGCAGCGCGAGCCATATCCTGATTGCAGTGGACAAGAGCGCGGATGCGGCGACACGAGCGGCGGCCAAGGCGAAAGCTGCCGAACTGTATCAGATTTTGCAGAAAACGCCGGAGCGGTTTGCCGAACTGGCGCGCACCCAGTCGCAGGATCCCGGCTCTGCCGCCCAGGACGGCAGCCTCGGCAGCTTTGGCCGCGGCATGATGGTGAAGCCGTTCGAGGATGCCGTGTTCAGCATGAAGCCCAATCAAATCAGCGAGCCGGTAGAAAGCGATTTCGGCTACCACATCATTCGGCTGGATGGGATCGAGGCTGCCAAGACCGCTCCGCTGGCCGAAGTGCGTGCCGCAGTCGTCGACGAGTTGCGCAAGCAGCAGGCGCAAAAAGCCTTTGCCAATCTCGCCGACAACTTCAGCAATCTGGTCTATGAGAATGCAGCTTCGCTGCAGCCGGCGGCGACCGCTGCCAAGCTGACCATTCAGCAAAGTGGCTGGATGACGGCGAAGACTGCACCGCCCCCCTTCAATCATCCCGGCCTGTCGGCCGCGCTGTTCAGCCCGGAGTCGATCAAGTCGAAGCAGAATACCGAGGCCATCGAGGTGCAGCCCGGTACGCTCGTGTCGGCGCGAGTGACGGAACATCGCCCGGCACGCGTGCGTCCGCTGGCCGAGGTGTCGGCGCTGATCGAGGCCAAACTGCGGGAGGAGCAGAGTACGCGCCTGCTGACGCAGAAGGCCGAAGCGATGATCCAGGCGCTGGCAAAAGGGGAGGAGGCTGGCCTGAACTGGTCGGCATTCCAGGTGGTAGGCCGTCAGCCTTCGGCTACACTGGACCCGGCTGGCGCCAAGGCGGTGTTCCGTGTCAGCGCCGACAAGCTGCCGGCCTATACCGGTTTTTCCCGTCCCGATGGCTCATATCGAATCGTGCGGGTCAGCCGCGTGCTGGAGGCGACCGAACTCGATCCGATGCTCTTGAGCTCGATCGAATCGGGCGTCGTTCAGGCGCAACAGCGTGCGGACATGAAGGCAATGGCCGCACTGATCTCCGCCGGGCAGAATGTGAAAATCAGACCCGGCGCGATCGAGGGCAGATAAGCGGCTGTCCGCGAGCAAAAAAAAGCGCCTTGGAGGCGCGTTTTTTTGTTGAATGGCCCTGCTCAGGTTTCTGCGCCGGCAGTTGAGTTGAAGCCCGCGTCGACGTAGGTAATCTCGCCTGTGACGCCGGAGGCCAGGTCTGAAAGCAGGAAGGCGGCGACATTGCCGACTTCCTCGATCGTCACGTTGCGGCGCAACGGTGAATTCTTGGCGGCTATGTCGAGTTTCTCGCCGAAGTTGGCAATGCCGCTGGCCGCCAGCGTCTTGATCGGACCCGCCGACACGGCGTTGACGCGAATCCCCTTGGGACCGAGGCTTTGCGCCATGTAGTAGACGCCGGATTCGAGGCTGGCCTTGGCGAGGCCCATGACGTTGTAATTGGGCACGGAACGCACGGCACCCAGATACGACAGTGTCAGCAGGGCAGCCTGGCGGCCTTCCATCAGCGGCAGCGCGGCCCTGGCCAGAGCGGCGAAGCTGTACGAACTGATATCGTGGGCGATGCGGAAATTCTCGCGGGTGACCGCAGAGAGATAATCGCCGGCCAGGGCTTCCTTCGGTGCAAACGCGATCGAGTGCACCAGGCCGTCGAAGCCGTCCCAGTGCTTGCCGAGTTCTGCGAACAGCGCGTCGATCTGCTCATCGCTGCCGACGTCGCACGGGAACACCAGGGTGGAATCGAACTCGTGCGCGAATTCCGTGACGCGATCCTTGATGCGCTCGTTCTGGAAGGTGAAGGCCAGTTCGGCGCCTTCGCGCCTGCAGGCAGCGGCGATGCCATAGGCGATCGAACGGTTGGATATCACGCCGGTGATCAGCAAGCGTTTTCCTGCAAGAAATCCCATGTTGGTCTCGAAGAGTTGAATTGAATTACACAGATTATAACGGCTGACGTTGGCAGCGTGCTTGGGTACACTTGCGGCATGGTGCGTACCGGGATGATTTTGCTGGGAGTGGGTCTGAGCCTGATGGCGGGATGCTCCGACAGCTGGAACAACCCCTATCCCGGCAGCGGCGCGCGCGCCAGCGTGCTTTACAGCGCGTTTTCCGAGCGCCCAAAGCATCTCGACCCGGCGCGCTCCTACAGCTCCAACGAAGTGGAATTCACCGGCCAGATCTACGAGCCGCCGCTGCAGTACCACTTCCTCAAACGCCCCTATACGCTCATTCCTCTGACCGCCGAGACGGTGCCGAAGCCGCGCTATGTCGACGCGGCCGGCAATGCCCTGCCAGACGACGCGCCGTCCCCGCTCATCGCTGAAAGCGTCTACGAAATCCGCATCCGCTCCGGTGTCCGCTACCAGCCGCATCCGGCGTTCGCGCGCGACGGGGCGGGGCGCTATCGTTACCATGCGCCGAGCGCTACCGGTTCGGCGGCCAAGCGGCGGATCAGCGATTTCGAGCATACGGGTACCCGCGAACTGGTCGCGGAAGACTACGTCTACCAGATCAAGCGGCTGGCGAGCCCACGGCTCAGCTCGCCGATCTTCGGCCTGATGAGCGAACATATCGTCGGCCTGAAGGCGCTCGGCGACACGCTGGAGAAAGCAGCCGCGGCGAATCCCGGAGCGGCGCTGAACCTCAACGATTTCGCGCTTGAAGGTGCAGAGGTTGTCGACCGCTACACATACCGCATCCGCATCAAGGGCAAATACCCCCAGTTCGTGTATTGGCTGGCGATGCCTTTCTTTGCGCCAGTCCCCTGGGAAGCGGAGGTTTTCTACGCGCAGCCCGGGATGGCAGACAACAATCTCACGCTCGACTGGCAGCCGGTCGGCACCGGCCCCTACTATCTGGTGGAGAATAATCCCAACCGCCGCATGGTGCTGAAGAGAAATCCCCATTTCCATGGCGAGAACTATCCAGGCGATGGCAATGACGACGACAGGAAGGCCGGCCTGCTGGCCGACGCCGGCAAAACGCTGCCGCTGGTAGACGAAGCCGTATTCAGCCTGGAAAAGGAAACCATTCCCTACTGGAGCAAATTCCTGCAGGGCTACTACGACAGCTCCGGCATCAGCTCCGACAGCTTCGACCAGGCGGTGCGTTTTTCGGCAAGCGGAGAGCCGCAGCTCACCGACGAAATGGCAGACAAGGGCATCGGGCTCGTCACGGCGGCCCAGGCTTCGCTCTGGTATGTCGGCTTCAACATGCTCGACCCGCTGGTGGGGGGCTTGGGCGAGGACCGCCAGAAGCTGCGGCAGGCGCTCTCCATCGCCTTCGATTACGACGAGTTCATTTCGATATTCCTCAACGGCCGCGGCATCCCCGCGCAGGGGCCGATTCCGCCAGGGCTGTTCGGCCATGTCGACGGGGTGGCCGGGCTGAATCCCTATGTGTACGAGGCGCGCGATGGCAGGATCCAGCGTCGTTCCATCGAAACCGCCAAGAGGCTGCTGGCCGAGGCCGGCTACCCGAATGGGCGCAAGGCGAAGACCGGCGAGCCGCTGGTGCTGTACTTCGACACCATGGCGAGCGGGCCCGATGCCAAGTCGCGGCTCGACTGGATGAAGAAGCAGCTCGACAAGCTCAACGTCCAACTGGTAGTGCGCGGCACCGACTACAACCGCTTCCAGGACAAGATCCGCAAGGGCAACGCGCAGCTGTTCGAGTGGGGCTGGAACGCCGACTACCCCGATCCGGAAAACTTCCTCTTCCTGTTGTACGGCCCGCACAAGAAAGTTGCCAGCGGCGGCGAGAACGCGGCGAACTACGACAATCCCGAATTCAATCGTCTGTTCGAGCGCATGAAGGACATGGACAACGGCCCCGAGCGCCAGCAGGTGATCGACACCATGCTGGAGATCGTCCGCCGCGATGCGCCGTGGATCTTCGCCTACTATCCCAAATCCTTCGGCCTGCGCCATGGCTGGGTGCATAACGTGAAGCCCAATCTGATGGCCAACAACACGCTCAAGTACCGGCGCATCGACCCGGCGCTGCGCGAGGCGCGGCGCAAGGAATGGAACAAGCCGGTGCTGTGGCCGATCGCGTTGCTGGCGGGAGGCCTGATCGCCGTGATCGCACCGGCGGTGATCGCGTGGCGCAGGCATGAACGGAAGACCGCCTGATGTTGGCCTACATCCTGCGCCGCCTGTTGTATGCGATTCCGATCCTGATCGGCGTCAACCTGCTGACCTTCACGCTGTTCTTCGTCGTCAACACGCCGGACGACATGGCGCGTCTGCAGCTCGGCGTCAAGCACGTGACGCCGGAGGCGATCGGGCGCTGGAAGGCCGAGCACGGCTACGACAAGCCCTTGCTGCTGAATGCCGAGGCGAAGGGGGCGGCGCAGTTCACCGATACGATCTTCTTCAAGCATTCGGCGGCGATGTTCGCGTTCGAATTCGGCAAGGGCGACGATGGCCGCGACATTGCCAGCGAAATCCACGCCCGCATGGGGCCGAGCCTGGCGATCGCGCTGCCGGTGTTCGTCATCGGCCTGATGGTCAACATCACCTTCGCTCTCTTGATGGTGTTCTTCCGTTCCACTTACCTCGACATCTGGGGAGTGGTGTTGTGCGTGGTGCTGATGTCGATCTCGGGGCTGTTCTACATCATCGCCGGGCAGTATTTCATCGCCAAGCTGTGGAATCTGCTGCCGATCTCGGGCTTCGCCGGCGGCATCGATGGTCTCAGGTTCGTCCTGCTGCCAGTACTGGTAAGCGTGGTGGCGGGACTTGGCAGCGGCGCACGCTGGTACCGCACGATCTTTCTCGAGGAAATAGGCAAGGACTACGTGCGCACGGCGCGTGCAAAGGGCTTGTCTGAAATCAGGGTACTGTTCCGCCACGTGCTGAAGAACGGCATGATCCCGATCCTGACCGGCGCCGTGGTCGTGCTGCCGCTGCTGTTCATGGGCAGCCTCATCACCGAGTCCTTCTTCGGCATTCCGGGGCTCGGCAGCTACACGATCGACGCGATCCAGGCGCAGGACTTTGCGGTGGTACGTGCGATGGTGTTCCTCGGTTCCTTCCTCTACATCGTCGGCCTCATCCTCACCGACATTTCGTATTCGTGGGTGGATCCCAGGGTGAGGCTGCAGTGAAATTCATTCCCGAGCCCCTGTGGACCGATTGGCTGATCTTCGCGCTGCTGGCAGCCGCACTGGCACTGGTATGGGTCATCCGGCGTCAGGAACATCTGCTTGCACCGTGGCGGAGGGTGGCGCAGCGCCCGATGGCAGCGGGCGCTGCGCTGGTGTTAGGTACGTTTGTCGTGATCGGACTGTTCGATTCGCTGCATTACCGCGAGCGGCTGCCCGAGAGTCCGGCCGACCGGCCGCAATACTCGGTCGAAGTGCTTTCCGTGTTCGACGCGCTGGTGCGCGACCTGCGCACCCAGCAGGAAAAAACCTATTCGGCGCCGCTGGCGATGCAGCTGTATGCCAAGGAATTCATCGAACGCGACAACGGGACGGTCCGTGACTATCCGCGCCTGCGTTATGGCGGTGCGCATCTGGCGCGTGCCGATGAGCGCTTGCCCGACATCGCCTGGCGCAGCCTCACCGGCCTGACGTGGGGCCTGGTGGCCAGTCTGTTTCTGCTCGGTTTGCTGGCGTGCTGGCAGTCGCGTCGCATGCACACTTCCTTGGGAACCTGGCTGGGGAACTGGGGGGGAGGGCGTCTCGACTGGCCCGGGCGGACGGTTGTTTTCATCGTGTCGCTGATCCTGGTGGTGAGTTGCGTGCTCGTGCAACTGGCGTCGGGCTATCACGTGTTCGGCACCGACAAGGTCGGACAGGATGTGCTCTACATCAGCCTCAAGAGCATTCGCACCGGCCTGGTGATCGGCACGCTGACCACGCTGGTCACGCTGCCGCTGGCGATCGGCCTCGGCATCGCAGCGGGCTACTTCCGCGGCTGGGTCGACGACGTGATCCAGTACGTCTACACCGTGCTGAACTCGATCCCCGGTGTACTGCTGATCGCGGCGGCGGTACTGATCGTGCAGGTATACATCGAATCCAACCCGGAAAGGTTCGACACTGCGGCGGTGCGCGCCGATATCCGCCTGCTGGCGCTGTGCCTGATCATGGGCGTGACCAGCTGGACCGGATTGGCACGCCTGCTGCGCGGCGAATCGCTCAAGCTCCGAACGCTCGATTATGTGGAGGCGGCACGCGCCTTCGGGGTGTCGCACGCGCGCATCATCAGCCGTCACATCCTCCCCAACGTGTTCCACCTGGTGCTGATCGCGATCGTGCTCGATTTCTCAGGGCTGGTGCTTGCCGAGGCGGTGCTGTCCTACGTCGGCGTGGGTGTCGATCCCGCCACCTATAGCTGGGGCAACATGATCAATGGCGCGCGCCTCGAACTCGCGCGCGAGCCGGTCGTCTGGTGGCAGCTCGGCGCCGCCTTTGCCTTCATGTTCGCGCTGGTGCTGGCGGCCAACCTGTTTGCCGACGGTGTGCGCGATGCCTTCGATCCCCGCCTGGAAGGCCGGCGATGAAGCCGCTGCTCGACGTTCGCGGTCTCGTCACCGACATCGGTGCCGTGCGGGTGGTCGACGGCGTGTCGTTCCACGTCGCAGCGGGGGAAACCTACGCGCTCCTTGGCGAGTCGGGCTGCGGCAAATCGATGACGGCGCTGTCCATCATGAGGCTGCTGCCGGACGGCGGCCGCGTCACGTCCGGTGCGGTCGACCTCGACGGGCAGGACGTGCTGGCGTTGCCGGAACGCGAGATGCGTCGGGTCCGAGGCGGGCGCATGGCGATGATTTTCCAGGAGCCGATGCTCGCGCTAAACCCGGTCATCAGGGTGGGCGAGCAGATCATCGAGGCCGTAGCGCTGCATCAGAACCTCGCCGGGCAGGCGGGCCGGGATGCTGCGCGTGACCTGCTCGATGCGGTGGGCGTGCCGGATGCGGCGCGCCGACTGGACACTTATCCGTTCGAACTTTCCGGCGGCCTGCGCCAGCGGATGATGATCGCGATGGCGCTGGCTGGCCAACCCAAACTGCTGATTGCCGACGAGCCGACCACGGCGCTCGACGTGACCATCCAGGCGCAGGTGCTCGAGGTACTGCGCCGGCTCAGGGTCGAGCGGCAGATGGGCATGCTGCTGATCACGCACGATCTCGGCGTGGTGGCCGAGAATGCCGACCGCGTGGGCGTGATGTATGCCGGCGAGTTGCTGGAAGAGGGGACGCGCGAGTCGTTCTTCGCCGCTCCGCAGCACCCCTATAGCCGCATGCTGTTCGAAGCGTTGCCGCGTGCCGGTGATGGCGGGCGCCTGACGGTGATTCCCGGTCAGGTGCCGAAGCCCGATAGCGAACTCAAGGGCTGCCGCTTCGCGCCGCGTTGCCCGCATGCGGTCGTGCGTTGCCGCGAGGAGTCGCCCGACTGGCAGACGGTCGACGGGCAGCGTGTGCGGTGCCATCTGGCCGGACAACTGCCTGCCCGGTTGCCGCGCGAGATCGTCGCGAACGCGGTTTCGACGCAGGCGATGCAGCCCCTGCTGCAGGTCGACGGCCTGAAGGTGTATTTCCCGGTCCGTCGCGGCCTGCTACAGCGCACAGTGGACCAGCTGCGCGCAGTCGATGGCGTGTCCCTCGACATCCAGGCGGGCCGCACCCTGGCGCTGGTGGGTGAGTCGGGGTGCGGCAAGACCACGGTGGGCAAGGCGTTGCTGCGGCTGACCGAGCCGACGGCAGGCCGCATCGTGCTGGCCGGCGAAACCATTACCGCGAAGAACGCGCCTGTCCTGCGGCGACGGGCGCAAATGGTGTTCCAGGATCCGTTCAGTTCGCTCAATCCTCGCATGCGGGTGGCCGACATCCTGCTCGAAGGCATGGATGCGCTCGGAGTGGGCGCAGCACATCAGCGCCGCGACGCGGTGGCGCGGTTATTGGGCCAGGTGGGGTTGCCGGACGATGCGGGGGGCCGCTATCCGCACGCATTTTCCGGTGGCCAGCGCCAGCGCATCGCGATCGCGCGGGTGCTGGCGGTGTCGCCCCGGCTGGTGATCTGCGACGAGCCGACCAGTGCGCTTGACGTCTCGGTGCAGGCGCAGATCCTGAACCTGCTGAAGGACCTGCAAAATGAACTGGGTCTGGCTTACCTCTTCATCACCCACAATCTGGGCGTGGTCGAATATTTGGCGCATGAGGTGGCGGTCATGTACCTCGGGCGCATCGTCGAACACGGCGCGGTGGCCGACGTGCTGCACGCGCCGCGCCATCCCTATACCCAGGCGCTGGTGAGCGCGGTGCCGCGCATCGAGTCGCACGTCGGTGAGGGTATCAGCCGGCTGGCGGGCGACCAGCCGTCGCCGCTCAACCCGCCGAGCGGCTGCCATTTCAATCCACGCTGTCCCCATGCCGGTGAGCTCTGCCGCCAAACGTATCCCGATCGGACCGATCTGGCGAACGGGCACTGGGTACGCTGTCACTGGGTGGCGGGGCGAATCTGAAAATTCCTGGTGAGGAGGCCCGAATGAATACCGGCAAGCACCGTCGCAATTTCTGGATCGGCAACGGCGTGTTGGCCGTGGCAATGCTGACACTGTTTTTCATGGGGCCGCTGTCGGACGCGCTCGGCATCTGGGCGGCGGTGCTGTGGATGGTGCTGGCCGCGGTGGGCATGGCACTGGTGATGTCGGACAAGACCGGGGAGCCGCCGTCGCCTGACTGATCCGGATTGGCCAGGGCCAGGCCTTCCACGGGTTCTAGCCCTCGCGGTCTTTTCAGGGCTTCCTGACGATGACCTTCTGCCCCGCATGCACCGTGCTGGTCTTGCTGAAACCCGGATTCCATGCCTTGATATCCGTCAGGCTGATATCGAAGCGCTGTGCAATGGCGTTCAGGTTGTCGCCGGGCTTGACGGTGTAGCGAGCGGTTTGGGTGGGGCTTGTGGGGGCGGTCTTGAGCCGCGCGGGCCGGATGGCGTCGGTTTCGCGTGCACCGGGCTCGCTCGACGGCAGCCGCACGACCTGGCCGATTTTCAACTCGGTGCCGAGTTTGGGGTTGGCCGCAGCCAGTTGGCGGACACTCAGACCATAACGGCGCGCGACGCTGAACAGGGTGTCGCCGCGCCGCACCAAGTGCCGGCCCGTGGACGGTGAAGCCGTATCCGTAGCCGCCACCCCGCGTCTTTTCACCGGAACCAGAATGGTCTGCGCGCGGGCAAATTTGCCGCGCTTCAGATGAAACTGGTTGTGTTCTGTGAGGCGGACGACGCTGACGCCAAATCGCTTGGCAATGGTTCCCGGGCGTTCACCTTTCTTCGCTGCATAGGGTTGCCAGGTATCCCAGGTGCCGGTTTCCAGATTGCGCTGAAACGTATCCACCTTGTCGACCGGGAGCAGCAAATTGACCGGCGTGTCGGAATGAATCAGCTTGCGCGGAAAGGCGGCGTTCAATGCGATGAACTCGTTGCTGCTCATGTTCGCGAGACGTGCGGCGGAATGGACGTCCATGCTGGCGCGGACGGTGACCTGATCGAAGTAGGGCTGATTGGGCAGCGCTTCGATGGCGAGGCTGTAACGCTCGGGGCTGTCTATCAGCTTCTTGATGGCAAGCAGCCTGGGGACGTAGTGGCGGGTCTCGTTGGGCAGATCCAGGCTGGCGTAGTCGGTCGGGAGCCCCTCCTGGGCATTTCTGCGGATGGCGCGGGTGACGCAGCCTTCGCCACAGTTGTACGCAGCCAGCGCCAATTGCCAGTCGCCAAAATCGAGATAGAGCTTGGCCAGGTAGTCGAGCGCGGCCCGGGTGGCGGCGGTGAAGTCGCCCCGGCCATCGTACCAGTTGTCCTGCCTGAGGCCGTAGTCGCGCCCCGTGGCAGGCATGAATTGCCAGATGCCGGAGGCCGCGGCGGGTGACAAGGCAGCGGAGTTGTACGCACTTTCGATCATCGGCAGCAGCGCGATCTCCATCGGCATGGCGCGCCGGTCGAGTTCCTCGACGATATGGTAGAGATAAGGGCGTGAGCGCTCGACCAGGCGCAGCACACTTTCCGGCCGTGCCGCGAACCAGGACTCATGGAGGCCGATGAGCGGGTTCAGGGAGGTATCTTCGGCGATCCCGAAGCCATTGCGGATGCGCTGCCAGACATCATCCTGGGAGGTCTGGGCTATGGTTTCGCCCTCGACCGCGTCTCGAGCGGCTTCGGCGGTTTCGCCTTGGGCCTCATCCTGGGGAAGGGTGGCAGCCGCGTCTCCAGTCGAGTCTCGGAAGGCGCCGTCTTGCCACTCCAGGGGCCGGTAATTGGTGAGGGATTCCTCGGCAACCGCCGGATAGCTGAAGAGCAGCGCCAGCACGGCCAGACTGAGCCTATTCATTTTGACATGGGCCATTTTTGATTCCGGGCAAGTTGGTCTCCCGTACTCATACGGGTGCCATCCTAAGCGCCTGAAGGGGGATTGGTCAACCATCCCAGGCATCCTTGGCGCCGCGGATGGCGCCGAATACTTCGGCAGGGTCCGGATTGCGGCGATTCAGATAGCGGGCGGCAAAGGCGGTCATGTCGGGGCTGTGAAAGCGCAGGAAGGGATTGGTGGCCTTTTCCAGCGCCAGGGTCGAGGGCAGCGTGGGCTGCCCGTGCGCACGCAGGTCGCGGTCGGTACGCTCGCGTTCAAGCAGGGCAGGGTTGTCGCCGTCAAGGGTCTTGGCGAAGTCAATATTGCTCAGGGTGTATTCATGCGCGCAGCAGACGCGAGTAGTATCCGGCAACGCTAAAATAGCATCGAGGCTGGCGGCCATCATGGCTGGACTGCCCTCGAACAGTTTGCCGCAGCCGCAGCCGAAAACGGTGTCGCCACAGAACAGGCAACCGTGGCCGACATAGCTGATATGGTCGAGGGTATGACCCGGCGTCGCCAGCACCTCGAGATGCAGGTCCAATTCGAGGATATTCACCGAATTGCCGCCGTGCAGGCGATGCGTGACGGCAGGAATGGCAGCGTTGTGGGAAGCGTAAACGGCACAGCCGTAGCGTTGACGCAACCAGCTGTTGCCGCCAGTATGGTCGCGGTGATGGTGGGTGATGAGCAAGGCGGCCAGCGCAAGGCCGTGCGCGTCGAGGAAGGCGGCCAGCGGCGCTGGATCGCCGGGATCGACTGCGACCGCGCGATGCGCGTCGTGCAGGACCCAGATGTAGTTGTCTTCGAACGCGGGCAGGGGAATCAGCTTCAGCATGATGGGGCAACCGAACAGGAGGAATGGCTATGTTATCCAAGCTTGATGCAGCTTGGTTCGAGACACCGCTGGGGCAGCATCTACTGTTCCGCGAGCAACGCTATTTCGACAATGCGGTGTCGGACGTATTCGGCTTCAATGCGGTGCAGATCGGATTGCCGCAGATCGATTTTCTGCGCGACAGCCGTATTCCGCTGCGGGTGACCTGCGCGGTCGAGGCCCCTGCCCGGGTGCTGGCCGATCCCATGTTCCTGCCGTTCGAGAGCCAGTCGCTCGATCTGCTGCTGCTGCCGCATGTGCTGGAATTCAGTGCCAATCCGCACCAGGTTCTGCGTGAGGCCGAGCGTGTGCTGCGTCCCGAAGGCCGCCTGGTGCTGGCAGGATTCAACCCGCGCAGCCTGTGGGGGCTGGCGCGCAAGCTGCAGGGCGGCGAGCGCGGCTATCCCTGGAACGGCAGCTTTCTAAATATTTCCCGGGTGAAGGACTGGATGGCGCTGCTCGGACTCGAGGTCGCGGCCGGCAGCATGTGCTGCTACCGTCCGCCGGTCAACCGCGAGAGCTGGCTGCGGCGGATGCGCTTCATGGAACCGGCGGGAGACCGCTGGTGGGCCATGGGCGGTGGCGTGTATTTCCTGCAGGCAGTCAAGCGCGTGCAAGGCATGAACGTCATCCTTCCGCAATGGAAAACACCGGTGGCGCAGCGACTGTTGTCGCCAGCCGCCAAGGTGATCAATCTCAAACAGTATCGGATGCGTCGTGAGCGGTGACATCATCTACATCTATAGTGATGGCGCCTGCAAGGGCAATCCCGGCGCGGGCGGCTGGGGCGCCCTGCTGGTCGCGGGCGGGCACCGCAAGGAAATCAGCGGGGGCGAGGCCAACACCACCAACAACCGCATGGAAATGACCGCGGTGATCCGAGCGCTGGAATCGTTGAAGCGCCCGTCCACGGTCGAGGTCCACACCGACTCGCAATATGTGCAAAAAGGCATCAGCGAATGGATGCCCGGCTGGAAAAAGCGCAACTGGCGCACGGCCGACGGCAAGCCGGTGAAGAACCAGGATCTTTGGTTGCAGCTGGACGCATTGAGTCAACTGCACCGCATCGAGTGGAAATGGGTGCGCGGCCATGCCGGCCATCCCGAAAACGAGCGCGCCGATGCGCTGGCCAACCAGGGCGTGCTGCAGACACAGCAGCCCTGATAGCTCCCGATAACCAGAACCCCCCAAAAGGGCTTCAATGCGACAAATCATCCTCGACACCGAAACCACGGGCCTCGACCCCAGCCAGGGACATCGCATCATCGAAGTGGCGGCGGTGGAGATGGTCAGCCGGCGACTCACCGGCAACCATCTGCACCGTTACGTCAACCCGGAACGCGACATCGACGTCGGCGCGATGCAGGTGCACGGCATCACCCCGGAATTCCTGCAGGACAAACCGCGCTTTGCCGACGTTGCGCAGGAGTTCGTCGACTTCATCCAGGGCGCAGAACTGATCATTCACAATGCGCCCTTCGACGTCGGTTTTCTCAACATGGAACTGCGCCTGCTTGAGATGGCACCGCTGGCAAACTGGTGCGGCGGCGTGACCGACACCCTGGCGATGGCGAAGGGGCTGCACCCTGGCCAGCGCAACAACCTGGATGCGCTATGCAAGCGCTATGGCGTGGATAACGCTGCACGAACCCTGCACGGTGCATTGCTCGACTGCGAACTGCTGGCGGCCGTGTATCTCGCGCTGACCCGCGGGCAGGAGAGCCTGTCGATCGGGCTGGAAGCGCGCGGTATAGAGGCCGAACGGGCAGCACCACGTGCGCGCCCGAAGCCCCTGTTGCTGCAGGCTTCGACTGAGGAAGTGGCTGCCCACGCAAGCCTGCTCGAGGCGATTGCCAGGGAAAGCAAGGGCGCTTGCCTGTGGGGCATGGAGCAGGGGGCGGTTTGACTGCTTGGTTGCCGCACGGGTGGGCTGAACTGCTCCGCATTGCGTGGCTTGGCCTGGCTTGTGCCTGCCTGGCCCTGGCGTCGGGGCAAACTGCCGCGGCACGGGTGGCGGTGGTGTTGAGTGACGATTCGGCACCCTATCAGGAGGTCTATCAGGTGATCCAGGCGTACCTGGAAGGCGCCTCCCATGAGGCCACCCTGGTGTACGCGGGGAACCTGACCGCACGCTCGCTGAACGAGGCGCGTCTGGCCGTTGCAGTGGGCGTGCGCGCAGCCGAAGCACTGGCGACACTTGCCGATCGGACACCAGCGCTGGCGGTGCTGGTGCCGCGGGCGTGGTACCTCAAGACGGGGTACGACCGACTCAGCGACGGCGGCCAGCGCGTCGCGTCGGCAATCTATCTCGACCAGCCGTTTGAGCGCCAGGCGCGGCTGATTCGCCTCGCCTTCCCCGAAGCGCGGCGCGTGGGCGTGCTGTTGAGCGCGGGCCAGAGCGGGCTGGTGGGCGAACTGGGCGAGGCCCTGCAGGCGCAACGGCTGAGCCTGATATACCAGATCTTGTCAGCGGACGTGCGTCTGATCGGGCCGCTTGAAAATGTGTTGTCGAGCGCCGATTTGCTGCTGGCCGTGCCCGACCCGCTGGTGTTCAACCGCAACACCGCACAAAGCCTTTTTCTCACCTCGTACCGCTACCACGTCCCGGTGCTGGGCTATTCACGCTCGCTGACGCGCGCGGGTGCGCTGCTGTCGCTGCACACCAGTCCGGCGCAGATCGGTCACCAGGCCGCCGACTGGATAAACAGCGCTCTGGAGGATCCGGCAGTGCGCCTGCCTGCCCCGGCATATCCCGCTTATTTCAGCGTGTCCGTCAACGAACAGGTGGCACGTTCGCTCGGCTTGGCCGTGCCGCCCGAAGGCGAACTGGAAAAACGCTTGGGAGGAGGATATTGATGACGGCTCCACTGGGGATACGGGGGCGGGTCATTGGCCTCGCGCTGGTGCCGACAGCCATCATCAGCATCTTGCTGCTATTCCAGCTCATCACCGGAAAAATCGATGATCTCGATCAGTCCTTGCGCACACGCGCCGTGGCAATTGCCCGCCAACTAGCGCCGGCGGCCGAATACGGCGTCGCCTCGGGCAATCTCGAGGTGCTGCAGACCCTGCTCGAGAAGGCGGCGATCGAGCCCGATATCCGCGGTGTGGCGGTGTTTGCCGAGGATGGCACGCGGTTGGCGCAGGTTGGCCGGGGATCATGGCGGCAGCCGCTGCCAAAACTGCCCGCTGACCGCATCCAGCAGAATGAATACGAGGATCGGCTGGTGTACTACGCGCCGATCACCCGTACCGAGGTGGTCGTGGACGATTTCCAGCTGCTCGACGTGCCTGCTGCCCGGCAGTCCGGCACCCATACCCGGCTCCTGGGCTGGGTGGGGCTCGAGGTGTCGCGCAGCGCCACCATCCGCAGCCAGCGCGATGCCATCCTGCGTAGCCTGGCGATCCTGCTGGTCGGGCTGGGTACAAGCTTCTATCTCGCCTGGCGCATCGGGCGCCAGATCACCCGACCGATCCTGGCCCTGACCCATACCGTCAGCCGCATCGGCGAAGGGCATTTCGGCGAACGGGTGGAGCACACAGGACAAGCCGAGCTTGGCATGCTGCAGCGTGGCGTCAATCACATGGCTGAGCACCTGCAGGCGATGCAGGACCAGATGCAGGAAAGGATCGACCAGGCCACCGCGCGTCTGATCTATCAAGCCAGCCACGATGCCCTGACCGGGCTGATCAACCGCAGCGAATTCGAGCAGCGGCTGGAACGCACGCTGTCGTCCGCCCAGCAGCAGGGGCGCGAACACGTGCTGTGCTATATGGATCTCGACCAGTTCAAGGTGATCAACGATACGTGCGGCCACGCGGCGGGCGACGAGCTGTTGCGCCAGCTGGCGTTGCTGCTGAAGAGCAAGCTGCGGAAACGCGACACGCTGGCGCGTCTGGGGGGCGACGAGTTCGCCCTGTTGCTGGAAAACTGCAGCATCCAGGATGCGCTGGAGGTGGCCGACGCGTTCCGCGCCGAGGTACAGCGCTACCGCTTCAAATGGGGGGACCGCATCTTCTCCGTCGGCATGAGCGTGGGCGTAGTGGCGATCAACCGTGACAGCGGCACGACGGCGAGCCTGCTATCGGCGGCGGATGCCGCCTGCTATGTGGCAAAGGGGCGTGGCCGCAACCAGATCCATCTGTATGAAGGCCGCGACCACGACCTGGCCCGCCATCGCGGGGAAATGCAGTGGGTGACGCGCGTCCAGCGGGCCCTCGAGGAGCATCGCCTGAGGCTGTCCTGGCAGGAAATCCGCCGCACCGATGGCGTGCCGGAATCGCGCCGCCATGTCGAGTTGCTGCTGCGGATGCTGGACGACGACGGCAGCGTGATCCTGCCCATGGCGTTCATCCCGGCGGCCGAGCGTTATTCCATCATGCCCGCGCTGGATCGCTGGGTCATCGAGGAAACGCTGCGCGTATGCAAGCAGCATCTGGTGGCCGAGCGGCAAATGCATTGCCTTTTTGACATCAACCTCTCGGGCGCGTCGCTGAAAGATCCCGAATTTCGCACCATGCTGCTGGCGTGCCTGCACGACAACCCTGTCCTCGGACCGCACTTGTGCTTCGAAATCACCGAAACAGCTGCTATCGGCAACCTCTCCGTGGTCAACGAATTTATCGATGCCATGCGCGGCTTTGGCTGTAGTTTCGCGCTGGATGATTTCGGCAGCGGCCTGTCGTCATTCACCTATCTGAAGAACCTGAAAGTGGATTACCTCAAGATCGACGGCGCATTCGTGCGCGATATCACGCGCAACCCGATCGACCGCTCCATGGTCGAGGCGATTAACCACATCGGCCACCAGATGGGGCTGAAAACCGTCGCCGAATACGTCGAATCGGAGGAGACGCTGGCCCTGCTGCGGCAGATCGGCGTGGACTACGTGCAGGGGAACGGTGTCCACCTGCCGGAGCCGCTGGAAATTCTCTGCGGCAAGCTCTGAACGGCAGTCCGGCCGGCGGATGGCGTGTCAGTCCGCGACACCGAACCCCGCATCGACGACCGCCTGGACCAGCGCGGCCCGGTCGACCCGCATCTCGTCGTAAACCACGTGCGCCTGGCCGGGAGAGAGGCTGACCTCGACGCTATGCACGCCCGGCAGGGCCGCCAGGACCTTGTGCACGCTGTTGACGCAACCGCCGCAGGTCATGCCGGTGACGGAGATGGTGATTTCACTCATGCTGAGCCCCGAACGAATATTCGAGGACTGATTCTATTCCGTTTCCAAATCGGGGGTGGAGGCGGAATTATTTTTTGCGCGGGCGCTTGCGCAGGGTTTCCTTGGTGTGGTCGATCAGGCGGTCGGCCACCACCTCGGCGTCGACGGCAAAGGTACCGTTGGCGAGCGCGGCCTTGACTGTTTCGACCTTGCCCGCGTCGGCGACGTCGACCGAGGCCAGTTGGGATTCCAGCGCGCGGACGCGGGTGCTCGATTCAGTCAACGTCAGCGAATCGCTGCCACTTTTTACGGCGGCAGCCGGCTTCTCCGTCCCCTTGCCTTTGGCGGCGGATACTTTGTTCGCGGCGGGCGGGGTGATGCGCTTGTCAATTTTCACGAGATGAATTCCTGTGGCCTGATTTCCGGAATGGATTTGTTCATCAGATGGGAATACGGCATCCAGCCGGAAAACCTGAGCCCTAGTTTACCCTAGTACATGCGAGGCTAGCCCATCTGCCAGTTTGGGCTCGAACCAGGTGGACTTGGGCGGCATCACTTCGTTGGCATCGGCCACCGCCATGAGATCCTCCATACGGGTGGGGTGGAGTGAGAGCGCCAGTGCCATTTCGCCGCTGTTGACCCGCTTTTCCAGTTCAGCCAGGCCGCGGATACCGCCGACGAAATCGATGCGCTTGTCGCGCCGCGGGTCGGTGATGGCGAGAATGGGCGCGATCAGGTTGTTCTGCAGTAGGCTGACGTCCAGGCGCCCCACGGGGTCAGCCGGAACCAGGTTCGGGCGGATGTCGAGACGGTACCAGCGGCCGGCCAGATAGAGGCCGAAACTGCCTGGGTGCGCCGGCTTGACTGCCTCGGCTGCAGGCGTGACGCTGAAGGCGCTGCCCACGCGCTCGAGGAAGGTTTCTGCGCTCAATCCGTTGAGGTCGGTGATGACGCGGTTGTAATCCATGATGCGCATCTCGTGTGCGGGAAAAATAACCGACAGGAAGAAGTTGTAGGGCTCGGCGCCGGTATGCCCCGGGTTGGCAGCACGGCGTGCGGCGGCGATGCGCGAAGCCGACGCGGAACGGTGGTGGCCGTCGGCGATGTAGAGCGCGGGCATGGCGTTGAATGCGGCGGTGATGCGTGCCTGGATCGTGGCGTCGTGGATTACCCATACGGTATGGCGCACGCCGTCGAGCTCGGCGTCGGAATCGGGCGCGCCGCTGGACGCAGCAGCCAGGATCGCGTCGACCTCGGGCGCCGCAGGGTAGGCCAGAAGCACCGGCCCGGTCTGCGCGTCGAGCGCGTCGATCTGCCGCACGCGGTCGTCCTCCTTGTCGGGACGGGTGAATTCGTGCTTGCGGATGCGGTTGGTATCGTAGTCCGCCACCGAGGCGGCGGCCACGATGCCGGTCTGGCTGTGGCTGCCCATCACGATGCGATAGGCGTAGTAGCAGGGCGCCGGGTCGCGCACCAGTACGCCGGCCTGGATCATGTTTCGGAGATTGTCTGCGCCCTTGGCGTAGACCTCGGGCGCGTAAGGATCCGTGCCCGCCGGCAGGTCGATCTCAGGCTTGGAAATATGCAGGAAGCTCCACGGACGGCCGCTGGCGCGCCCACGGGCTTCCTCGGTTGACAGCACGTCGTAGGGGGGGGCGACGACATCGTCGGCACGTCCTGCAGCGGGGCGAAGGGCGGCAAATGGCTGGATGAGGTTCATAAGATGATTTATTTTGCGGAAACAAGGGGTTCGCCCACGGGTTGACCCAACGCGGCCAGGAAGGCGGTCACTGCGCCGACACGCCGGGCGAGGTCGGGCAGGGGGATGGTCAGCTTCAGCCGGTCGGGGCCGGCGAGCCGGTATCCGGCCTTGCCCTGGATCAACTCAATGATTTTACCCGGATCGACGGGCGGGTTGGGGACGAACTGCACGCTCATGCCCTCGCCGGATACGTCCAGCCGGACAATGCCGTAGGGGCGGGTGGCCATGCGCAGGCGGTGCACCGCCAGCAGGGCGCGTGCCGTATCGGGCAGCTCACCGAAGCGGTCGACCAGCTCCTCCTGCATCTGCGTCAGGTCGTCCGGGGTCTGGCAACTCGCCAGCCGCTTGTACAGCACCAGCCGCTCGTGCACGTCGGGGCAGTAATCCACCGGCAGCAGCGCGGGCAGGTGCAGGTTGATCTCCGAGACCACGCCGAGCGGCTGGCTCATGTCGGGTTCCTTGCCGGCCTTCAGGCTCGCGACTGCGCCGGCCAGCATGTCGTTGTAGAGCGAGAAGCCGACTTCGAGGATCTCGCCGCTCTGCTTTTCGCCCAGCACCTCGCCGGCGCCGCGGATGTCCATGTCCTGCATGGCGAGATGGAAGCCCGAGCCGAGTTCCTCCATCAGCTGGATGGCCTCCAGGCGTTTCTTCGCTTGCGACGTGAGGGTACGATCTTCCTCCACCAGCAGATAGGCGAAGGCCTGGTGGTGCGAACGCCCGACGCGGCCGCGCAGCTGATGCAACTGCGCCAGGCCGAACTTGTCGGCGCGGTTGATGATAATGGTGTTGGCGGTGGGAACGTCGATGCCGGTCTCGATGATGGTCGTGCACAACAGGATGTCGTAGCGCTGCTGGTAGAAGTCGCGCATCACCTGCTCCAGCTCGCGCTCGCTCTGCTGGCCGTGGCCGACGCGGATGCGCGCTTCCGGCAGCAGCTTTTCCAGCCGCTCGCGCATGGCCTGGATGGTGCTGACCTCGTTGTGCAGGAAATATACCTGGCCGCCGCGTTTCAGCTCGCGCAGTACCGCCTCGCGGATCAGCCCGGCGGAGAAGGACTGCACGAAGGTCTTCACCGCCAGCCGCTTCTGCGGCGCGGTGGCAATCACCGAGAAGTCGCGGATGCCCTCGAGCGACATCGCGAGCGTGCGCGGGATCGGCGTCGCGGTGAGTGTCAGCACGTCGACCTCGGCGCGCAGCGCCTTCAGCCGCTCCTTCTGCCGCACGCCGAAGCGGTGCTCCTCGTCGAGGATGACCAGGCCGAGACGGGCGAACTTGACGTCCTTCTGGATCAGCCGGTGGGTGCCGATGACGATGTCGACCTTGCCGTCCGCGAGCGCCTGCAGGGCCTCGGCTTGTTCCTTGGGGCTGCGGAAGCGCGACAGCTCGGCGAGCTTCACCGGCCAGGCCGAGAAGCGGTCGGAGAAGTTGTTGAAGTGCTGCTCCGCGAGCAGCGTGGTCGGGACCAGCACCGCCACCTGGTAGCCGCCCATCACCGCCATGAAGGCGGCGCGCAGGGCGACCTCGGTCTTGCCGAAGCCGACGTCGCCGCACACCAGTCGGTCCATCGGCTTGCCCGACTGCATGTCGGCCATCACCGCGGCGATGGCGGCGGCCTGGTCGGGCGTCTCCTCGTAGCCGAAGCCTTCAGCGAAGGCCTCGTAGTCGTGCGGCGAGAACTTGAACGCGTGGCCCTCGCGCGCTGCGCGCAGCGCGTACAGGTTCAGCAGTTCGGCGGCGGTGTCGCGTGCCGCCTGCATGGCCCGCCGGCGCGCCTTTTCCCACTGGTCGGTCCCGAGCTTGTGCAGCGGCACCTCGCCTTCACCGGCACCGGAGTAGCGCGAGATCAGGTGCAGGTTGGCGACCGGCACGTAGAGCTTGTCGCCCTTGGCGTACTCGAGTTGCAGAAACTCGGTGTCGCCGTCGCCAAGGTCCATGTTGATGAGGCCGAGGTACTGCCCGACGCCGTACTGGGCGTGCACCACCGGGTCGCCGGGCTTGAGCTCGGAAAGATCGCGCAGCAGGTTGTCGATCTGGGTGGCGCGGGTCTCGCGCGCGCGCCGGGTCTTCGGCGGGACTGCGTAGAGCTCGGTTTCGGTGATGACGGCGAGCGCGCCGTCTGCCGTGACGAAGCCCTCGGCGAGCGGGCCGTGGGTGAGCAGGATGCGGCCGGGCTGCTGCTGGCAGTTGGCCCAGCCCTCGCACGGCGCGGCGTCGAGGCCATGCTCGGCGAGGTACTCATGCAGGGTTTCGCGCCGCCCGGCAGACGGTGCGACGATCAGCGTCGTGCCTTGGAAGCCATCGATAAAGCCCTGCAGCTTGGCGACCGGGTGGACCTCGCGGCGATCGACCGAAATGGCCGGGACGGAGCGGGCGAGCCCGTCGCCGGCCTGCTCGATATCCAGCCGTGCATAGCCCTTGGCTAGGCTGAAGAAGGCGTCGGTCGCCAGGAACAACTCGGTGGGCGCAAGCAGCGGCCGGTCCTTGTCGCCGGCGAGCAGCCGGTGGCGCCCCAGCGCGTCGGCCCAGAATGCCTGGCCGGCGGGGTCGAGTGCGCCGTGGGCGACCAGCAGCGTATGCTTCGGCAGGTAGTCGAACAGAGTCGCCGTCTCCTCGAAAAAGAGCGGCAGGTAGTACTCGATGCCAGCGGGCGCGAGGCCGTTGCTGACGTCCTTGTACAGCTTGGACTTCGACGGGTCGCCCTCGAAGTATTCGCGGAACTTCTGGCGAAAGCGGGTGATGCCGGCTTCGTCGAGCGGGAACTCGCGCGCCGGCAGCAGTCGCACCTCCTTCACCGGATAGATGCTGCGCTGGGTGTCGATGTCGAACGCGCGCAGTGTCTCGACCTCGTTGTCGAACAGGCCGATGCGATAGGGCAGGGTGCTGCCCATGGGGTAGAGATCGATCAGTCCGCCGCGGAACGAGAATTCGCCCGGCGCGTAGACCTGGTTCACGTGGGTGTAGCCGCCCAGCGCCATCTGCGCGCGGAAGGCGGCCTCGTCGAGGATTTCCCCTTGCTTGAGGAAGAAAGTGTGGGCGGCGAGAAAGGAGGGTGGCGCCAGCCGGTAGAGCGCGGTGGAGAGCGCCACCACGGCGATGTCGAATTCACCGCGCGAAATCTGGTACAGCGTCGCCAGCCGCTCGGAGATCAGGTCGGGATGGGGCGAGAAGCTGTCGTAAGGGAGCGTTTCCCAGTCGGGGAAGGCGCACACCCGCAATTCAGGGTCGAACCAGCGCAGTTCCTCGGTCAGGCGGTTGGCGTCCCACGCGCTCGCGCACACCACCACCAGCGGCGTGGCGCGGCGCGCCAGCTCGGCCAGATAGAGTGCGTCGGCTGCGCCGGCAAGACCGGATTCGCGGCCTCCTGCGGAAAGGGCGGTGTGGGAAAACAGCATGCAAAAACTCTGATTATCCTAGAAACGCCGGCGGGGTGCACCCGGTAAGACGGCTCGGGGGGGCGGTCGGGCGAAAGCGGGCGGGTATAATCGCCGGCTTTCCTGTTTTTACCCCTGAACACCATGAGCCTCGACCGCGTTAGCTCCGGCCGCAACCTGCCGGATGACTTCAACGTCATTATTGAAATTCCTGCCCACGGCGAACCGATCAAATACGAGGTCGACAAGGAGTCCGGCGCCATGTTCGTCGACCGCTTCATGTCGACTGCCATGCACTACCCCTGCAACTACGGCTACATCCCGCACACCCTGTCGGAAGACGACGATCCGGTCGATGTGCTGGTGATCACACCTATCCCTCTGATCCCCAGCGTGGTCGTGCGCTGCCGTCCCATCGGCATGCTGAAGATGACCGATGAAGCCGGCATCGATGCCAAGCTTTTGGCGGTGCCGGTCGACAAGCTGTGCGGTCTCTACCAGGGCGTGAACAAGCCGGAAGACCTGCAGCCGCTGCTGCTGGCGCAGATCGCCCATTTCTTCGAACACTACAAGGATCTTGAAAACGGCAAGTGGGTCAAGGTCGAAGGCTGGGTCGGGGTGGATGACGCCCGTGCGGAAATTCTTGCCGGCGTCGAACGCTACCGCAACGCTGCAGACAAGCCGGCGTTCTGATGAAAGTCTGCATCGTTTCCGACTCGCATGACAACCGGCGCCTCCTCGGTGCCGCGGTCGAGCATGCCAGGGCGCACGGGGCGGAAGCGGTGCTGCACTGCGGCGACGTGGTCGCCCCGACCACGCTGCGCGTACTGCAGAAATACGAATTGCCGGTGCACGTCATCCACGGCAACAACACCGGCGATCTCTACAACATGATGCGGCTGGCTGCCGAACCCAACAGCGTGATCCGCTACCACGGCCAGGACGCGGCGTTCACCCTGGCCGACCGCAACCTGTTCCTGGTGCACTATCCCCACTATGCGCAGGCGCTCGCCTGCACCGGAGACTACGATATCGTGTGCTGTGGCCACGATCACAAGTCCAGCATCCTGCAGGTGGGCACTGTCAAGGGTGGCTACACGTGGCTGATCAATCCGGGTACCGTCGGCGGTGTTGGTGCCGCACCCACCTACGTCATGGCCGATCTCGCGACGATGCAGTTCGAGATCGTTGCGATCGAGGCGGCACCGGCTTCAGTCCTGCCTCCCGTTACCCCGCATATCTAGTTGAAGTGGCTGAGGCCGGGTCCATAAAAAACGGGGCATGGCGCCCCGTTTTTCATGTGTCGTTGCAGGCTCTAATTATTTCGCCGGCTTGACGGTGGTCAGCCCCAGCACTTCCCAGTCCTGCATGCCGCCGCGGTACCACTTGATCTTGTCTGCGGGGTAGCCGATTTTCAGCAGACCCTTGATATTGGTGGGGGACTGGCCGCACCACGGACCGTTACAGAACATGACGATGGTCTTGGCATTGTCGAACATGTTGAAACCGTCCTGGTTCTTGACGCCGAAATGTTTTTCAAGGAGTTCCTGAACGGTGATGGGATCGGATTTGCCGATGTTGAGCTTGTCCCACGGAATGTTGATCGCGCCCGGGATGGTGCCTTTCTCGACCCAATCGGGGGTGCGCGAGTCGACGACCATGATGTTCTTGTCGCCATCGCTCATCTTCTTCAGGTAATGAAGCACTTCCAGTTCCGAGATGGTTTCCACTCCGGGGGCCAGTTCGCCCGGCTGAATGCAGAAGGGCGGGCACTTGCGCGAGGTCTTGACGAAGTCAGGATTGATCGTGTTTTTTTCATCCTGGTTGCGCATGATCGTGACTTTCTTGCCACCATGCATGACTTCGACAGAGGGCAGATCAGCGGTGAGGTTGACATCCAGTGCACTGGCCGTCATCGGCAGGACGAGGGAGGTGAACAGTACAGATGCAGTGAACAGGGTGCGAAGCTTCATTAAAATGTCTCCTGAATTATGGTGGTGATTAATCAAGACTAATTGCAGTTCGGTTCTTCGTTGCTTGTGCTGCTTTCAGACGACTTCTTGCTGGCGGCTTCCTCCTTCGGCGTTGGATTGGATGGGTGCTCCTGAGCGTTTGTCGCTTCGGGTTTGGCAGACTGGGCTTCGGCATTGTCTGCACCCACCGCATTGACAGAAATCAGCACGAGCACGGCTGCCATCATGGATGGCAGTCTGGATATCCTGGTCATTGAATATGAATCTCCTATTTAAGATATCAATATACGCCGGTTTCTTTCCCGGTCGACGGGAGGCTTTTGGCGCCCGCACCTTACTCAGCACGTTGTGTGCCAACCATATAAGTCTATGATATAGAAGAATAAAAAGATCTGCCCCGTCAGCCCGGCTGACAAGAATGTCATATGGATTTGTCATGATGTCATGACATCCTTTCGGCTTGCCGCCGAGCCTGATGGCGTCTCTGTGGCACGCCGCGCGTCGTTTTCCTCCTGGACCGTCACAGCTGGCCACGCCCAAGGCGGCTGGCACGTCCGCGCGCGCTTTCGTGCGTCAATCCATCACATTCCGAATCGCGGATACGCGCCGCTTTAGAAACGCGGAATTGTTCCGTTATGCAAGCGCCACGAACGCTTTGTGTGGACCGGCAACGCTTCGCGCAGCGATTTCCCGGTTGGTCAGGAGCGATGCCAACACATTTCATCTCGTGTGCGTGGCGCAAGAAAAAAAGCTTAAGGCATGACTCAAGATGCGTGCATCAGCGCCGTTAGCAATTCGACACTACTGATATTAATTCGACATGGTTGTGGATAAAGGCAAGGGTGCGGCCGGTTTTTTACCGCATACGCAAGGGTGCTGCCAGGGGTCGAAGGAGTCATCTCCTGGTTATTTTCGGCGTCACGGCTTCTCTGTCTTTCGGGTGGTTGATATGAAAAATTATTTGAACATCGCATCTCTTGGGCTGCTGTTCTCGGTGGCGTCTGGCGTCTGTGTTGCCGAAGAGGTTTCCAGGGAACAAATCAAGGGCATCGACGAGCAGGTCCAGGACATCAAGAAGGATGTGCTGGCGATCTCGACCGACCTGACCCAGCTGGAGGAGAAACTGCTCTATCCGTCCAATACCCAGGTCTCGCTGTTCGTGTCACTGGCGCAGGGCGAGAAATTCCGCCTCGATGCCATGGAAATCAAGATCGATGGCAAGGACGCCGCGCATCACCTCTATACCTTCAAGGAACTCGAGGCGCTGCAGAAGGGCGGGGTACAGCGGATCTATACCGGCAACATCCGTTCGGGCGAGCACACCCTGGATGTGACGCTGATCGGGAAGACGGCGGGCAACAGCGATTTTCACCATAGCGCACACTACACGTTCACCAAGGATGTCGGGCCCAGGCTGGTCGAAATCAAGCTGGCCGGGCCCGGTGCGAGCAGCAAAGACATCGAATTCAAAGACCGGTAATTCATGCTGCGCAGATCGCTCTGGCTGCTCGGACTGTGTGTCGCCGCACAGGCATTTGCAGCCGCTCCCCCGCAAAAGCCACCCCGCGATCTCTATCTCGGCGAGGCCTTCTATTACGCACAACAAGGCGAGTATTTCGACGCCATCAGCCGGCTCGACACCGAACTGGGGCAGTTTTACCGCCTCGACGAACGCCAGCTCGATCCGTTCCACCTGCAGTCCAATTTTGCCGAATTCTCGGTGGGTGATTTCGAGCTTTCCTACCGCATGCACCAGCGTGCCGGCCGGGCAATCAAGGCGGTTCTCGAGGGCAACGTCAGCCAGGACATCAAGAACGAGGCGGCCTTCCGTCTCGCGCGCATCTATTACCAGAAGAGCGATCCGATCAACGCGCTGCATGCCATCGAGCGCATCACCGGCAAGATTCCCGAGTCAATACGGGACGACGAGCAGTTCCTGCGGGCGCAGATCAGCATGGTCAACGGCCGCTTCCCCGAGGCCATCACCATCCTGCAGGGGATGAAAGACTCCAGGGCGTATGAGGGCTTCGCCGGCTACAACCTGGGGATCGCGCTGATCCAGAACGGCCAGGAGAAGGAAGGCCTCGCGCAACTCGACAAGACCGGCCAGATCAGCAGCGAAAACGAGGGCACGCTGTCGATCAAGGACAAGGCGAACCTGGTGCTCGGCTATCGGCTGCTGGAGTCGAACCAGCCGGGCGAGGCCAGCCAGTACCTCGACCGTGTGCGGCTGGTCAGCCCGTTCTCCGAGAAGGCATTGCTGGGATCCGGATGGTCCTCCGTTTCCGCCGGGCGCTTCGACCGTGCCCTGGTGCCGTGGACCCTCCTGGTCAAACGCAATCCGACCGGCAAGGCGGTGCAGGAGAGCATGCTGGGCGTTCCCTACTCTTATGCCCAGCTCAATTTGCACGGCAAGGCGGCGCTGCTCTATGGCAGCGCACTCGAATCCTTCGGGCAGGAACTGACCAAGCTGGATGCCTCGATCGACACCATCCACAAGGGCAATTTCCTCAAGGCGCTGGTGCGTGAGGAACTGAAGCAGGATCCGAACTGGGTCATCCGCCTGCGCGAACTGCCGGAGACCCCGGAGACGTTTTACCTCAAGGACCTGATGGCATCCAACGACTTCCAGTCCTCGCTGCAGAATTACTTCGATCTTGAGGACCTGCGCAAGCGGCTCAACGCGTGGGACGAGTATCTCGATTCCTGGGAGGAGATCATCGATTTGCGGCGCAGGTACTATGAACCGCTGCTGCCCGACATCGACAAAAAATTCCGCACGCTCGACTCGCAGCTCAGGCTGCGTATGGAGCAGCGCCAGCGCCTCGACGACCGCCTGCAGCACATGTTGATCGCACCGCGACCGGATTTCCTGAAGACGGCCGACGAACGCATTCTGCAGAATCAGTTTGCGCGCCTCGAGGCGCAGTACAAGGACGACACCGGTGAAGGTGCCGAGGATGCCCGCCGTCGCATCAAGCGGCTGCAGGGCCTTGTCCAATTCGATATCCACACCACCTACGATCAGCGGCTGACCGACGCCTTCACGCATCTGCGCGAACTCGATGCCGACGTTGCGCGGCTGAAGAAGATCTATGCCTCGTTCGTCAGGACCCGGCAGGCGGCGACCCAGAGCTATCAGGGCTACGACGACCAGATTCGCCAGGCGCGCAATCGCTCGCGCGATGCCAAGGAACAGGTGGCGATGCTGATGGCCAGGCAGGGGCACATGCTCGAGTTGATGGCCGTCAACGAACTGGATCTGCGTCGCAGGCGGCTGGAGGAATACCAGATCCAGGCGCGCTTCGCCATGGCCGAGAGCTATGACCGCGCCGTCAAGGCACAGCAGCAGGCGGTGGGGGAGAAGGCGCAATGAGCCATTTCCGCCTTACCGTGATCGCGTCATCCCTGCTGCTCGCCGCCTGTTCCACCACCGTCGAGGACCACGGAACGATCGGCCAGCTCAAGCAGGTCAAGCTCGATCTCAAGGACGAGCAGATCGAGGGCGGCATCGAAAAGGCGATGCAGAGCTACCAGAAGTTCCTCGACGACACGCCCGAGACCGCGATGACGCCGGAGGCGATCCGGCGCCTCGCCGACCTCAAGCTTGAAAAGGAGTATGGCGTCGCGGAAAATCCCGCCAGGAGAACGGCCCCGTCGGCTGCCGGAAAAATCGACCGCCCGGCGGGCTTCGACGCCCGACGCCAGGCCGTACCCGCCAACGGTGCGGCGGGTGCGACCCAATCGGCTGCGATCTCCAGGCTCGACAACGAGTCGACGAAAGATTTTGAGAAGCGCGCAGCCGCCACGGAAGCGATCAAATCTGCGATCGCCGGCGAGGCGATCGCCACCCCCGAGGGTACCGCGGATCTGCAGAACGCCAACGCGGCGCAGGCCATCGTCCTCTACAAGCAGCTGCTCGAGAAATATCCGCTCTATCCGCGCAACGACCAGGTCCTGTACCAGATGTCGCGCGCTTACGAGGAGCTCGGCGAGGTCGAAGAGGCGATGAGCGTGATGAACCGGATGACCCGGGAGTATCCGACCTCACGTTACAACGACGAAATCCAGTTCCGGCGCGGCGAGTACTACTTCATGCGCAAGAAGTACCGGGATGCCGAAGATGCCTACAAGACCATCGTCGCGATGGGGGAGCACACGTCCTATTACGAGCTGGCGCTCTATAAGCTCGGGTGGGCGTTCTACAAACAGGAGCTCTACGAAGACGGCCTGCACCGCTTTGTCGCATTGCTCGACCACAAGATCAAGACCGGTTACGACTTCGAAAACTCGAAGGACGAGTTCGAACAGAAACGCATCGAGGACACCTATCGCGTCATCAGCCTGAGCTTCTCGTATCTCGGGGGGCCGGAAGCCGTTGAGGAATATTTCAGGCAGAACGGCAAGCGCGGCTACGAGGTGAATATCTACAGCAACCTCGGCGAGTACTACCTGGACAAGCGCCGCTATGCCGACGCGGCCTTGTCGTACAAGACCTTCGTCAAGCTCAATCCGTATCACAAGGTCTCGCCTCACTTCGACATGCGTGTGATCGAGATCTACAAGAAGGGCGGATTCCCGAAGCTGGTCATCGAGGCCAACAAGGATTTTGCGACCAACTACGGACTCAAGTCGGAATACTGGAAGCACTTCGACGTCAACGCCTATCCGGACGTGCTGGCGCACCTGAAGACCAACCTGAAGGAGCTGGCGAACTACTATCACGCCCTCTATCAGGACAAGCAGCACGTCAAGGACAAGGCCGAAAACTTCCGGGAAGCGCGCCACTGGTATGGCGAATTCCTCGAATCGTTCCCGAAGGACGGCGAAGCGCCGGTCATGAACTACCAGCTGGCCGACCTGCTGCTGGAGAACAAGTCGTACGGCGAGGCCGCCGCGGAATACGAGCGTACAGCCTACGGCTATCCTGCGCACGAAAAAGCCGCGGCTGCCGGTTATGCGGCGGTCTATGCCCACCGCGAAAATCTGCTGGCGGCACGGGAGTCCGGGCGAGACAAGGTCAAGCGCGAGGTCGTTCGCAGCTCGCTGAGATTTGCCGAGACCTTCCCGCAGCATGAAAAGGCGGCGCTGGTGATGGGCGCGGCGCTGGAAGACATCTACGCGATGAAGGACTATGCGCTTGCCGTGACCACCGGGCGCAAGATGGTCGCGAATTTCCCCAATGCCGAACAGCCGCTGCGCCGTTCGGCCTGGCTGGTGGTGGCCCACTCCTCGTTCGAGCTGAACCAGTTCAAGGACGCCGAGGAAGGATATGTGAGCGTCCTGCAACTCACCCCGCAGAGCGATGCCTCGCACGCAGAACTGGTTGATAACCTCGCGGCCTCGATCTACAAGCAGGGCGAACAGGCGAACCAGCTCCAGGACTACAAGACCGCTGCAGAGCACTTCCTGCGCGTCGGCCAGTCCGCGCCGACCTCGAGGATCCGTCCGGCGGCCGACTACGACGGGGCAACCGCGCTGATCCAGCTCAAGGACTGGGACCGGGCCGCGGATGTGCTGCTGTCGTTCAGGAAGAACTACCCGGGACACGAACTGCAGCCGGAGGTCACCAAGAAAGTCGCGCATGTCTACCAGGAGGCAGGCAGGCCGGCGCTTGCTGCGGCCGAATACGAGCGCATCGAAACCGAGTCGAAGGACGAAGGCATTCGTCGCGAGGCCCTGCAGGTGGCGGCTGAGCTCTACACCAAGGCAAATGCGCAGGACAAGGCCCTGCAGGTGTATCGCCGCTTCGTGACCTATTTCCCGCACCCGGTCGAGATGGCGGTGGAGACCCGCAGCAAGATTGCCGAGGTGCTCAAGTCGCGCAACGACACGAAGGCTTATCTCGACGAGCTGAGGCAGATCGTCGAGGCGGATGCCAATGCCGGGTCGGAACGCACCGACCGTACCCGCTACCTCGGCGCCACGTCGGCACTGGTCCTCACCGAACCGCTTTTTGCCCAGTTCGCCGACATCAAGCTGGTGCAGCCGTTCGACAAGAGCCTGCAGAAGAAGAAGGCCGCGATGAAGTCCGCCAACGAAGCCTTCGGCAAGCTGGTGAAATACGAAGTGGGCGACGTGACTGCGGCTGCGACTTACTACATCGCCGAAATCTATTCCAATTTCAGCGACTCGCTCAAGAAATCCGAACGCCCGACCGATCTTAATGAACTGGAGAAGGAGCAATACGAGGAGGCGATCGATGAGCAGTCCTATCCCTTCGAGGAAAAAGCGATCCAGATCCATGAAAAGAACGTCGATCTGCTGAAGCAGGAGATCTACAACAGCTGGATCGACAAGAGCTTTGTGAGACTCGCGACACTGATGCCTGGACGCTACGCAAAATTCGAGGAAAGCACCGGCTTCATTGCGGCGGTCGACGCGGCCAGCTATGCGGCACTGACCGATGCGCCGGTGGTGCCCGAACCGGTGGCGGTGCCTGCAGACAGCCCGACGCCATCGGCCGATTCGGCCCCGGCCGCCGAAACGGCAACACCCGCCGAGACGGTTGCGCCTGCCGA
>JANJWF010000160.1 GCA_024709685.1 Thiobacillus sp.
GACCGGGCGGCTGGCACGGGTGATCCACACATGGTCGCCGCTCTTGAGGTCGAAGTGAATCTGGCCGTCGAAGTGGACGCGCGCATCGTCGGCATAGATCAGATTCAGTTCGATGCGCGAATGGCTGCTGACCACGATGGAACGCGCCGACAGGGTGTGCGGGCAGATCGGCACCACCGTCACCGCCTCCAGGGTCGGATGCACGATGGGGCCGCCCGCCGACAGCGCGTACGCCGTGCTGCCGGTCGGAGTCGTGACCACCAGGCCGTCCGCCCGCTGGCTGTAGACAAATTCGCTGTCGATGGCGATTTCAAGGTCGATCAGGCGCCCCGACCCGCCCTTGCCCACCACCACGTCGTTGAACGCGGTCGTTTCGAATACGCGCACGCCATCGCGGCGGACCTGCCCGTTCAGCAGGATGCGTTCCTCCGCCACGTACTGTCCGCTCAGGATCTCCGCCACCGCGTCGTACATGTCGTTGGCCGTGATGTCGGTAAGAAAGCCGAGCCGCCCCTGGTTGATGCCGATCAGCGGCGCGCCGTGGGCCGCCAGTTCGCGCGCAATCGAAAGCATGGTGCCGTCGCCGCCCAGCACCACCACGGCATCGCTTTCGGTTGCCAGGTCGTGCAGATTGCAGGTTGGAAAATCCGTGATCCCCAGGTGCTCAGCCGTCTGGCAGGCCAGCAGGACTTCATGTCCGCGCCCGCGCAGGAATTCGCCCAGTGCACGCACGGAGGCCTCCATGCCCTGATTATTGTATTTGCCGACGAGGCCGACGGTATAGAAAGGGGTTTGCATGAAGGGCGATTATAAAGGGGTCAGCGGCCCGGATTCGGGATTCGGAGAATGTGCGATACGTTTTTGGATCAAAGCAACACTCTCCCCGACCCCTATATAATTCCCGCATGCTCAACAATCGCGCCCGCATCCTGCTGAAAACCCTGGTTGAACGCTACATCAGCGAGGGCGAACCCGTGGGCTCGCGCACCCTGTCGAAGCACGCCGGGCTGGACCTGTCGCCCGCCAGCATCCGCAACATCATGGCAGACCTCGAGGAGATGGGCTTCGTCACCAGCCCGCATACCTCGGCCGGACGGGTGCCGACGCCGCTCGGCTACCGCTTCTTTGTCGACACGCTGCTGACGGTACGCCCGCTCGACCAGGTCGCCGTCAGCCAGCTCGAGTCGAGCCTGACGCCTTCCGACCCGCAGCGCCTGATGACCGCGGCCTCCACCCTGCTGTCCGATCTCAGCCGGTTCGCCGGGCTGGTGATGACGCCGCGTCGCAGCCCGGCATTCCGCCAGGTCGAGTTCCTCAGCCTGTCCGACAAGCGCATCCTGCTCATCATCGTGACCATGGAAGGCGAGGTCGAGAACCGCGTCATCCTCACCGGGCAGCCCTACAGCGCTTCCGCGCTCGCCGAGGCGGCCAACTACTTCAACCAGAACTTCGCCGGCCACAGCTTCGACCAGGTACGGGCGAAGCTGCGCGACGAACTCGGCCGGGTGCGCGACGACATCACCCGTCTGATGGCCGCTGCGGTGGACGCCGGCAGTCAGGCGCTCGACGCCAGCCAGGAGAATGTCGTCGTATCCGGCAGCCGCAAGCTGCTCGACATCGAGGAGCTCTCCAGCAACATGGGCAACCTGCGCCGCCTGTTCGATGCCTTCGAGCAGAAGACCGGGCTGTTGCGGCTGCTCGACCAGTCGCGCAGCGCCACCGGCGTGCAGATCTTCATCGGCGGCGAATCCGACCTGCTGCCGCTCGACGAATGCAGCCTCGTCACCGCACCCTATTCGGTAAACGGCCAGGTGGTCGGCACGCTCGGCGTGGTCGGCCCCACCCGCATGGCGTACGAGCGCGTGGTGCCGATCGTCGACATCACCGCCAAGCTGCTATCGAGCGCGCTGTCACATCACTAAGCGTCAATTTCTCCGTGCGTTAACGCTCAGCCACCCTGGTTCGAAATCATGGCCTACCTGAAAGAACCCGAGCATCCCCACGGCCAGCAGGCCCGCACCGGAATTCTGCTGGTCAACCTCGGCACCCCCGAGGCACCGACCGCCCAGGCGCTACGGCCCTACCTCAGGGAGTTTCTGTCCGATCCGCGCGTGGTGGAGATTCCGCGCGCCCTGTGGTGGCTGATTCTCAACGGCGTCATCCTCAACACCCGGCCGAAGAAGTCGGCCGAGAAATACGCGGCGATCTGGACCTTGGAGGGCTCGCCGCTCAAGGTCCACACCGAAAAGCAGGCCAAGCTCCTGAAGGGCTGGCTGAGCGAAAAGCTCGCCTCGCCCTTCATGGTCGAATACGCGATGCGCTATGGCGAGCCGTCGATATCCGGCACACTCGCCAGGATGAAGACCGCCGGTTGCGACCGCATCCTGATCCTGCCGACATACCCGCAGTACGCCGCGTCGAGCACGGCCACCGCGTTCGACGCGGCATTCGATTGGCTGAAGCAGACCCGCAATCAGCCGGCACTGCGCACCGTGAAGCACTACCACGACCACCCCGCCTACATCCAGGCACTCGCTGCCAACATCCGCGACGACTGGCAGATGCACGGCCGACCCGACGTGCTGGTGATGAGCTTCCACGGCGTGCCGCGCTACACGCTGGACAAGGGCGACCCCTACCACTGTGAATGCCAGAAGACGGGACGCCTGCTGACGGAGACGCTCGGCCTCGAGAAAACGCAGTACCGCCTCACCTTCCAGTCGCGCTTCGGGCGCGCCGAATGGCTGCAGCCCTACACCGACAAGACGCTGCAGGCGCTCGGCCGCGAAGGGATCGGCCGCGTCGACGTCGTGGCGCCCGGCTTCACCGCCGACTGTCTGGAGACGCTGGAAGAACTGGCGATGGAAGGCCGCGCCAGCTTCCTCGCCGCAGGTGGCAAGATCTTCCGCTACATCCCCGCGCTCAACCAGCACCCGCGCTGGATCGACGCGCTCGGCCAGATTGCACTGGAAAACCTCGGCGGCTGGGTGAGCGCCAATTGGGACCACGATGCCGACGAACGGGCACGGCAAGAAAGCAAGCGCCGCGCACTGGCCCTCGGCGCCCACAGCTGAGGCGATTTGCTATAAAAGGTGTTGGCGGCGAATGGCCATAGCCCATGCCCGCACCGCGCTTCCCGTTTCTGCCACCCGGAAACTGCCATGAACAAGCAAGTCACCCTGAGCTGTGCCGGCATCATCGGCCTTTGCCTGGTCGGTGTCGCCGCCGCAGAGGATGTTCACATTCGAACCATCGCAGCCACCTGCATGACCTGTCATGGCCCAGGCGGCAAGAGCGTGGGCAAGAACCCGAACCTGGCGGGCCAGAACAAGGCCTTCTTCGTGCAGAGCATGAAGGACTTCAAGTCCGGCGACAAACCCGGAACCATCATGAAGCGCCACGCATCCGGCTACACCGACGCGGAGATCGATGCCCTGGGCGACTACTTCGCCAGTCTGAAATAAACTACGAGGAGGCCGAATCATGACCCTGAATCGTCGCGATTTCCTGAAATGGTCGGGCGCGGGCGTTGCGGCCGCTTTCGCCGGATGCGCCACTCCGCCCAGCGGGCCACGCGCTCACGTCGTCGTGGTCGGCGCCGGCTTCGGCGGCGCGACCTGCGCCAAGTACCTGCGCCAGTGGAACCCCAACCTCGATGTCACCCTGATCGAGCCGAACGACAAGTTCGTATCGTGCCCGATTTCCAACTGGGTTCTGGGCGGGTTGCGCAGCATGGACGACATCACGCACGGCTACGGCAACCTGCCGAAACACGGCATCAAGATGGTGAAGGATAGCGTCGTCGCCATCGACACCGACCGGCGAGTGGTCAAGACCCGCGGCGGCGCGAGCATCGGCTACGACCGTCTGGTGCTCGCCCCCGGCATCGAGATTCTCACCGATACCGTGAAAGGCTTTACCGAAGCCGAGGCCGCCGGCAAGGTGGTACACGCCTGGAAAGCCGGTGCACAGACCGCGCTGCTGAGAAAGCAGCTCGAAGCGATGCCCGACGGCGGCACCTTCGTCATGTCGGTGCCCGCCGCGCCCTACCGCTGCCCGCCCGGCCCTTACGAGCGGGCGTGCATGGTCGCCTACTACTTCAAGCAGGCGAAGCCCAAGTCCAAAATCATCCTGCTCGACGGCAACCCCGAGATCGCGTCGAAGAAAGCCCTGTTCACCGATGCCTGGAGCACCCTGTACCCGGGCATGATCGACTATCGCCCCAACAACGCCCCGCTCGCCGTGGACGGCGACCGGATGATCGTTTCCACCGAGTTCGACGAAGTCCGGGGCGACGTCCTCAACGTCGTTCCGCGCCAGCGCGCGGCAGAAGTCTGTGCCCTCGCCGGCGCGCGCAACGACAGCGCAGGCAACTGGTGCACGGTCAATCTCGCCACCTTCGAGTCGACCGGCGCGCCCAACGTGCATGTCATCGGCGACTCGGTGGGCGCCGCCCTGCCGAAGTCAGGCCACATGGCGACCAACCACGCCAAGGTGTGTGCCGCCGCCATCGTCGAGTTGCTGGCGGGCCGCGCGCCCGACCCCATCCCGGTCATCGCCAACACCTGCTACTCCGCCACCTCCGGCAGCACCGCCGGCTACGTCGCCCACGTCTACCGCTTCGATGCGGTCAAGGGCTACGTCGCCCAGCCCGAGGGCGGCGCCACCGCCAAAGGCGACACGAAGAATTTCGGCTTCGCCGAGTCGTGGTCGAAGAACATCTGGGCGGACGTGGTGGGTTGACCGGAACGGTCGAACAAAAAACGGGGCTACGGCCCCGTTTCTAACCTCGGCTGAAGCCGGCCAGCTACTGGCCTCCCGGAGTGCAAGAAAGCGAACTTGCCGGCTTATCCGCTTATCCCCGCTCGTACACCACAAAATCAAACCGCAGCACCTCGCCCTTACCGCCTGTATGGGATTCCCGCGAGACTTCCCGGAACGCGCGCTTGTCGTAGTCGGGGAACCAGGCGTCGCCCGTCGCTTCGATGTCGACTTCGGTGAGATACAGACGGTCGGCAAGCGGGATGGCCTGGGCGTAGAGGTCAGCGCCACCGATGAAGAAGACTTCGTCAGCACCGTCGCACAAGGCGATCGCGGCGGGGATCGAGGCGGCGACGAGGCAGCCATCCGGCCTGTAGCCAGGGTTGCGGGTGATGACTACGTTGGTGCGGCCCGGCAGCGGGCGGCCGAGCGACTCGAAGGTCTTGCGGCCCATCAGGATGGGGTGGCCGAGCGTCAGGGCCTTGAAGTGGGCAAGATCTTCCGGCAGCCGCCAGGGCAGGCGGTTTTCGATGCCGATGACGCCATTCCTCGCGAGTGCCGCGATGACGCTCACGCGCGGCTTTTTCAATGCACTCATACCGCGACCGGTGCCCTGATCGCGGGATGCGGGTCGTAACCTTCGAGCGTGAAGTCCTCGAAGCGGAAGCCGAAGATGTCTTTCGCTTCCGGATTGAGCGTCATGCTCGGCAGCGCACGCGGCGCGCGGGAGAGCTGCTCGCGCGCCTGGTCGAGGTGGTTGAGGTAGAGGTGGGCGTCGCCCAGCGTATGCACGAAATCACCCGGCTTCAAGCCGGTGACCTGCGCCATCATCAGCGTGAGCAGCGCATACGAGGCGATGTTGAACGGCACGCCGAGGAAGATGTCGGCGCTGCGCTGGTACAGCTGGCAGGAAAGCCTGCCGTCGGCGACGTAGAACTGGAAGAATGCGTGGCACGGCGCCAGCGCCATCTTGTCGAGGTCGGCGACGTTCCACGCCGAAACGATGATGCGGCGTGAATCGGGGTTGCTCCTGAGCGTCTTCACCACTTCGCTGATCTGGTCGATGGTGCCGCCGTCGGGCGTCGGCCAGCTACGCCACTGGTGGCCGTACACCGGCCCGAGATTGCCGTGCTCGTCGGCCCACTCGTCCCAGATCGAGACGCCGTTCTCCTTCAGGTAGCGGATATTGGTGTCGCCCTGCAGGAACCACAGCAGCTCGTGAATGATCGAGCGCAGATGGCATTTCTTGGTGGTGACGAGCGGGAAGCCTTCAGCAAGGTTAAAGCGCATCTGCCAGCCGAACACCGACAGCGTGCCGGTCCCGGTGCGGTCGTCTTTCCGGGTGCCGTGCTCGAGCACATGGCGCATCAGGTCGAGGTAGGGTTTCATCGTGAAGTGAGTTTCAGGGTTTTGCAGGGGCGGCCTGGACCGGCTCATTATCGTTTGATGCGTTGGTTTCGCCGAGTACGCCGTCGAAAAACCCGGCCAGCCGCATGGCGGGCGACTGGCCGTAAATGTTCCAGAAAGCAAGATGGAAGTCGGTGTTGTCCTGCACCGCCAGCACCAGTTGGCGGAAACGCGCTTCGTCCTGCGCCTTCAGCCAGCCGACCAGCAGCATGGACTGGCGGTAGAACTCGAAGATATTGAGCCCGGATGCGTCCGCCCGGTGGCGCTTGTCGGGCGTGTCACGCACGCTGAGATTGATCCGCCGCCCGGCACGGATCGCCTCGAACACCTTGGCGTCGCTCGCGTATTCCGCACCGCCGCCATCCGCGGCGAGCGAGGCCCAGCCTTCGTGGAACCACACCGGCAGGGTGCTGTGATAGTGGCCGATACGCTGGCCCAGATGCAGGTGGGCCAGTTCATGCGTCAGCAACGTGGCCAGCCGATGGCGTTCGCGGCCGTCCAGATTGGGTGACAGGATCAGTCGATTGTCAGGCACCACGGCGGCTGACAGTTTCGGCGTCAGCACGTAGCGCCTGAAACAGGCTTCGCTGCCGCACACATAAACACGCGGCGCACTGGCAAACGGCAGGTAATGCGCCGCCTCGACCCGCGCGATGGCAGCCGGCAGCGCCTCCGCGACGCGCGCACCGAAGGCCTCGTGGCCGGGCTCGACCCAGACGCGCTGATCGCCCGCCAGCGGGGTGAAGCTGTCGATCGGGCGCAGCGCGCGCGGGTCGCTCACGGTGAGCGCGCAGCCCTGCAGGGTCGCCAGCACCGCGACCAGGAGCCATGCCTTCATCCTTCGAGTACCTGCCACTGGCCGTCGACCAGTCCCTCCAGCGGGGGATACTGTTTCTTGTACGCCATCTTGCGGCTCTCGCCGATCCAGTAGCCGAGGTAGAGATACGGCAGTTCCAGGCGCCGCGCCAGATCGATCTGCCACAGCACGCCGTACACGCCAAGGCTCATCTGCTCGCGCGCCGGGTCGAAGAAGGTGTAGACGGCAGAGAGGCCATCCTCGACCTGGTCGACCACCGCGACCATGACCAGGGCATCACCGTCGCGAAATTCGACTATCACGCTGTCGACGTTGGACGACAACAGGAACTGCGTGTACTGGTCGGGGCCGTCGCGGTCCATGCCGCCGCCGGCGTGGCGGCTGCCGAGATAGCTGCGGTACAGCGCGTAATGCTCTTCCCTGAAGTCGAGCGGCAGAAAACGCGCGGTCAGATGCCGGTTGCGGTTGAGGCAGCGGCGCTGGGTGCGGTTGGGGACGAAACCGGATACGTCGACGCGTACCGGCACGCAGGCGTGGCACTGCTCGCAGTTCGGGCGATAGGTGAACTGGCCGCTGCGGCGAAAGCCGGCGCGGATCAGCGCGCTGTATGCGTGGCTGTCGATCAGGTGGGTGGGGGTGGCGACCTGCGAGCGCGCACGCCGGCCCGGCAGATAGCTGCAGTCGTAATGCGCAGTCAGGTAAAACTGGATGCGCTGGAACGGGGGCTCAGTCGGGTGCATGTATCTGCTTTATAACCCAAAACCAGGCGCAGTTCCGCCGGGTGCAATGGGCGGGATGCGCCGGGCGCATGGCCTGCGTGACGCAAGCGATCAATTGCGGGTTTCCGGATCGAACATCCAGGGGCCAGGAAGATGGGGCAAGTTTACCAACTCTGCCAGCCGCGCTGTGAATGCCGCGCGCGGCACCGTCCGCGCGCCCATGCTGGCGAGGTGGGCGGTTTCCATCTGGCAGTCGATCAGACCGAACCCCCAACGCTGCAGCTGGCGGGCAAGCTGCACCAGCGCGACCTTGGAAGCGTCGGGTTCGCGGCTGAACATCGATTCGCCGTAGAACATGCGACCGATCGCCACGCCGTAGAGGCCGCCGACCAGCGCGCCGTTGCGCCAGGTTTCGATCGAATGCGCGTAGCCCGCGTCGAACAAATGGGTGTATGCCGCCCGCATGGCCGGCGAGATCCAGGTGCCGCCCGCGCCCTCGCGGGGCTCGGCACAGGCACGCATCACGTCGGCAAAGGCAGTATCGGCGCGCACCTCGAAGCCACCGTTGCGGATGCGCTTGGCAAGCGAGCGAGTGACCGACACCTCATCCGGCAACAGGACCATGCGGGGATCGGGGCTCCACCACAGGATGGGCTCGCCGGGGTTGAACCACGGGAAGATGCCGTGGCGGTAGGCGTCCAGCAGGCGCCCGACCGACAGGTCGCCGCCCATCGCCAGCAGCCCGTTCGGCTCGCGCAGCGCGGTTTCGACCGGGGGAAAGTAGGTGGCGTTCTGGAGAAGTTCAGCCATGACGCATGGTAGCGGATTCGATATCGCTCGCCAGCCCATCGAAACGTAGTATTAGGATATTATTATCTTGTCAAAAACCCCGCTTTCACTTCAACCCCACGCCCGCGATCGAGCGGTGCAGGCCTGAACGACACCCGCTTCTATAATGTCGATTTGCCTGGTCTCGGCGCCGTCCATTGCACGCGGGCGCGGACATCGCAGCAACCAAGAATGGCCCGATCAATCCCGACATCACGAAAACCCGGATCGACGCCAGCGGCCGGCCCGTTCGGTCTCCGGGGCATGCCGCGGCGTGGTCCTGCCGTGCGGAGCGATTCGTGAGCGACGCACCTAGGCTCGTCGCCGCAGCGTCTTTTTCGGGCTGCTTTCATTGCGGCCTGCCGGTGCCGGATGGCGCCCGCTATCCCATCCAGTTCGAAGGCACCGCCCGCCAAGCCTGCTGCCGCGGCTGCCAGGCGGTGGCGCAGACCATCATCGACAGCGGCCAGGGTGCGTATTACGCACATCGCACCGCGCTGCCCGCCACCGCGCGCGAGGCCGAGGCCGAACTTGCAGCGCTGGGGCTGTACGACCTGCCCGAGATCCAGGAAAGCTTCGTGCGGACGGAATCGGAGAACATCCGCGAGGCGGCGCTGATCCTCGAGAACATCGTGTGCGCCGCATGCATCTGGTTGAACGAACGCCACATCGCGGGGCTGTCCGGCGTGCTGTCGGTCGAGATCAACTACGCGACCCGCCGCGCGCGGGTGCGCTGGGACAACAGCCGCATCCAGCTGTCGGCGATCCTGAAGGCCGTGTCCGACATCGGCTACATCGCCCACCCGTTCGACCCCGGCCGCTCGGACGACATCTACAAGCGTGAGCGCAACACTGCGATCAAGCGGCTGGCGATCGCCGGACTCGGCATGATGCAGGTGATGATGTACGCGCTGCCGGCTTATACCGCGACCGACATGACCGACGAGATCCGGCTGCTGATGCGCTGGGCGAGCCTCATCCTGACCATCCCGGTGGTGGGCTACTCGGCGTGGCCGTTCTTCATCGGTGCCTGGCGCGATTTCAGGCGCCGCACCCTCGGGATGGACGTGCCGGTGGCGCTCGGCGTGGGCACCGCCTTCGTCGCCAGCGTGTACAGCACGTTTTCCGGCCACGGCGAGGTGTACTACGACTCGGTCACCATGTTCGTC
>JANJWF010000169.1 GCA_024709685.1 Thiobacillus sp.
GAGTCCCTGCCCACCCCGTTCAGCAAGCCCCAAGGCTGCCCGTGGGAGGCGCTCGCCCTGTTCCCGCTGCTTGACGGCGAAGATCTCATCGGTGTGATGGTGCTGGCACGCAAGGATCCGGTGCGGTTCAGCGCCACCACGCTGGACAAGGGCGCGCTGCTCGCCGGCCAGGTGCGCATCGCCATCAATAACGCACGCAACTACGCACGGCTTGCCGAGTTCAACCGGCAGCTCCAACTGGCAGAAGAAAACAAGCTGCGCAGCGAGCGCATGGCGGTCATGGGCCAGATGGCAGCCTCGGTCGCGCATGAGGTACGCAACCCGCTGTCTGCCATCAACAATTGTCTCGCGGTGCTGCGGTCGGATGTCGTCGAAAAGCCGCGCAGCCATGCCGCGCTGGAAATCATTCAGGGCGAGGTCGAGCGGCTGACCAATCTGACCAGCAATTTCCTGTCTTTCGGCAAGCCGCACACCCCGGTCAGCAAACCCATCGTACTGGAGCAGGTGGTGGGGAGGGCCTGTGCCCTGCTGGAGCGTCATATCAGCCAGGAAGGCCTTTCCATCGAGCTGATAAGGAATATCCCGCATTTTTCCTCACTGCTCGTGTTCGACGCGGACGGACTTGAGACCGTGCTCTGGAATCTTCTGCTCAATGCAACGCAGTCCATCCAGGAGCCGGGCCGGATCGAGGTTTCGGTGCGCTTCTATCCCGGATGTTTTCTGCTCGTGGTGGCCGACTCCGGCAAGGGCATCGCGCCTGAACACCGCGCCCAGATTTTCGAGCCCTTTTATTCGCAGCGCCCGTTGGGCGCCGGTCTGGGGCTGGCCATCGTGCAACGGTTGGTGCGCGAGTGGGGCGGGGGCATCCGGCTGCGCAGCCAGGTCGGCCAGGGTACGGCCTTCTTCCTGCGCATTCCGGCCCGGATCGAGGAAACCTTCATCGGGCGAGAGGTCGCTTGAATGAACATCCTGCTGGTGGATGACCAAAAAAGCCTGCGCCGCAGCCTGTCCTTGATGCTTGAGGGAGCGGGCTTCGCGACGGAAGAAGCGGAGAATGGCGAGGAGGCGCTGCATTATCTGGCCACGCACCAATACGATCTGGTCATCACCGACCTGCGCATGGACGGGATGTCGGGCATCGATCTGCTGCGTGAGATCAAGCAGATGAATCCGAAGCTCCCCGTGATCCTCATCACGGCCTACGGCAGCATCGATTCCGCCGTCGACGCCATGCGGCTGGGGGCGTTCGACTACCTGACCAAACCATTCCGGGAACAGGATATCCTCGAAAAAATTCACGCCAGCCAGACCGTTCTCGCGGCGGGTCCGGTTTCGCCGGGAGGCGATGGGCCGTCATGCCAGGCGGAGGACATCGTCGCAGAGACGCCGCAAATGCGCGCCACGCTGATCAAGGCGGAGCGGATCGCCCGGACCGACATCAGCGTGCTGATCACGGGCGAAACCGGGACCGGCAAAACCCGCGTGGCACGCTTCATTCACGACAACAGCGTCCGCTGCCACGCGCCCTTCGTCAGCATCAACTGCGCCAGCCTGCCGGAAAACCTGCTGGAGAGCGAACTGTTCGGCCACATGAAGGGAAGCTTCACCGGCGCCACGGAATCCCGGGCGGGGCTGTTCGAGGAAGCCGATGGCGGCACCCTCTTTCTGGACGAGGTGGACACCCTGTCGCCCGCGATGCAGGCCAAACTGCTCTCCGTGCTGCAGGAAAAAATCATCCGCCGGGTTGGCTCCAACAAGGGCAAGAAGGTCGACATCCGGATCATCTCGGCAAGCAATCAGGATCTCGGGCTGCTCATCGAGAAAGGCCATTTCCGGTCGGACCTTTATTTCCGGCTGAACGGAATACGGCTGCACCTGCCGCCGTTGCGCGAGCGGGGCCGGGACCTGCAACGCCTTCTGGAGGGCTTTCTCTCGACGTACGCGCGCAAATATGGCCGTGGCAGCCTCCGGCTGACGCCGCGGGCGGAGGCCTATGTGCTGGGATACGCCTACCCCGGCAATATTCGCCAGTTGGAAAACTTCGTGGAACAGATGGCGGTGTTCGCCGATGACGCCGGCCAGATCGATATCGATGCCCTGCCCGAAGACTTGCTTCAGCATGCGCTTCCCGCACGAATGGGCGACGCTCCTGCATCGCTGCCTGAAGCCGGCGGCAGCATCGCAGATTCGGAGCGGCGGATGATCGAGTCGACCCTGATTCGTTCCACCAATATCGGCGAGGCGGCACGGGTGCTGGGGATCGGCCGCACGACGCTGTGGCGCAAGATGCGCGAATACGGCCTCCATTTCGATCCGGGCGGGCGCAGTCGCTGAGCGTTTCCGTCCCGGCTGCTTCTGGTACGGGGCTTGCTTTCCTTGACGATGAATGCCTCAGGGCTGCCGTTTTGGAACAAGAGGAAACAGAAGCATGTACACCAAGCATCGTTTTTCACCCTGGAATCTTGCCCTGGCCGCGGTTCTCACGCTGCTGTCGGCACCGCTTTGGGCCAGTGATCCCGCGATCGTCGCGACCTCGGTCAAATATGAGGTCACGCTCGATGACAAGCTGCCTGCGGTGCAGGACATGCTGATCTCGGCCCTGGAAGCCAGAAATTACGCGGTCATCAATCAGCTCGACGTTCAGGAAGGCCTGACCAGCCGGGGCATTGAGGCGCATCCGCTCAGGCTCATCGAGTTCTGCAATCTGACCAAGGCATACCGCATCACCCGGCATGTGCCCGACTTCGAGATGTTTGCGCCCTGCCGCCTGGCCCTTTTCGAGAAGGACGGCAAAACCACGGTGATGGTGCAGCGCCCTGCGCACGTGCTGTCGATCCTGGCCAGCAACCCCGCGCTGTCCGGCGAAGGCAAGGCGGCACTGGAAGAATTCGACCGAGACCTGAAGGCCATTCTGACGGAACTGGCAAGCGGGGCATTTTGAACAAACGTCTGTTCCATTCTGGAACGCAAATAAACCTGCCACTCGATCAACGCCACTCGATCAACCCAAGGGAGTCCCCTCGATGAAATCCGTATTCCATGCCCGCTGTCGGGAGTTGCCACGTTTTCTCGCCGCGGCAGGCGTGCTGTGCGCTGTCGGCCCGATGCCTGTCGTTGCCCAGACCCACGGGCACATGATGACCTCCACCGCCGTCCTGGTTGCCACCTCAGGCAGTTCCGTCAGCGGCACGCTGAAGTTTCATGAGGCCGAGGACCGTGTCGTGAGGATCACCGGAACCGTAACGGGCCTGACGCCGGGAAAGCACGGTTTTCACGTCCACGTGAACGGCAACTGCGATTCGCCTGACGGCATGAGCGCTGGCGGGCATTTCGCACCGACCGGCGGGCGGCACGGCGCGCCGGGTTCCGCGGAGCACCATCTGGGCGATCTGGGCAACATCGAGGCCGATGCGAAGGGGCGGGCGGATGTCGACGTGACCGTATCGGGGATCACCATTGCGCTCATGGGAACCGCATCCATCGGCGACCGCAGTATCGTGATCCATGCCAAGGAAGACGATTTCTCTGACCCTGCGGGGAACTCGGGCCCCCGGGTCGCGTGCGGGGTGATCGAATCGGACATGATGCGCATGTGACCGATCGCAGGGGAGCCCGGTGTCAACGATGTCGCTGTTACCCGATGTGGAGGCGTGCCCTGTCCCAGGGGGAACGGGCGGAGTCGCGCGGTGCGCCATGATGTCGTACGCCGGCGCCGCCCGGAGCGGAGCTGGCGTCGGTCCCGCGCGGCCACCAGAAAAGCTTGGGCATCGGATGGGTCGACTTGCTATCGCCCTGCTGCTGGCCGCATTGTTGCCCTGGCAGCCGGCTGCGGCGATGGATCCGCCGTCCGAGGGCGCGCCGCGCGAAGCCAAGCCGACCCTGGCGGTCGGGGCGGCGCTCGACGATGCCGGGCGGGTATGGCTTGCCCGGGTGGAGAATCAGCGGCTCTGGGTTTCCTCGTCGAGCGACGGCGGGCTGCATTTCTCCCGCCCGGTTGCAGTCTCCTCCGCGCCGGAAGACATCGCCGCCAACGCGGAAAACCGTCCCAAGATCGCCGTTGCGCAGGACGGCACCGTGCTGTTGAGCTGGAGCCAGTCGCTGCCGAAACGATTTACCGGCAACATCCGCTTTGCCCGCTCCGCCGATGGCGGCAAGCGCTTTTCCGCACCGGTCACCCTCAACGACGATGGCCGCGTCGGCAGCCATAGCTTCGATTCGCTAGCGATCGATGGCGCGGGCCGGGTGGCGGTGATGTGGCTGGACGGACGCGACCGCGATGCGGTCCGTGAAAAAGGCGCCCCCTTCGCCGGTTCGTCGGTCTACTTCACACAATCGGCCGACAACGGCGCGCGTTTCAGCGCCAATCGCCGGCTCACCGAGCATACCTGCGAATGCTGCCGCACCGCGCTGACCTGGACGGCGCAAGGACCGGTGGCGCTCTGGCGCAACCTCTATGGCAGCAATACCCGTGACTTCGCCCTCGCCAATCTGGATAGTGGCAAGCAGCGCCGCGCCACCGACGACGAATGGCAGATCGATGCCTGTCCCCACCATGGCGGCGGCCTCGCGGTCGACGGCCGGGGCGCCCTGCACCTCGTCTGGTTCACCCAGGGCAGGACGCGCCAGGGGCTGTTCTACAAACGTATCGTCGGCGACAGCGAGTCGCTGCCGATGGCAATTGGAAACGCCGCAGCCCAGGCGGGCCACGCGACGGTGGCGGCGGCGGGCGAAACGGTGCTGATTGCCTGGCGCGAGTTCGACGGGCGCGGCTATGTCGCACAGGCCATGCATTCGACCGACGGCGGCGCGTCCTGGAGTCCACCGCAGCGTCTGGCGGAGTCCAGCGGCGCAGCGGACTATCCGCTGCCGTTGACCGATGGCGAGCGGGCGTTGGTGGTGTGGAACAGCGCAACCGAGGGCTTGCGTGTTTTGCCGCTTGATCTGGGCAAGCCGAAATGATCCGCCGCCTGCTGATTGGAATGGCGGTGGGGTTGGCCTTCGCGTCTTGGGCCAGTGCGGGGGAGCCGGCTTCGTTCACCACGGACAGCCTCGCAAAAATCAAGGCGCAATACGCCGGCCGCCCCTTCATCCTCAGCCTGTGGTCGGTCAACGAGTGCAGCTACTGCATCGCCGAGCTGACGCTTTTTGGCCAATACGCGAAGACGCATAAACACCTGCCGTTGGTGCTGGTTGCGACGGACTCGCGGGAATTCGCTCCGGCCATACAAAAGACCCTGGGCCAGTTCGGACTCGGCAGCATGGACAGCTGGGTGTTCGACGACGCCATTCCCGAGCGCCTGCGCCATGCCATCGATCCTTCATGGTACGGCGAACTGCCGCGCACCTATCTATACGATGCGCAGCACCGGCGCGAAGCGGTCGTGGGCGTGCTCGGCGAGAAACGGCTGCAGGCGTGGCTCCGGCAGCACCGCTTGGCCGACCGATGATGTACAGGGAGGGCGCATGAAACTGAATTCCATCACGCTCGTGCTCGCGGGCCTCCTCGGCACGCCGGCGGCCTGGGCGGTGGACGCGGCGGCGGGAGAATCGGCACTGCCGGAAATGACTGTGACCGGGACACGCGAAGGCGAGTTGCTGAGCGAGACCGCCGCAACGGTCGGGATCGTCAAGGAGCAGGCCCTGCGCGAAACCCGGCCTACCCACCCGAAGGACATCCTCAACCAGATTTCCGGCGTGTGGGTCAGCAACCTGTCGGGCGAAGGGCATTCCACCGCGATCCGCCAGCCGCTGACGACCGGCGCGGTGTATCTCTACCTCGAAGACGGGATCCCGACGCGTTCCACCGGATTCTTCAACCACAATGCGCTGTACGAGATCAATGTGCCCCAATCGGGCGGCATCGAAGTGATGAAGGGACCGGGCAGCGCCCTGTATGGGTCGGATGCCATCGGCGGAACGATCAACGTGTTGACCCGCACGCCGCCGCGAGAGGCCGAGTTCGAGCTGGCCGGCGAGGCGGGATCGCATGGCTGGGGGCGGATCCTGGTCGGCGGTGGCAATGCCCACGGCGACGACGCCTGGCGTGCCAGCCTCAACATCACGCACAGCGACGGCTGGCAGGAAAGCGCGGGCTACGACCGCCAGGCCGGCACGGCACGGTGGGACCGCGCGCTGGGCGAGGATGCGCTGCTGAAGACGGTGCTGTCCTTTTCGAAAGTCGACCAGCAGCATGTCGGCAAGCTGAGCCGGGGTGAGCTCGACGCGGTTCCGCGTACCAACAACACGCCTTTTTCCTATCGCGACGTCGAGGCCTTCCGTCTGTCGACGGCCTACGAAAAAGAAACGGCCCATTCGCTGGTGTCGATCACTCCATACGTCCGCGACAACAGCATGGAAATCATCCCCAACTGGAGCGTCGGCTACGACCCCAGCCGCTACGTCACAGAAAACCGATCCTTCGGTTTTTTAAGCAAATACCGGCGTGACTTCGAGCCGATGCGGGCACGGCTGATCGTCGGTCTCGATTTCGATTACAGCCCCGGGTCTCGCGACGAAAATTCGATCAAGGTCAATAAGACGACGAACGCCTACGGCGGCACGCGCTACAGCCTGGACAGCACGGTTGCACCCGTCCGGATCTACGACTACGACGTAAGCTACCGCGGGATTTCCCCCTATGTTCACGGCGAGGCCTCGCTGACCGACAGGCTGCGCCTCAATGCCGGCCTGCGCTACGACGACATGCAGTACGACTACGACAACAAGTTCAACAGCGGGGTGGCGGGCGCGACCCAGGGAGCGGCGGGGTTCTTCCCCGCAGGCGGCTGGTATGGCCATGTCGCCAGTACCAAGGTCGGCTACAGTCACTGGGGGCCCAAGCTGGGGCTGACCTATGCATTCAACGACACGGTGAACGGATTTGCCGCCTACAGCAATTCCTTCCGTGCGCCTTCGGAAGGCCAGGTGTTCCGCGGCAGCCGCGAATCCACTGCGGCCAAGGCACAGGCCGCCGCGGAATCTCTCCTGAATCTCGAGCCGGTGACGGTCGACAATCTGGAACTCGGGCTGCGCGGCAAATCGGGCGCGGTGCGCTTCGAGGCGTCGGTCTATCACATGACCAAGCAGGACGACATCGTCAGCTATACGGACCCGGTCACCACCCAGAGAATCGTGGTCAACGCGGGCGAGACGCTGCATCGAGGTATCGAACTGGGTCTCGGGCTGCCGCTCGCGCAGGACTGGCAAGTCGACGCCAGCCTGTCGTACGCGAAGCACACCTACGAGACCTGGGTCGTCTCGGGAACGGCGGACTACAGCGGCAAGGAGATGGAGGCGGCGCCTCGCGTGATCGCCAATACCCGTCTCACCTATCAGCCCGGCTATCTGAATGGCGGCCGGATCCAACTTGAATGGGTTCGGTTGGGCAGCTACTGGCTCGATGCCGGCAATACCGGCAAGTACAACGGCCACAATCTTGCCAATCTGCGCGCCAACTACCGTTTCGGCAAGAGGATGGAGCTTTACGGCAGCGTCAGCAACCTGTTCGACAAGCGGTATGCCGAAACGGCCGATGGCACCGGCGTTGCGCCGACCTACACTGCCGGTCTGCCGCGTACCCTGGTTCTTGGGCTGCAGGCGAAGTGGTGAATCGCGCGGCGAGACGGTGATGAATGTATTGCAGCGCGTGGGCTGGGACCGGGCGGCGGGGCTGCTGCTGGTGGTGGCGCTGCACGCTGCCGTGCTCTACGGCCTGTGGGCGGCCCGCGTCATCCCGCCGCCGAGCGCAGCGATGACCCTGTTCGTCAACCTCATCGAGCCGGCGCCCATCCCGCCCAAGCCAAGCGTCGCCCCGCCGCCGCGTCCGGCCAGGCCGCTCAAGCGTGAAATGCCGCCTCCGCCCGAACCGCACCGCCACCTGGCCGCGAACACACCCGTCGTCTCGCCGGCGGACGCCGTGGAGCCGGCACCGCCGCCCCCTGCCGTCATCGAGGCCCCGCCTGCGCCGGTGGAGCCGCCGCCTGCGCCGCCCGCCCGCGCCGAACCCGTGGCGCTGGGATCCGAGCTTGCGCTGACCTGTCCCGAGCGCAGCCCGCCCGCCTATCCGCCGCTGGCGCGTCGATTGGGCGAAACCGGCAAAGTCGTATTGCGGGTCGAACTGGATGAAACCGGGCATGTCGTCCGGGCCGGAGTGCTCGCCA
>JANJWF010000051.1 GCA_024709685.1 Thiobacillus sp.
CGCGCTCGTCCCATTCCAGATGCGGACCGACCACATGCGGGTTCTGCTCCATCACCGCGCGCACGCGGTGGCCGATCTCGCGCAGGGTGTTGGGGTCGCGGCCGATGACGCGGAACTGTACCGGCCAGATCACCGGCGGCCCGTAGAGCAGGCGATAGGGGCGCACCCGCGCCCCGGGAAATTCGCCGTTGGCGATGTGCTGCTCGAGCGTGGCCATCACCTTGTCGCGGGCGGCGACGTCGCGCGCAACGGCGACGATCTTGCCGAAGGCGGGGTCGGGCGGCTCCGGGTTGGCCGAGATGAAGAATCGCGGCGCCCCCGCCCCGGTGTAGGCCGACAGCGTCTTGACCTCCGGCATCGGCGCGAGGATGGCTTCGAGTTTCTTCACGGTACGGTCGGTCGCGGCGATGCTGCTGCCCTGCGGCAGGAACACGCTCACCAGCACCTCGGGCCGGTCGGAGCCAGGGAAGAACTGCTTTTGCACCAGCACGGCCATGCCGAAGATGGCGAGCAGGAGCAGGCCGACGGTGGCGGACACCACGGTCTTGCGCCAGGTGACGCACCAGGCGATCAGCCGCCGCAGCCGGTTGAACCAGGGCGTGTGGTAGATGCTGGCGTGGTCGTGCTGGGCCGCCCGCGGCACCTCGCGCAGCAGCTTCACCCCGAGGTAAGGCGCGAACACCACCGCCACCAGCCACGACACCACCAGCGAGATGCCCAGCACCCAGAAGATGTTGCCGGCGTATTCGCCGACGCCCGACCGGGCAAAGCCGATCGGCAGGAAGCCGGCCACGGTCACCAGCGTGCCGAACAGCATCGGGGCGGCGGTGACGTTCCAGGCATGCGCGGTGGCGCGGATGCGGTCCCAGCCCTCCTCCAGCTTCACCAGCATCATCTCCACGGAAATGATGGCGTCGTCCACCAGCAGGCCCAGCCCGATGATGAGGGCGCCGAGCGTGATGCGGTCGAGGTTGATGCCCATCAGCTTCATGACGAGGAAGGTGATGCCGAGCGTCAGCGGCACCGCGATACCGACGATGAGCCCGGCGCGCAGCCCGATGGCCAGGATGCTCACCCCCATGACCACCGCCACGGCGACCAGGAACTTGACCTGGAACAGGTTCACCGCCGCATTGATGGCGTCGGCCTGGTTGGTGAGCTGCGCCAGGCTCATGCCCAGCGGCAGCTGCGCACGTTCGGCGTCGAGGAACGCCTGTAGCCGCTCGCCCAACGCCAGGCCGTTTTCGCCTTTGTGCATGACGACGCCGAGCAGCACCGCGTCGTCGCCGTGCGAGCGCACCAGGTATTGCGGCGGGTCTTCGTAGCCGCGGCGGATGGTGGCGATGTCGGCCAGCTTGAGGACGCGGTTGCCGACGCGGATCGGGGTGGCGGCAAGCGCGGCGGGATCGGACAGGTCCGCGTCCAGACGCAGGTACAGGCGCGGGCCTGCCGTCTCGATGCGCCCCGACGGCACCAGCCGGTTGCTGGCATCGATGGCCTCGAAAATCGCCTGCGGCGACAGGCCGAGGTTCACCAGCCGGGCATTGTCGAATTCGATGAACACCCGCTCGGTGCGCTCGCCGAGCAGCACGGCCTTCTGCACCCCGTCGATGTGCTGCAGGCTGTCGCGCAGATGCTCGGCCTCGCGGGTCAGATCCGACAGCGGCATCCCCGGCGCAGTGAGCGCAAGCAGGGTGAAATACACATCCCCGAAATCGTCGTTGACGAGCGGGCCGATCACGCCGGCGGGCAGGCTGGGGGCCTCGTCGAGCATGCGCTTGCGCACCTGGTAGAACAGGTCGGGCACCCTCGCCTGCGGGGTGTAGTCCTGGAACTCCACCTGCAGGGTGGCCTGTCCCGGGCGTATGGTAGTTTCGATCCGGTACAGATATTCGACCTCCTGGATCCGCTTTTCCAGCCGGTCGACCACCTGGTCCTGCATCTGCTGCGGCGTGGCGCCCGGCCAGACGACATTGACCACCAGCACCCGCACGGTGAATGCCGGGTCTTCGGCGCGCCCGAGCGAGAGAAAGGCGTACACGCCGGCGATCACCGCCAGGATCAGGAAGAACAGCGTGAGCGCGCGCTCGCGCACGGCGAGCGCGGACAGGTTGGGAAAGCTCACTGGGTCCGCTCCCGGACCGCCATGCCCTCGCGCAGCAGATGTGCGCCGAGGGCCACCACCGTGTCGCTCGCCGCCAGCGGCCCGGCGATGCGCGCGCTGCGGTCGTCCAGCGCCAGGACCTGGACCGCGACCGGCTCGACCTTGCCGTTCTTGAGTCGCCACACCCGCGCGGCCTTGCCGCGTTCATCGACGGCGCCGATCGGCACCGTCCAGACCGCTCCCGCGCCCGACGCCTCCATGAAGCGCGCGCCGACCACGCTGCCCAGCACCAGGTCGTCGGGCGGACGGGTCAGCGTGTAGCGGGCGCGACGGGTGCGCCCGAGCGGCTCCACCGAAGGCGCCGCCTCTCGCAGGACGATCGGGATCGTCTTGCCGTCGGGCAAAATGGCTTCGCCGCGCGCCGGCGGCGCGACGTCATCGGGGAAGCTGACTTCCAGTTCGCGCGCGCCTGCCCGGGCGAGGATGGCCACCGGCTGCCCGGCGGCCACGACCTGCCCCGGCTCGGCGGTGACGTCGATCAGCACCCCCGCTGCGGGGCTGGTGAGCACGCCGTAGCCGCGGGCGTTGCGGTTTTGCGCGAGGCGCGCGGCGGCGGCATCGCGGCGGCTCCTGGCTTCGCGCAGGACCAGCTCGGTGCGCTCCAGCGCTTGTGCGCTGATGAAGGACTGCGCGTGCAGTTCGCGGTTGCGGGCGACATCGGCCTCGGCCGTCTTCAAGCCGATGTCGGCCGCGGCAAGGTCTGCCGCGCCAGCGCGCACGGCCTCGTCGAGATCGGCAGGATCGAGCTCGAACAGCGGCTGCCCTGCACGCACCGCCTGGCCGGCATCCACCCGCCGTGCCGTGATGCGCCCGCCGACCTGAAACGCCAGCGGTGCCTCGATGCGGGCGCGCAGCGTGGCGGACAACTGCAGTCCGACGCCGGAAGCCGGCGCCGGATGCACCGTCTGCACGATAGGTGGCGGCGCCTCCGTTTTCTTTTCGGCCGATTCCTTCTGGCAACCCGCGACCAGAATCAGTGACAGCACGACGACTGCGGTACCTATCATGCGCATGGGGATGCCTGCCTGTTCTAATTTATTGGACGCCATCGTACATAATTCGGACATCAAGGTCAGCAGGACCGCAAAACAAATGTCCGACAAGCCGGGACGCCCCGCAGACCCCGCCAAGGACCGCGCCATCCTTGCGGCGGCCCACGCCTTGCTGTTCGGCAGCGGGCCGCGCGCGGTCACCATGGAAGCCGTGGCCAGGCGTGCCGGGGTGTCCAAGGTCACCGTCTACCGCCGCTTCCCCAACCGGCAGGCCCTGCTGGAGGCGGTCGTCCAGCAGGAAGCCGTCGACATCCATCGTGCGTTGCTGGAGACGCCGCAGACGACCGCGGACCTGCAGGACCAGTTGACGCGCTTCGTCGAAAGCCTGGTCGCCTTCGTGTGCGGGCCGCACCATCTTCGCTTCATGCAGGCGCTCGCCGAGCTGCCGCAGAAAAAACAGGACATGATGCGGATCTATCGCAACGGCCCGGAAGAAACCCATCGCGTGCTCGCCGAATACCTGGATGAGGCCCGGCGCCGGGGCCTCGTCGCATGCCCGCAACCGTACGAAAGCGCGGAAATGCTGCTGGGTCTGGCGCTGGGGATCGATCTGGTGCGCGCGCTGTACCGGGTGGCAATCGACCGGCAGCGACCCGGGGCCCGGCACCTTCACGCGCAGCGCGTGGTTGGCGCATTCCTGCGCCTGCATTCGGGCGGCTAGTTTCGTCAGGGGGGCGGGCGGGGCAAATCTCAGCGGCGCGGTTGCAGCAGCTTCGCCACCAGCCCGGTCCATCCGGTCTGGTGCGAGGCGCCCAGGCCGCGCCCGCTGTCGCCGTGAAAATACTCGTAGAACAGGATGTGGTCGCGGAAGTGGGGGTCGCTGCGCAGTTTGTCGCTGTCGCCGTGGAATACGCGGCCGCCCTGCCCGTCCTGGCGAAAGAGGCCGACGAGCCGTCGCGTCAATTCGTCTGCGACTTCGTCGAGGCGAAGCTCGCGGCCGGAGCCGGTCGGGCACTCCACCTTCAGCTCGTCGCCGTAAAAGTCGGCAAAGCGATAGAGCGCGCTCACCAGCAGGTAATTCACCGGGAACCAGACCGGCCCGCGCCAGTTGGAATTGCCGCCGAACAGGCCGGACTCCGCCTCGGCCGGCTGGTAGTTCACGCTCACCTGGCGGCCGTCGAGGTCGATCAGATAGGGGTGGTCGCGGTGCGCGCGGGAAAGCGAGCGCACGCCGTAAGGGGAAAGAAATTCGGTTTCGTCCAGCATGCGCTGCAGCAGGCGGCGCATGCGATGGCGGCGCAGCAGCGACAGCAGGCGCCGGCTGCCGCGGCCCGGCTCCATCCAGTGCGAGACCTGGGCGGCGAGTTCGGGCCGGTATTTCATGAACCACTCGAGCCGGCGCTTGAAATCGGGCACGCGCTCCAGCAGGTCCGGCTCGATGATCTCGACTGCAAACAGCGGGATCAGTCCGACCATGGAGCGCACCCGCAGCGGCAGCATGCGCCCGTCCGGGAAACGCAGCACGTCGTAGAAGAACTGGTCTTCCTCGTCCCACAGGCCGATGCCCTGGTCGCCGATGTTGTTCATGGCGCGGGCGATATAGAGGAAGTGCTCGAAGAACTTGGTCGCGATGTCCTCGTAGACATGGTTGATCTGCGCAAGCTCGAGGGCGATGCGCATCAGGTTGAGGCAGTACATCGCCATCCAGCTGGTGCCGTCCGCCTGATTGATGGTGCCGCCGCCCGGCAGCGGACGGCTGCGGTCGAGCACGCCGATGTTGTCGAGGCCGAGGAAGCCGCCCTGGAAAACGTTGTGGCCGGCGGGGTCCTTGCGGTTTACCCACCAGGTGAAGTTGAGCAAGAGCTTGTGCAGGATGCGCTCGAGAAACGCCGTGTCGCCCTTGCCTCCATTGGCGTCGCGCTCGGTCCTGTATACCTCCCATGCAGCCCAGGCGTGAACCGGCGGATTGACGTCGCCGAACGCCCACTCGTAGGCCGGGATCTGCCCGTTGGGGTGCATGTACCACTCGCGCGTCATCAAAACGAGCTGTTCCTTGGCGAACGCGGGATCGATCATGGCCAGCGGAATGCAGTGGAAGGCCAGGTCCCACGCCGCGTACCAGGGATATTCCCACTTGTCGGGCATCGAGATGACGTCGGCGTTGTTGAGGTGGCCCCAGTCGCTGTTGCGGCCGTGTCGGCGTTGCGGCGGGGGCGCGGGCATGCCCGGATCGCCGTCCAGCCAGCGCGGCACGTCGAAGAAATAGAACTGCTTGCTCCAGATCAGGCCGGCAAGCGCCTGGCGCTGGATCAGCCGCGCCTCGGCGTCGTCGATGCCGGCCTGCAGTTCGTCGTAGTAGGCGTCGGCCTCGGCGTGGCGCTGCGCCAATCGCTCGGCGAAGTCCTGGAACGGCTGGCCCAGCGGCGTGTCGGCGAGGCGCAGGCGAACCGCCGCGCTGCCGCCGGCCGGCACGCTAAGAACGAAAAGCCCGGCCGCCTTGGTGCCGGTGCGCGCCGGGTTGACGGCATCGAGCCTGCCCTGGACCACGCGCTCGTGGAAGGCATCCTTGGAATAGCCCGCTTGCGGCACGCCGTACAGACGCTGCGTGTTGGTTTCGTTGTCGCAGAACAGCAGTTCGGGGGCGCCGTCGAAGTAGCAGTGGTAGGTGCCGAGTTTGGCGTGGCGGGCCACAATGCCGCCGCTGTCGTCGATCGAGATTTCGGGCTTCGCCTCCGGATCGCCCCACGCCCATTCGTTCCGGAACCAGAGCTGCGGCAGGAGGTGCAGGGGGGCGTCGTCGGTGCCCCGGTTGTGGGCGGTGACCTGCATCAGGATGTCGTGCGGCCCCGCCTTGGCGTATTCGACGAAAACGTCGAAATAGCGGCCGTCGTCGAACACGCCGCTGTCGGCCAGCTCGAACTCCGGCATCGTCCTGCCCCGACGCCGGTTCTCCTCCAGCAGTTGCGCGTAGGGAAAAGCGCACTGGGGATATTTGTACAGCATCCTGAGGTAGGAGTGGGAGGGCGTGGCGTCGAGGTAGTAATAGAGCTCCTTCACGTCCTCGCCGTGGTTGGCTTCCGGGTTGGTGAGTCCGAACAGCCGTTCCTTGAGGAAGGGGTCCTGGCCGTTCCACAGCGCCAGGGCCAGGCACAGGTGCTGGTACTTGTCGCACAGGCCGGCAATGCCGTCCTCGCCCCAGCGGTACGCACGGCTGCGCGCCTGGTCGTGGGTGAAATAGGCCCAGGCGTCGCCACGCGTGCTGTAGTCCTCGCGCACGGTCCCCCACTCGCGTTCGCTGAGGTACGGCCCCCAGCGTCGCCACTCCGGGCGGTCGCCGTCTTGCGCGATGATGCGCTCCCGTTCGGCGCCACGTGTGGTGGAGTTGCCGCGCGAAACCGCCATATTCGATTCACCCCCTCACGTCTGAGCATAGCAACCCGGATTGCCGGCGTTATCCATGCACCGGTCCATGTCTATGATGAGGAATCCAGGGCAGCGTCCGGGCGGACGTCCCTGTCCCCGAACCGCAAGGAGAAGACGCGATGAAACTGCAAAAATGGTTGATCCTGTCGGCATTGCTGGCCGGCATGAATGGATGGGCCGCCGAAGAGCCGGCAACGAGGCCGGCGGACGGAGCCAAGGCGACGGCGCAAAAAGCGGAGAACGCTGCGAAACAGGCCGCAGAGGAAGCGAAAGACGCCACGCGAAAAGCGGCAGAGGCCGCCAAGGTCGCCATGGAAAAGGCTGAACTGGCAGTCAGCGAAGCCTCCCAGAAAACGGCCGAGGCGGCGAGAGAGGCGGCGAAAGACGCTGAAGACGCCGCAAAACTGGCCGCAAGCAAAGCCGGCGAAGCCACCAGAAAAGCCACCGCCGCCACTAGGGAGGCCGCGCAGGACGTCGAACGAGCGGCCAACAAAGCCGCCGTCGCTGCGAAGGCTGCCTTGACGAAGGCAGAAGCGTCCGCCAAGCACGCGGCCCGCTCCGGCAAAACGGTTGCGCTGAAAGCCGCCGAAGAAACCCGCGACGCGGCGCGGAAAGCTGTCGAGGCCACCAAAGCGGCAGCAGACAGGGCGTTCGAGACAAACGAAGACGCGGCGCAGGGGGCCGGGAAGAAGTAGTCGACGGCGGGCGCGCGGCGGCTCGCCGCGCATCGTCGTCAGGCCAGCTCGACCCACACCGGCTGATGGTCCGACGCCGCGGTCGCGGCGTCGATACCGTGCGCCCTGAGGCGACCGGAAAGCCCGCTGGTGGCGAACACGAAATCGAAGCATTCGGGCTGGTCGACGAAATCCACCGGGTGGATGCCGACCGTGGGGGCGTGCGGCACACCGGGATGCAGCACCTCCCAGGCGTCCTCGAAGCCGGGCGTGCCGTCGGCAAACGGAGCGAGAATCTGCGCACGTTCGGGTGCAGTGGCGGGAAAGTTCATGTCGCCGCACAGGATCGCCTCGACGCTGCGGGGAAATACTTCGAACGCGCCGCCCTGCTCTTTGAGCAGCAGCGTACGCGCCGACATGGCGCAGGCCTCCGTGTGCAGGCGGCGAATGGCATCGATCTGGGACTGGCGCTGGCGCCGCGAGTAATACTCCAGGTGCGTGGTCAGCACGCGCAGCGGGCCGACGTCCGCGGTCACCACGGCTTCGACCAGCACGCGCTGCATGCTGGGTGCGTCGAGTTCGGCCGGCCACGGCAGCAGGTGGCGCCACACCTGGCCGACCGGCAGGCGGGAAAAGATGGCGTTGCCGAACTGGCTGCGGCCGCCGCGGCCGTCGGGCACGTCGGTCGCCGCACCGAATACGGCGGTGTAGCCGGGCAGGCCGACCGCGAGTTCAGCGACCTCGTCCTCGCCGCGGCTGCCGGGCAGGCCGGGGAAATTGACCGCGACTTCCTGCAAGCAGACGACGTCGAACTCGCCGAGCGCATGAATGGTCCGCAGGATGCGCGCGAGGTCGACCCGACCATCGAGACCGCGGCCCCACTGAATGTTCCAGCTCAATAGCCTCATCGCGTCTCGCCCTCCTCCGTCAGCATAGGCAAGCAAGCCGGCTATCGCCCCGGCTCCCGGGATACCGGCTTAAACCCCTCGGTCGCCAGGGGTTAGCGGGGCTTGCGCCACGAGGCCGGGCGGCATTAAAATTTCTCCCCCCTTTTTTTTCGGCCACCCCCCGCGGGGTCGCCTTTGGACAGACGCCGATAACATGGAAGAACGACAACGCTGGCTGGACGGTACGCTGTATTCGCCCGATTTCGAACAGGACAGCTGCGGCTTTGGCCTGATCACGCAAATCGACGACCGACCTAGCCACGCATTGGTGCAGAACGCCATCGGCTCGCTCGCCTGCATGACGCACCGCGGCGCGATCGCGGCCGACGGCCTGTCAGGCGACGGTTGCGGCCTGCTGTTCAAGAAGCCGGATGCGTTTCTGCGCGCGGTGGCATCCGAAGCCGGCTTCAAGCTCGGCGAAACGTACGCCGCCGGCCTGGTGTTCCTGTCACGCGACGCGGCGCCGCAGGCGCATGCGCGCGCCACGCTGAAGGCCGCACTGGAAGCGCAAGGGTTGAGCGTCGCCGGCTTTCGCCAGGTGCCGACCGATCCGTCGGTATGCGGCGAGTCGGCGCTGGCGTCGCTGCCGCATATCGAGCAGGTTTTCGTCAACGCGGCCGCGGGTCTTTCCGAAGACGAATTCGAGCGCAAGCTCTATATCGGCCGCCGCCAGGCCGAAAAGGCGCTGCAGGCGAGCGATCCGGTGTTCTACCTGCCGACGCTGTCGTGCCGCGTAATCAGCTACAAGGGCCTGGTGATGCCGGACAAGCTGCCGGTGTTCTTCCCCGACCTCAACGACGCGCGCTTCGCGTCGAGCCTGGTGGTGTTCCACCAGCGTTTCTCGACCAACACCTGGCCGCAGTGGCGCCTGGCGCAGCCGTTCCGCTACCTCGCGCATAACGGCGAGATCAACACGGTGCAGGGCAATCGCAACTGGAGCCGCGCGCGCGAGCAGAAGTTCGCGACACCCCTGATCCCCGACATGGACGCCGTCCGTCCGATCGTCGGCACCAACGGCTCCGATTCGATGAGCCTCGACAACATGGTCGAGGGCCTGGTGATGGGCGGCGCGGGCCTGTTCCGTGCGCTGCGCCTGGTGATCCCGCCGGCGTGGCAGAACGTCGAATCAATGGACGCTGATATCCGCGCGTTCTACGAATACAACTCGATGCACATGGAGCCGTGGGACGGCCCCGCCGGCGTGGTGCTGACCGACGGCCGCTACGCCGTCTGCACGCTCGACCGCAACGGCTTGCGTCCGGCGCGCTGGGTGCTGACCAAGGACCGCATCCTCACCATCGCTTCGGAAGTCGGGGTGTGGCAGATCGACCCGGCCAACGTCGAGAAGAAGGGCCGCGTCAAGCCGGGCCAGATGATCGCCGCCGATCTTGCGACCGGCCGCCTCCTGATGTCCGAGGACATCGACAATGAACTGAAAGGCGCACAGCCCTACCGCGACTGGCTGAAGAGCAGCGCGGTGAAGTTGGAGCTCTCGATCAACCAGGACGCCGACATGTCGGCGATGGACGCCGCCACGCTGCTGACCCACCAGAAGCTCTTCAACGTGAGTTTCGAGGAGCGCGACCAACTCATCCGCGTGATGGCCGAGGACGGCGCCGAGGCGATCGGCTCGATGGGCGACGACACGCCGATGGCGGTGCTCTCGCAGAAGGTGCGCTCGCCGTTCGACTACCTGCGCCAGCAGTTCGCGCAGGTCACCAACCCGCCGATCGACCCGATCCGCGAGGCGATCGTGATGTCGCTCAACACCGCCTTCGGCCCCGAGCGCAACCTGTTCGAGGAGAGTCCGGCGCACGCGCACCGCGTGGAAGTGCATACGCCGCTGCTGTCGAAGGAGGCGTTCGACAAGCTCTTGAACCTGAACGACCCGGCGTTCGCCGTATGTACGCTGGACCTGCACTATGACCCGGTGGCGACCGTGCTGGAAGGCGCGCTGCGCACGCTGACGGCGCGCGCGATCGATGCGGTGAAAGCGGGCAAGGTGATTCTCGTGCTGAGCGACCGCAACGTCGCCCGCGACCGCATGCCGATCCACGCGCTCCTCGCCACCGGCGCCGTGCACCACGCGCTGATCGATGCCGGGCTGCGCTGCAACGCGAACATCGTGGTGGAAACCGGCACCGTGCGCGACCCGCACCACTACGCCTGCCTGATCGGCTACGGCGCGACCGCCGTCTACCCCTACCTCGCCTACCAGGTCATCGGCGAATTCGTGAGGACCGGCGAGATCAAGCCCAACCTCGACAAGGCGCTGGCCAATTTTCGCAAGGGCATGGACAAGGGCCTCTACAAGGTGCTCTCCAAGATGGGCATCTCGCTGGTGGCGAGCTACCGCGGCGCGCAACTGTTCGAGGCGGTCGGGCTCCATGAAGACGTGGT
>JANJWF010000086.1 GCA_024709685.1 Thiobacillus sp.
TCCGGCAAGACCACCACGCTGTATGCGGCACTGTCGCGCCTCGACGCGAAGACGCTCAACATCATGACGGTCGAAGACCCGATCGAGTACGACCTCGACGGCATCGGTCAGACCCAGGCCAATGCCCGCATCGATCTCAGCTTCGCCCGCGCGCTGCGGGCGATCCTGCGGCAGGACCCGGACGTCATCATGATCGGCGAGATCCGCGACCTCGAAACCGCGCAGATCGCGGTGCAGGCGTCCTTGACCGGCCATCTGGTGCTGGCGACGCTGCACACCAACGACGCCGCCAGCTCGGTGACGCGCCTGATCGACATGGGGGTCGAGCCCTTCCTGCTGGCGTCGAGCCTGCTGGGTGTGCTCGGCCAGCGCCTGGTGCGCCGACTGTGCCCGGTGTGCCGCCAGCCGCACACGCCGGGCGAGAAGGAAATCGCCGCGATCGGGCTGCCGGCGCTGGACGGGCCGCTCTTCGGTGCGGTTGGCTGCCCCGGCTGCAATCTCACCGGCTATCGCGGCCGCACCGGCATCTACGAGCTGCTCACGGTCGACGAGCCGATGCGCCGCATGATCCACGACGGCGCGTCCGAGCAGGATCTGCGCGCACACGCCCTGGCGTACGGCATGGTCGGCATGCGCGCCGACGGCATGCGCTGGGTGCGCGGCGGCGACACCACGCTCGAGGAAGTGCTGCGCGTGACGCGCGAAAGCTGAGCGCCGCAGACGCATGGCCGCATTCCGTTACGAAGCCTACGACGCCGCCGGCCACCTGCAGAAGGGCGTGCTCGAGGCCGACACCGCGCGCCAGCTGCGCGCCAAGCTGCGCGAGCAGGGCCTCCTCGTCGCCGCGGTCGAAGCGCTCACCGAGGCCGCGGTGACGGGCGGGGGCAGCTTCACCTGGCGCCGTCGGCTGTCGGGTGCGCAGCTCTCGCTGATCACGCGCCAGTTCGCGACCCTGCTGGCGGCCGGTCTGCCGGTCGAACAGACGCTCAACGCACTGATCGAGCAGGCCGACACCGACTACCAGCGCCACGTGCTTGCGGGCGTGCGCGGCGAGGTGCTGGCCGGGCATTCGCTCGCGCGCGCGCTGCAGAAATACCCGCGCGTGTTTCCCGAGCTCTACGTCACCCTGGTCGCCGCGGGCGAGCAGTCGGGCAAGCTGGGCGAGGTGATGGAGCGGCTCGCCGACTACACCGAGTCGCACCAGGCGCTGCGGCAGAAGGTCGGGCTCGCCTTCGTCTATCCGGCGATCGTTACGCTGGTGGCGGGCGCCGTCGTGCTTGGCCTCTTGACCTACGTGGTGCCGCAGGTGGTGAGCGTGTTCGCCAACACCAACCAGACGCTGCCGTGGCTGACTCGTGCGCTGATCGGGCTGAGCGATTTCCTGCGCGCCAGCTGGTGGCTGTGGTTGATCGCGATCGTTGTGGCGGCATGGGCGGCGCGCCGTGCGCTCACCCACCCCGGGCCGCGCCTGCGCTTCCATCGCTTGCTCTTGCGGCTGCCGCTGGTGGGAACGATGGTACGCGGCGTCAATAGCTCGCAGCTGGCGAGCACGCTCGGCATCCTGGTCGGCAGCGGCGTGCCGCTCTTGGCCGCGCTGCAGGCCGGCGCCGGCGTGGTGGGTAACCTGCCGATGCGGCAGGCGGTGGAGGAGGCAGCGCGTCGCGTGCGCGAGGGAGGCAGCCTTTCTCGCGCGCTCGCCGCTGCAAAGCTGTTTCCGCCGATGCTGGTGCACATGATCGCCAGCGGCGAGGCGAGCGGCCGCCTGGTGCACATGCTCGAACGCGCCGCCGAGCAGCAGAGCCGCGAGATGGAAAACCGCGTGATGGGGCTGACCAGTCTGCTGGAGCCGCTCTTGATCGTGGTGATGGGCGGCGTGGTGCTGGTGATCGTACTGGCGATCCTGTTGCCGATCTTCGAGATGAACCAGCTGGTGCGCTGATGACGGCTGAATTTTTGTGAGGCGGGCATTTTTTGCTCCCGCTGATTTTGAACTGGAATGAAAGGACACGGCATGACATCCGGCCCCGGCAGACGCTGCAAACCCGTACATGGCTTCACCCTGATCGAGATCATGGTGGTGGTGGCGATCCTCGGCATCCTCGCGGCGCTGGTGGTACCGAAGATCATGGGGCGTCCCGACGAGGCTCGCATCGTCGCGGCCAGGCAGGATATCGCGACGATCAAGCAGGCGCTCAACCTGTACCGCCTCGATAACCTGCGCTATCCGACCACCGAGCAGAGCCTGCAGGCGCTGGTGGAAAAGCCCGCTTCTGGGCCGATTCCCGACAACTGGAAGGCTGGCGGCTATCTCGAGCGCCTGCCCAAGGATCCCTGGGGCGCCCCTTACCAGTACCTGAATCCCGGGGTGCACGGCGAGGTCGACATCTTCAGCCTGGGGGCGGACAGCGCAGCGGGCGGCGAGGGCAACGACGCGGACATCGGTTCGTGGCAGCTGTAGCACCGGTGATCGAACCCGCCTTCAGGGCGAATGCCCCGGTTTCGCACGGATGCCGGAGCCCCGCCCTCGGGCCGAATGCGGCCGACCCCGAGCGGGTGCGCCTACGCAACGATCGAACGAAGCAGAGTGGATTCACTCTGATCGAAATCCTGGCGGTGCTCGTCATTATCGGGATCGTGGTGGGACTGGCGAGCGTGCGCCTGATGCCCGACGACCAGGGCACGCTGGCGAACGAGGCGCAGCGCCTCGCGCTGCTGCTGGAGCAGACACGCGATCAGGCGGTCGCTTCGGGCGAGCCGATCGGTTTTTCGGTGGAAGCCGGGCGCTACCGCTTCTGGACGCTCGACGCAGAAAACGAGTGGGTGCCGCGCAGCGGCGACGAGCTGCTGCAGGATCGTCCGCTGGCCAGTGGCGTGAAGCTGCTCGCGCTGCAGGTGAACCAGGTCATGCTGGCTGCCGGCGATCATCTGCTGTTCTCGCCCTCCGGCAGCAATGCGCCGTTTACCGCCGACCTCGGGCTCAACGCGGCGCACGTCCGCCTCCGCGGCGACAGCCTCGGCCGGGTGCAGGTCGAGCATGCGGAGGGGGCCGAATGAGGCGTGCTGCAAAATCCTGCACCCTGCAGCCGATGATGAAACCTGAATGTAGGAGGCCCGCCCCCGGGCCGAATGCAGACGGTGCCGAGGTGCAGGCCATCGCGGCGAGGGCGCCGCTCCTACAAGATGATCGAACCCGGTATGGCGCCACCTGCGTTGAGCCCGACTCGGCGCCGTCCGCGCGGGACGTCTGTAGGAGGCCCGCCCCCGGGCCGAATGCGGTCGGTGGCAAAGCGCAGGCTTTCGCGGCAAACATCCCGGAGCGCACCAGGGCGCCGGTGCGTGGTCGGCGACAACAGCGCGGCTTCACCCTGATCGAGGTGCTGGTGGCGCTGGCGATCCTGGCGGTCGCGCTCGCCGCCGGCAGCCGCGCATCGGCGATGATGGCCGACAGTTCGGGCGAACTCAGGGAGCGGCTGCTCGCCAGCTGGGTGGCGCAGAACCGCCTGGCCGAGCTGCAGGCACGGCGTGCGTGGCCCGGGCTGGGTACGCGCGAGGGCGAAGCGGAGCAGGCAGGCTTGACGCTGAGCTGGCGTGAAACCGTCAGTGCAACGCCCAACACGGGCTTCCGGCGCATCGAGATCAGCGTCAGCAGGCAGGGTGAAGCCCATCGGCTGGCGCGGTTGACCGGCTACCTGTCACGTGCCGAGACCCGATGACGCAGCGCGGCTTTACCCTGGTGGAAATGCTGGTCGCGCTGACCATCTTTGCGCTGATGTCGCTGCTCGCCTACCGCGGGCTGACCGCAGTGCTGGAAACGCGCGCGCACCTGACCGAGGACAACCGGCGCTGGCGCGACATCGCGCTGACGCTGGCGCAGCTGGAGCAGGACCTCGGCATGGTGGTGAATCGGCCGGTGCGCGACAGCAGCGACCTGATGCAGCCGGCGCTGATCGGCAATCCGCAGGCGCTCGGCCCGACCGATGCACAGCTGAGCCTATCCCGCATGGGCATGGCGTGGGTGACCGGCGTGCCGGCGGATGTGCAGCGTCACGCCTACCGGCTCAACAACGGCAGCATCGAGCAGCTCGTCTGGCCGGTGCTCGATCAGGCGCCGCACAGCGAGCCGGCGGTGCATGTGCTGCTCGATCGGGTGAAGCGTTTCGAACTGCGATACCTCGACAGGGGCGGCACCTGGCAGCCGCGCTGGCCGCTGCCGGGCGTGGCCGTGCCGCTGCCCGCCGCAGTCGAAGTGATGGTCTAGCTCGACCACGGCGGAACCGTGACGCGAGTGTTCGCCCTGCCATGAAGCGGCAGCGCGGCGTGGCCGTCATCACCGCCATCCTGGTCGTCGCGCTGGTGGCGAGCGCAGCTTCGTTCATGGCGTGGCAGCAGCAACTGTGGGTGCGCCAGGTGGAAAACCTCAATGAGCGGGCGCAAAGCCGGGTCGTCGCGCTGACGGCGCTCCAGTGGGCTCGCGCGGCGCTGGCGCAGGACGCGCGGGAGAGCGCTGTCGACCACCTGGATGAAGGCTGGGCGCAGCCGCTGGCGCCGCTGCCGGTGGAAGGGGGCGAACTGGCTGGCGGCGTCGCCGACCAGCAGGGGCTGTTCAACCTCAACAGCCTGGTGCGCGGAGGCAGGACCAGTGCGAGCGACCTCGCGCTGTTCCGCAGGCTGCTGGAACTGCTCGACCTGCCGCCCGATCTCGCCAACGCGGTCGTCGACTGGATCGACCCCGATGGCGAGGTGAGCTATCCGGGCGGCGCCGAGGACATGGACTACCTCGGGCTCGAGCCACCCTACCGCGCCGCCAACCGGGCACTGACGACCGTGGACGGGCTCGCGCGGGTCAAGGGCTTCGACGCCGCGACGCTGGCACGCCTGCGTCCCTTCGTCACCGCATTGCCGCAGCCGACGCAGGTCAACGTCAACACCGCGCCGGCGGAAGTGCTGGCCGCGGCGCTCACCGGCCTGGCGCTCGACGAGGCGCGTGCGCTGGTGACGGCGCGCAAGGGGCAGCCCTTCAAGGACATCGCGGATTTCCGTGCCCGGCTGCCGAAGACCGTGACGCAGGTCAACGACACGCTCCTCGGCGTCGGCAGCCATTATTTCCTGGTGTCCGGGCATGCCCGCTTCGGCCGTGCGAAAGTCGGCTACGAGGCGCTGCTGGAACGCGAGTCGACCGCCTGGCCAAAGCTGGTGTGGCAAAAGAATATCTGATCCAATCCAATCGACCATGAGCCTGCTGCGCATCCATATTCCTCCGAACTGGCCCGACGCCGAGCCCGACGCCAGGCTGCGGTGGTGCCGCATCGGCGCGCGCGGCGAGACACTCGAGGCCGGTACCGACACAGCAGCCGCCATGCCGCGTGCCGACGCCTGCGAACTGGTGATCCCGGCCGAACTGGTGCTGCTGACCCGGGCGCGGCTGCCGCACGGCAGCAAGCAGAAAATCAGGCAACTGCTGCCCTATGCGATCGAGGACAAGCTGGGGGGCGAACCCGACGCGGTGCACGTGGCCGCCGGCTCCACCCTCGCCGATGGCGAGACCGCGCTGGCAGCGATCGACAAGGCCTGGCTGGCGCGGGTGCTGGCGCGCCTGTCCGGAGCCGGCCTGCGCCCGCGCAGCGCCTGGCCGGAAATCCTGCTGCCCGCGCTGCCGGCCGACGGCTGGGCGGTGGTGTGGGACGGCCGCGGCGGATTCCTGCGCAGCGGTGCGCAGGCGGGCATGAGTCTCGACGGTGGTTCGGGCGGACAGCCGCCCCCGGCGCTGCTGCTCTGTGCGGCCGACGCGCGCTCGGCGGGCGCGCTGCCGAGCCGGCTGAGCCTGCGCCTGCCAGAGGACACGCCGCCACCCGACGCGGAGGCATGGCGCCACTCGCTCGGCATGGCGGTGGAAATCGGCGAGCCGTGGGCGCCGCTGCAGCATCCAGAGGTCGCGATCGGCGGCATCGATCTGCTGCAGGGTGCGTTCGCGCCGTCGGGTCCGGTGCGCGAGTGGTGGCCCAGCCTCCGATTGCCGTTGATGCTCGCCGGGCTGATCGTCCTGCTGCAGGTCGGGGCGACGACGGCCGAGTGGTGGCTCCTGAAGCGCGAGAAGCAGCAATTGCAGGCAGCGATGGAAAAAAGCTTTCGCGAGGCCTTCCCTGACGCGCGCGTGGTGGTCGACGCACCCTTGCAGATGCAGCGCAACCTCGCCGACCTGCGCCGTGCCGCTGGGCAGGTGTCACCGCTCGATTTCGTGCCGCTGCTTGCGCGTACGGCAACGGCGTTCGACCCGACGAGCCGCAGCCGTCTGCGCACGGTCCGCTACGAAGCCAGCCAGCTCAGCCTCGAACTCGCACTGCCCGACCGGGCGGCGGCCGACGCGCTGTTCAGGCGTCTGACCGGCGCCGGGCTGGCCGGCCAGCTGCAGGACGCCGGCAGCGCGGCGGCGCCGTCTCTGACGCGCATCGTGATCACGGGAACCACGTCATGAAAAAGCAGTTGATCCAGTTCTGGCGTTCACGCGCGCCGCGCGAGCGTCTCGTGCTCGCCGGGGGTTCCGCGCTGCTGGTGCTGGCGCTGGGATACGCCTACGGCTGGCTGCCGATGCAGCGTGAAGCGGCGCAGCTGCGCCAGGCGCTGCCGCAATTGCGCGCCCAGGCGCGCCAACTGCAGCAGGACGCGCTGGAAGTCGGACGCCTCAAGGCCCGCCCCGTGCCGGCCCAGCAAGGCGGCAGCCTTGCGGCCGTCATCGATCAGCGTGCGAAGGCCATCGGTCTGCGCGAGCGCATTGAATCCATCACCCCGCAGGATGACGGCCGCGTGCAGGTGGTCCTGCCGGACGTGGCGTTCGACGCCTGGCTTGGCTGGCTGGGCGACCTGCAGGCGAGCCACGCGGTGCGGGTGGAATCGGCGCGCATCGAGGCCCGCGATGAACCGGGCATGGTCAGGATCGACGCGGTGCTGGCGGGCGGCTGATGGCGGACCAGAAGCCTTTTCGCTTGCGCTGGCCGCACTACCTGCTGGCCGCGCTGGTCTACCTCGCGTTGCTGTTGGCGTGGACGCCGGCCAGCATCCTGGCATGGGCGCTGCCGCACTTCACCCAGCAGGCCGTGTGGCTGGAGCAGCCTGAGGGCAGCGTATGGAACGGCCGGGCGGCAGGCCTTTGGGTACGGGCGGCGGCCAACGCCCAGCCACTCGGCAGCTTGAACTGGCAACTGAGGCCGCTCGACGTTTTCACCGGCCGTCTCGGCTACCGCGTGCAACTTGCCGGCGCCGGCATCGATGCTGCGGCGACGCTGCGCGCAGGCGGGGGGGACCGCGAACTGCGGGAGGTCCGTGCCGAGCTGCCGGCAGGCCTGCTGGGCCGGTTTTCGCCCGATCTCGACCTGTGGCAGCCGGGCGGCAGGCTGTTCCTTGAAGCCGAGCGCCTGGCCTTCGGGCGTGGCAGCATCGACGGCAAGGCCACGCTCCGCTGGCGCGACGCAGTGTCGGGCCGGCTAAACCGGCCGCTCGGCAGTTACCGGGCCGACCTCGAAGGCACCGACCGAGGCGTCGCGATCGAGCTGTCGACCGAGGGTGGCGCCCTCGAGCTGCAGGGATCGGGCCTGTGGCGAACGCAAGATGGCCTGAATTTCTCCGGCCTGGCGCGTCCGGCGCCGGCCGGCCGGGCAGAACTGGAACGCTTGCTGAGCCTCATCGGCCCGGCGCAGGCGGACGGCAGTCGTGCCATCCGCATCGGCCGCTGATCCGCCAGCACCCCAGGTCCCACCGGAAACGCCGAATCGGCCACAGGATTTTGCCCGTGGCGGTCTCTGGCTCGTGCGCTACGTTTCACGAACTCCCGCTCGATTCTCCCGCGCGGGCGCGCCGGCGCTGAAAAACCGCATCCTCAGCATCTGATGCGGTCGACGAAACCCAGTGCGGAACATTGCAGGCGCCAAGGCCGACTGCGGACCGTTGCAAAAGACAGCCGCGTCAAACCGGAAAACCGTCGCCATTGCATTTTTCACCCGCACGAAAACAGGCAAGGAGCGTAACACGATGTTTTCAAACGAAAATAGGTTGTGGCATGCAATATGCTTAAAGACAGGCAATGTATTTCGGAGCACGTGCATGCACGTTGTCGACTGGTTTGAACACTTTCGCGAGCAGCGAGCCGTTCCGATCGATCCCATCGACAGGGAAGTCGAGATTTCGGGTGTCGGCAGGCTCAGGCTGGTGCGCTCGGTCGACTGCCTCGGCGCCATGTGTCCGCGCCCGCAGTTGCTGACGATGAAGGTCGTGGGCGAGGTCCAGCCGGGCGAAGTCATCGAGGTGGTCTCGGACAACCCGGCCGCGGTCGAGGGATTTCCCGCGCTGGCGCAGGCGCTCAACTGTGTCCACGTCGCGACGGTCCGCGACGGGGAACATTGGCGCATGTACCTGCGCAAGAGTTTATGAACGGAGGCGGTCTGCAAGACCGCAGGCATTTCAAGGAGAAGCGGTAATGAATATGGCGACGACGAGTCCCGCAACCATGGATGTGCCATGGTTGTTCAGAAAGAACAATCTGCAGGCGATGGGTGTGCTGACGCTGGTAATCGCGGGGTCGCTGTGGGCGCTGTCGCTCGACACGCGCTTCGTCTACATGCTGGTCTACGTGTGGTTCGGCCTCGCCTACGGCGCCCTGCTGCAATACGGCCGCTTCTGCATGGCGTCGGCGGTGCGCGACCTGTTCGCGGTCAAGGTGCCGCGCATGGCGGTCGGCGTGATGATCGCGGTGGCGCTGTATGCAGTCGTCGCCGCCATCGTTTCGCTGGCCGGCTTCAGCACCTTCCATCCCAATGCGATGGGCTGGCACATCGTCATCGGCGCCGCGATCTTCGGCTTCGGCATCGTCTTCACCGGCGGCTGCGCGTCCGGATCGCTGTACAAGACGGGCGAGGGCAACATGAACTCGATGCTGGTGATCGTCGCCATCTCGTTCTCGCAGGCCATCGTCGTCAGCGCCAGCGGCTGGTGGGATGCTTTGGTGCCGCAGTCGTGGCTCGATACCGCCGCGGCGCAGGACATGCCGGCCGAACTGACGGTTACCAAGGGCTGGTTCGACATCTTCACCGCCGGCTACATCTGGGGTCTCAAGGGCACCACCATGGCGGAGATACTCGGCATGGCCGAGACCGCGCGCGGCATCATCCTCGCCAACACACTGCTGACCGCGATCCTGCCGGTCGCGATAATCCTGGTCGCGCTGTACGTCCTGTACTACCGCAAGAGCTACCTGCGCCGCAGCGGCAAGGCCACGCCGACGCTGGCCGACGAGTTCGCCGGTCTGTGGGCGATGTGCACGTCGTCGAAAAACACCGCGATCGCCGGCATCGGTCTCGGCATCCTCGCCGGCCTGCACATGTACGTCACCGGTGCGCTGCGCGAGCATTACGGCATCTTCAACTTCGGCGAGCTGCTGGTGGCGATGGGCTACACCAACGGCCTGTCGATCCAGGACACCGTGTTCGATCCGGGCTACTGGTACATCACCACCCAGGAAGCGCAGTGGGGCGGCTGGATCATGCAGAAGCTCGGCATCGACAGCATGGACAGCATCTTCTTCGGCCTCGACAACGGCCTGCCCAATCCCCTGCTGAACGCGCCCGGCTTCATGTCGATCGGCATCATCCTCGGCGCCGCCGTGATGGCGCTCTCGCGCCGCGAGTTCAAGTGGAAGCTGCCGAGCTGGGAGACCGCGTTCTTCGCCATCGTCGGCGGCACCCTGATGGGCATCGGCGCCCGCCTCGCGATGGGCTGCAACATCGGCGCCTTCTTCGCCACCGTCACCAACGGCGACCCCAGCGGCTGGGTGTTCCTGTTCGGCATGACGATCGG
>JANJWF010000105.1 GCA_024709685.1 Thiobacillus sp.
CTGGACGGCACCTTGCCGCCGGACAGCTCCGATACTTGCTGGTAGCGGGCAAGCGTTGCACGCGCTTCCGCAGCCGTGGCCTGCGCCTGCAGCACCTGCGCCTCGGTTGCAGTGAGGCTGGCGCGCGATTTCGCGACCGCATCCTGCAGCTTGGACAGGTCCAGCTGCGCCAGGATCTGGCCCTTTTTCACCTCATCGTTATCGTCGACGTAAACCTTGTCGACGATGCCGGAAAGTTCGCTTCCAACATCCACCGTGTTGGTCGGCTGCAGCTTGCCGGTGGCGGAGACCTTGACCACCAGCGTGCCGAGTGTAGCCGTTTCGGTCGTGTAGCGCGGCGCAGCCTTGTCTTCGCCGGAACGCAGCAACAGCCAGGCCGCAACGGCAATCACCATCAGTGCGCCAGCCAGCCACAGCCAGCGCCCTGAAAACAGGCCTCCGGATCTGGCTGCGAGAAGTTGCTTCAGGGCGGGGCCCTGCTTGGCTTGAGAAGTGTTGGGATCGTTCATGGAGCGTCCTTGTCGGCCGGGCGGGTTTCAGTCTGTGGCGACCAGCCGCCGCCCAGCGCCTTGTACAAACGGATCAGCGCCTGCACGCCGTTGGTGCGGTTGCGCGCGTAACTCTCCTCGAGCACGAGTACGCTGCGTTCGCTGTCGAGCACCGACTGGAAATCGATCAGACCGGCGCTATAGCGCTGCCGCGCAAGCTCGGCCGCGCTGCGGGCGGCGTCGACTGCATTCGACAGCGCCTCGCCGCGCTCGAGGTTGCGCGCAAGTTCGACCAGCGCATTTTCCACGTCCTGCAGCGCAACGAGCACGGCCTGTTCGTAAGCCACCTGCGCCCGCTCGCGCACTGCGTCCTGGATCTCTACCTGGGCACGCAGGCGCCCGGCATCGAAGACCGGTGCGGTAATGCCGGCGAAGAGCGACGAGGTGGCGGCGCCGCTGTCGCCGAGGGCACCAAAGGTAAGCGCCTCGAGACCGATCGAGCCCGATAGGTTGAAGGCCGGATAGCGTGCTGCCTCAGCCACGCCCACGCGGGCGGTTTCCGCAGCCAGCGTGCGTTCTGCGACCCGCACGTCAGGACGCTGGCGCAGCGTGTCGGCCGGAATGCCGACCGCGATCTGCGCGGGGATGACCGGCAGCTCGACAGCCGTGGCAAGGCGCGCATGCAGGGTTCCCGGTACGCGGCCCAGCAGGTTGTCCAGCGTATGTTCCGCTTGGGCCAGGCTGGTTTCCAGGGCAGGAATCTGCGCCCGGGTCTGCTCACGGTTGCTGCGTGCCTGCTCCACATCCTGGGTGCTGACAAGCCCCGCCTGGGCGCGCCAGTCGGTGAGTTGCAGCGTCTCCGACTGCGTCTCCAGGTTGACGCGCGCAATCTCGAGCAGGATCTGCTGGGCGCGCACCTCGATATAGCTCGATGCCACCTCCGCGGCCAGCGACACTCGGCTTGCCTGCAGATTCGCGCGCGAAGATTCGAGGTCGGCTTCGGCCGCCTCGATGCTGCGGCGCACGCCGCCGAACACGTCCGCCTCCCAGCTGGCATCGAAGCCGGCGCTGAAGTAGTTGCGCGTGTCTCCGTTGCCGACCTGTTCGCTCGACTCGCTGCGGCTGGCGCCGGCGGAGGCGGTCACGCCGGGGAAACGCGCGGAAGCGGCAACCGTGCGGCGCGCGCGGGCCTCGCGCAAGCGGGCCTGCGCGCTGCGCAGATCGGGACTGCTCCGCAGGGCTTCGTCGACCAGTTCGGACAAGAGCGGATCGTTTAGCCCCTGCCACCACTGGCTAAGATCGCCGGGTGCCTGGTCGCGCGCCACCGTCCCGGTTACGGCATCGAGCCGGTTCCAGCCTGCCGGCACCTCGGTGGCGGGCGGCGCATAGTCCGGGCCGACCGCGGCACATCCCGCGAGGCCTAGACCGGCGAGGAGGGCGAGCGAGCATTGGAAATGCGCCGCGTTCATTGGACAGGTATCAGGTCGTTGCCCGGCACGCGAGCGTCCGGGACAGTGGGCCAACTCTAGGGTTCACCTCGAGCATAGTCTAGCGCTTGCCCGTTGGCACCGTCACGCGGCGGTCTCTATGGCAACCCTGCCCGGAAACTCATCGCCAGCCGCCGCCTAGCATCTTGTATAGCGTCACCCGGTTGGACGCGTCGATCAGGCGCACGGAAATCAGCTCGAGTTCGGCGACGTACAGCGTGCGCTGGGCATCGAGCAGTCCGAGGTAGCTGTCCACACCACCCCGGTAACGCGCATCCGACAGGCGGAAGCTTGCGCGGGTCGCCTCGACCTGCCTGAGCCGGGCGTCGAGCCGCTCGGCGAGCGTAGCGCGCTCCGCCAGCGCGTCGGCCACCTCGCGGAACGCAGTCTGGATTGCCTTCTCGTACTGCGCCACGCGGATGTCACGCTGCACCTCGGCCACATCGAGATTCGCCTTCAGCCGGCCGGCCTCGAAAATCGGGATGCGGATCTGCGGGATGAAGCTCCAGGTACCCGTATTGCTGCTGAACAGGCCGTCCAGCGTGTTGCTGGCGGTGCCGGCATCGGCGGTCAGGGTGACGCGCGGGAAAAAGGCGGCACGTGCAGCGCCGATGTTCGCGTTGGCAGCACGCAGCGCGCGTTCGGCCTGCAGGATGTCGGGACGGCGGGTGAGCACCTCGGACGGCACGCCGGGCGGCAGTTCCGTCACAGTGCTGACCGTGGCGGTGAGCGTATCGGGCAGCAACTCGGCGGCCACGGGGGCGCCGACAACGAGCGCGAGCGCGTTCTCGTCCTGCGCGACAAAGGCAGTGTAGCGCGCCAGGTCGGCACGGGCACTCTGCAGCAGCGTCTCCGACTGGTGCAGATCGAGTTCCGAGACCGCGCCTGCCTCAAAGCTGCGCCGCGTCAGGTCGTGCGACGCCTGCCGGGTCTCGAAGGTACTTTTCGCCAGCGCCTGGCGCTCGCGGTCGTACGCAAGAGTCAGCCAGGTATTGGCGACCTCGGCCACCAGGCTGATCTGCGCGCTGCGGCGCGCCTCTTCGGTGCCGAGATATACCTCGAGTGCCTCCGCCTTGAGGCTGCGGATGCGACCGAAAAAATCCAGCTCGTACGCGGAGAAGCCGACAGTCGCGCTATAGACACGGCTGACGTCGGACTCGCCGCTGACGGTGAGGTCGCCCGGCAGGCGCTGCGCGCTCTGCCCGCCGACCACGTCGATCGCCGGGAACAGGTCGGCGCGGCGGATGCGGTACTGCGCGCGTGCCTGCTCGATGTTGAGTGCAGCGACGCGTAGATCCCGATTGTTGGCGAGTGCGAGAGCGATCACTTCCTGCAGCCGCGGCTCGGCGAAGTAGTCGCGCCAGGCGAGGGTGTCGGCCGGCGCCGTCGCGGCGGGCGCCGCTTCGACGGAATCGGCCGGAGCCGCTGCTGCCGGCTCGGCGGACTGGCTAGCCGCCGTCGCGGCCGGCATCGACACGACGGGAAAATGCTCCGGTACCGGCGCCGCGGGGCGCTGGTAGTCCGGGATCATGGTGCAGGCGCTCGCCAGTGTGGCGGCGAGCGCGATGCTCAGGGTGCGGAGCGGAAACATCACTTGACCTCCTGCGGGGCAACAGTGGGGGCGGCGCCTTCCGCCTGCTGCTTGCTCCCGAAAATACGCTTGATCACCACATAGAACAGCGGGATGAAGAAGATGCCGAGCAGAGTGCCGGCGATCGTGCCGCCGAGCACGCCGGTGCCGACGGCATTCTGCGCGCCCGAACCGGCGCCGTTGGCGATCGCCAGCGGCAGCACGCCGAAGCCGAAGGCGAGCGAGGTCATCAGGATCGGGCGCAGGCGCATGCGCACGGCCTCAAGAGTCGCGGAGACCAGGTCCTTGCCCTCCCTCTCCATCTGCTCCTTGGCGAATTCGACGATCAGGATCGCGTTCTTCGACGACAGGCCGATGGTGGCGAGCAGCGCAACCTGGAAGTACACGTCGTTCGACAGCCCGCGTCCACTGGCCGCCAGGAGCGCACCAAACACGCCGAGCGGCACCACGAGGATGACCGCGAACGGCACCGACCAGCTCTCATACAACGCGGCGAGACACAGGAACACCACCAGCAGCGACAAGGCGTAGAGCGCCGGCGCCTGCGTCCCCGAGCGGCGCTCCTCGAACGAGGTGCCGGTCCATTCGTAGCCGATACCGGTCGGCAGCTTGGCGATGATCTCCTCGACCGCGGCCATAGCGTCGCCCGACGACAGACCCGGCGCCGCCTGGCCGAGCAGCTCGACAGAAGGCTGGCCGTTGTAGCGTTCCAGGCGCGGCGAGCCGTATACCCAGTGCCCGGTGGTGAACGCCGACAGCGGCACCATCTCGCCCTGCCTGTTGCGCACGTACCATTTGGCGAGATCCTCCGGCTTCATGCGCGCGTCGGCGTCAGCCTGCAGATACACCTTCTTGATGCGGCCACGGTCGATGAAATCGTTGACGTAGATGCCGCCCCAGGCGGCGCCGAGGGTATCGTTGATGTCCTCCACCGAGACGCCGAGCGCTCCGGCCTTCGCGTGGTCGATGTCGAGCTGGTACTCGGGAACATCCTCCTGCCCGTTGGGACGAACGCCGACCAGGCGCTTGTCCTGCGCAGCCATGCCGAGGAACTGGTTGCGCGCGGCGATCAGGGCGTCGTGGCCGAGGCCGGCGCGGTCCTGCAACTGCACGTTGAAGCCGCTGGAGGTGCCGAGTTCGAGCACCGCCGGCGGCACGAAGGCAAACACCATCGCCTCCTTGATCTGCGAGAACGCGCCCATGGCCCGCCCGGCGATCGATTTCACGTCCTGCCCGGGTTTGCCTCGCTTGTCCCAGGGTTCGAGATTGACGAAGCCGATGCCCATGTTCTGGCCCTGGCCGGCGAAGCTGAAGCCGGCGGCGGCGAAGACCGAGCGCACATTGCCCTTCTCGTTCTCGAGATACTGATGCTCGACCTTTTTCAGCACCTCGATGGTACGTTCCTGGGTCGCGCCCGCCGGCAGGATGATCTGGGTGAACATCACGCCCTGGTCCTCTTCCGGCAGGAAGGACGTCGGCATGCGGAAGAACAGCAGCACCAGCACGCCGACGATGGCGACATAGATCGCCAGGAAGCGCACGCTGCGCGCGAGGATCTTGCCCACCGCCGACTCGTAGCGCCCGGTGTTGCGGTTGAACACGCCGTTGAACCAGTGGAAGAAACCGCCAAACCAGCTACCTTCGCCGTGTTCGTGGCCCTTCTCGATCGGCTTCAGCATGGTCGCGCACAGTGCCGGCGTGAAGACGATCGCCACCAGCACCGACAGCGCCATCGCAGAGACGATGGTGATCGAGAACTGGCGGTAGATCACCCCGGTCGAACCGCCGAAGAAGGCCATCGGCACGAACACCGCCGACAGCACCAAGCCGATGCCGACCAGCGCCCCGGTGATCTGCCCCATCGACTTCTTGGTCGCTTCCTTGGGCGACAACCCTTCCTCGCTCATGATGCGTTCGACGTTCTCCACCACCACGATGGCGTCGTCGACCAGCAGACCGATGGCGAGCACCAGGCCGAACATGGTGAGCGTATTGATCGAGAAGCCGAATGCCGCCATCATCCCGAAGGTACCGAGCAGGACCACCGGGACGGCGATCGTCGGGATGATCGTGGCACGGAAATTCTGCAGGAACAGGTACATCACCAGGAACACCAGGATGATCGCCTCGACCAGCGTCTCCACCACGTTCATGATGGAGATCTCGACGAACGGCGTGGTGTCGTAGGGCACCACCACTTCCAGCCCCGGCGGGAAGTAGGCCTTCATCTGCTCGACCTTCGCCTTCACCGCTGCCGCGGTTTCGAGCGCGTTGGCGCCGGCGGCGAGCTTGATGCCGATGCCCGAGGCGGGCTGGCCATTGAAGCGGCCGACGATGCCGTAGTTCTCGGCGCCGATCTCGACGCGGGCGACGTCCTTCAGCCGGACCTCGCCGCCCTGCGCCGAACTGCGCAGCAGGATCTGCTCGAACTCCTCGACCGTCTGCAACCGGTTCTGTGCGGTGATCGACGCGGTGAAGCCCTGGCCCTTCACCGCCGGCGTACCGCCGAGCTGGCCGGCCGAGATCTGGTTGTTCTGCGCGCGGATCGCGTCCAGCACGTCTTCGGGTGTGAGCCGGTACTTATTCAGTTTCGCCGGGTCGCCCCAGATGCGCATCGCATACTGCGCACCGAACACCTGTACCTCGCCCACGCCCGTGACGCGCGACAACGGTTCCTGCACC
>JANJWF010000113.1 GCA_024709685.1 Thiobacillus sp.
AAAATAAAATCTGAAATGGATAAAATGGACGGTTGCCCAAAAAAAGAAAACCCAATAAGGGTCAAGGGACTTACCCGAAAGGGCTTGTTCGCTTGAATAGACGCGAACACAAAGGAATATGGGGGGCTGAAGGGGAAAGGCTTACTGGTTAAGGGCTATAAATGGCTGGACAAAAAACGCCCAACAGCTTGCATCCTAGCGGTAATCACCAAAAAAGCTTTTGAGAGTAAAGGCTCAGACTTGGCCTGACAAACAGTGGAAGTACGGGTTGCCTCTGTCAGACAAAAATCGGTCAGGTACAGCTATTGGTCGAGTGGTGAAAATGCGTTACTGGGCGGCCGGTGTGGGTCAGTAAGGGGTCGGTCATGAAATCGGCGTGGACTTCTGCTTCTCGGCCATTGCCGTCATTCGTGCTGGCTTTCAGGATTGCTGGGACGAGTGTCAGCTCTCCAAAACCGCGAACGCGAACTGCCGACCCCAAACTGTCTGATGCCAAATGAAAGTTGCGCGCGGGCCGGCTCAATCATGAACGTCTCACCACTGAATACATGCCTGGCCTGAGCGGGATACCGGCGGCAGAAATGGCACCTCGAAAGCGGGGGAGATCAGGTAAACGAGTCGGCCACGATGTTCTGATACCAGCCGTCCGCGTCTTGCGCTTCCTTGGCCCGATACTTGGCGGATTGTTTCAACGGACTCACGCCGAAGGCTCCGGGCAGCGGGGCGATGCCACCGGCAGTCCGCCCATAGACGCCAGCGATGGAGAGGCCGTAGGTCGGGCTGACCAGAGCGTAGCAGGCGTTGACGAAGGAGGGGTCGCCCACCGGCCGTCCGGCCAGCAGGCTGGCGATGGCGACGGCGCAGACCTTGGCTTCGGAATTGGCGGCTGCGGCCGACTTGGGCAGCTTCCCGGCTATCGAACTGTCGCCGATCACATGGATGCCTTTCTGGCGGGTGGATTCGAAGCTGCCCGCATCGACCGGACACCAGCCCGTTTCATCTGACAGCCCTGCCTTGTCGGCGAAGTCGCCGGCTTTTTGCGGCGGGATCACGTTGACCACGTTGCCCCGGTACTGCCCTGCTCTGGTGGAGACGGTCAGGCTTTTGGCGTCTACTTTGATCGCGTCGCCGCCTTTCGAGCCGGGCACCCATTCGATCATGCCCGGATAAAGAGCCTGCCAGGCTTCCATGAATCCTTCCTGGACTGCGAAGCCATCGTTCGCGTCGAGTATGAGCACCTTGGACTTCGGCTTGTTTCGCTTGAGGTAATCGGCAATGAGGCTGGCGCGCTCGTACGGGCCGGGTGGGCATCGGAAGGGCGCAGGTGGCACGCTGATGATCACGGTCCCGCCATTGGGCATCTGCTCCAGTTGGCGGCGCAGCAGTTCGGTCTGCGACCCGGCTTTCCAGGCGTGAGGCATGACGAGTGCAGCCTGTTCGCTGTAGCCCTCCAGGGCGGCGTATTTGAAGTCGATGCCCGGCGCGACCACCAGCCGGTCATAGGACAGGGTTTCCCCGCTTTCCAGTGCGACCTTTTTCCCGGCTGGATCGATGGACACCGCGTTGCCGTACACCATCTTGATGCCGTGATTCAGGCGCAGTTTGTCATAGCCAAGGGTGATGGCACTCAAGGGCTGCAGGCCGGTCACGACAAGGCTGCTGGATGGAGGGGTGACATAGTTGCGCTGTCGCTCGACCAGTGTGACCTGGATGGCGGGGTCGGCGCGGCGCAGGTATTTTGCGCAGGTCGCTCCGGCAAAGCCACCGCCAATGACGACCACGCGCTTGTCCTGGGTGGACTGGGCGAACGCTCTGCTGAAGCCGCCAAGCGAAACGACAGCCCCAGCGGCGGCCATTGACAGGAAATTCCTGCGGGTGAAGTTTCGTTCCATGGGCTACCTACCTTTTCTTCGGGGGCAAAGATTCGAAATACTTCGCGATCATGCGAATTTGCTCGTCTGTGTACGCCTTCATGAGGGGCGCCATGACCCGTCCTTTGTTCTCCTGCTTGAATTCGAACAGTTCATCCGCGATCTTGTTGGCCGACTTGCCATGGAGTTCCTCCATTTTGCCCACGGCCTTACCATCCGTGCCATGGCACATGGCGCATGTGTTGGCCATCATTTCGGCAGTCGGTGCAGCGGAAGCCGCAGCGGGGTAGATGAATTGCTGGGTGAAAATGCAGGTGCATAGCAGCAGGAATCGAGTCGTCGGTCTCATAGCTCCACCCTCCAGAAGGGAATCAGCTCAGCATAGACGTTATTCCACACGTCGGCGCCACTTCAATATTCTAAAAAGCAGTCATTACTGAGCGTCCGGTTTTGGTAGGAGATGACAGACCGCTATGGCCGACGACCCGCCTGTCTGAGAGAACCTCCAGCCGTCGCTTCTTCGGCCAAAGGGTTCAGCTGCTATTCCCAATAGCGGACATTCCAGTCAGCCTTTCAGTGCTTGAAATCAGTCCACCGCCTGCGCGATGACTTTTTCATCCCAGACCGATTCATTCTCGATTACCTCGATGAACCTAGCTGCTGAAAAGCCTTCTGGGTAGAGCGTCATTTGTTGTCGCGCATCATTCATTTTCTCTGACTCGATATCTGGGTGTCGTCCGGAAATAATCCCATCTGGATCGTTCAGCAGATGTCGATCATCACGAAGTGCGATCAACACTTCTTCCAGCGAAACCTTGAGAAAGCCACCGAATCGTTGGTGGTCGTGCTCGATCGACGTATCGACGATCCAGCCATGCATAGTCAGTGGGGCGGCTAAGTTATCT
>JANJWF010000117.1 GCA_024709685.1 Thiobacillus sp.
CGAGCGCGACGCCGCGTGGCGAGGGGAGCTGGCCGCTGAGTTTGAGCTGTTCTGCCTGTTTCATGGTCGCTGAAAGAGAGCCGGTCGCCGCAGCACCGGGTTGCTACAGAGTTATCGGCAGAAGATGGAAAAACTGAATTGAATTGCACGTGTAGGCCCGGCGCGCGCCGGGTTCAGCCCGCGTGTTGGTCGAGGCAGGCCAGATACGCTGCTGCGTCGAAGGGCGCGGCGTGGCGCTGCACCTGCCAGATCGCCTCGGCAAGACATTCGAGCGCGGCATGCTGCGCCGCCATGGCGTCGCCGTGGCGGGTCAGGAGCCGCTGGTAATGCGCGCAGATGCCGGGCGGCTGGTCGATCGCAAGCTGTTCGCTCAGGGCGAGATGCATCGCCAGATGCAGGAAGGGGTTGGTTTCGCCGTCCTCGGGGCGGTATTCACGGTCACGGAAACGCTCGGGCTGCTCCAGGATGGCATGGTATTCGGGATGGGCGAGCACCGCTTCCAGCGCGGGCCGCTCCGCCCCTGCCAAGGGTTGGCCGGCACGGTACTTGACCCATACGTCGAAGAAGAACTGGCGGACCTGGTCGCGGCTGGGATTGAACATGGGGCTGGAGTAGAGAGAGAATGTCGTCGTGACACCGGCTCGGTCAGGGGGTCGGCAACATCGCCAGCAAGCCGTTCAACCGCCGTACAAAACTCGCCGGGTCATCGAGCTGGCCGCCCTCCGCCAGCAGCGCCTGTTCGAACAGCAGGTTGGCCCAGTCGGCGAAGCGGTCTTCGTCGGATTCGCTGTTGAGCCTGGTGACCAATGCATGTGACGGGTTGATCTCCAGCGTCGGCTTGATGGTGGGCGCGGCCTGGCCGGCGGCCTTCAGCAGGCGTTCGAGGTTGGCGCTCATGTCGCCTTCTCCGGTGACGAGGCAGGCGGGCGAGTCGGTGAGGCGGTGGGTGACGCGGACGTCCTTGACGCGCTCGCCGAGCGTGGCCTTGATGCGCTCGACCAGTGGGGCCAGGCTATCCTCGGCTTCCTTCTGCGCGGTCTTCTCGGCTTCGTCTTCGAGTTCGCCGAGATCAAGCCCGCCCTTGGCGACGGACTTGAGCGGCTTGCCGTCGAACTCGGTAAGGTTGCTCATCAGCCATTCGTCGACGCGGTCGGACAGCAGCAGGACTTCAATGCCCTTCTTGCGGAAGATCTCAAGGTGCGGGCTGTGCTGGGCCGCGGCGAAGCTGTCTGCCGTGATGTAGTAGATCGCGGTCTGGGCTTCCTTCATGCGGCCGACGTAGTCCTTCAGCGACACCACTTGCGCATCACTGTCGGTGTGGGTGGAGGCGAAGCGGAGCAGGCTGGCGATCTTTTCCCTGTTCGCGTAGTCCTCGCCCGGGCCTTCCTTCATCACCTTGCCGAAGGCGTTCCAGAACTCGACGTATTTCTCGGGCTGGTTCTCGGCCAGGTCTTCCAGCAGACCCAGCACCTTCTTCACCGAGCCGGCCTTGATGGCATCGATGTCGCGGCTCGACTGCAGGATTTCGCGCGAGACGTTCAAGGGCAGGTCGGCCGAGTCGACGACCCCGCGGACGAAGCGCAGGTATTGCGGCATCAGCTGCTCGGCGTCGTCCATGATGAAGACGCGGCGCACATAGAGCTTGATGCCGTGCCGCTTCTCGCGGTCCCAAAGGTCGAACGGCGCGTGCGAGGGCACATAGAGCAGCGAGATGTATTCCTGCTTGCCCTCGACGCGGTTGTGCGACCAGGCGAGCGGCGGCTCGAAGTCGTGGGCGACGTGTTTGTAGAACTCGTTGTACTCGTCATCGCTGATGTCCTTCTTTACGCGCGCCCACAGTGCGGAGGCCTTGTTGACGGTCTCGTCCTCGTCGGTGGGGGTTTCCACGCCGTCCTTCCATTCGGTCTTCTTCATCACGATGGGCAGGGTGATGTGGTCAGAATAGGTGCGGATGACCGACTTGATCTTGTAATCCGACAGGAACTCGTCCTCGCCTTCGCGCAGATGCAGCACGATCTCGGTGCCTCGGTCGGGTTTGTCGACGGTTTCCAGCGTGTAGTCGCCGGCGCCCTCGGATTCCCAGCGCACGCCGTGCTCAGGTGTGAGGCCGGCGCGGCGGGTGGTCAGCGTGACGCGGTCGGCGACGATGAAGGCGGAATAGAAGCCGACGCCGAACTGGCCGATCAGCGCGGCGTCCTTCTTCTGGTCGCCCGAGAGCTGCGAGAAGAATTCGCGCGTGCCGGATTTGGCGATGGTGCCGATGTGGTCGATGACCTCCTGCCGGCTCATGCCGATGCCGTTGTCGCTGATGGTCAGCGTGCGGGCGTCGCGGTCGAAGGCGATGCGGATCTTGAGGTCGGGGTCGTTTTCATAGAGCGCGGAATCCGACAGGCCCTCGAAGCGCAGCTTGTCGGCGGCGTCGGAGGCGTTGGAAATCAGTTCGCGCAGGAAAATGTCCTTGTTGGAATACAAGGAATGGATCATCAGCTGCAACAGCTGTTTGACTTCGGCCTGGAAGCCGAGGGTTTCTTTGGTGGCGGACATGCCTTATCTCCCGTTGACGTACAAACAAGTGACCGGGAGGTTGGGGCGGGGCGGCGGGTTTCAAGCCCCGCGGCGGTTTCGTAGGAGGGGCTAACCGCTCATCCCTGCATGGCGGGATGCAGATGACCGACGAACTGCTCGGTGGCGGCGCGCCAGGAGAATTTTTCCGCATGGGCGCGCGCGGTGCGGCGATCGATGTCGAGTGCGGCCAGGCAGGCCTGGCGCAGGTCTTCGTGCATGACGCCGGCAGGAGAGTCGCCCAGCACGTCGATCGGCCCGGTCACCGGATACGCGGCCACGGGCAGGCCGCAGGCCATGGCTTCGAGCAGCACCAGCCCGAAGGTATCGGTCCTGCTGGGGAACACGAAGACGTCGGCGGCGGCGTAGACTTCGGCCAGTTCCGGCTGCTTCATCACGCCGAGGTAGTGGGCATCGGGATAGCGGGCGCGCAGACCCGCCAGTGCCGGTCCGTCGCCGACCACCCACTTCGAGCCGGGCAGATCCAGCTTCAGGAAGGCCTCGACGTTCTTCTCGACCGCAACGCGGCCGACGTACAGGAAGATCGGGTGTTCGGTGTCGAGGCGATGCGAGTCCTGCAGCCTGAACACGTCCAGGTCGACACCGCGCGACCACAGCACGACATTGTCGAAGCCGAACGCTTCGAGGTCGGACTTGACTGCGGGGGTCGGTGCCATCACAGCGCGAGCGGGGCCGTGGAACCAGTGCAGGAAGCGGTAGGTCCAGGCGAGCGGGATGCCGCTGCGTGCCTTCACGTATTCTGGAAAGCGGGTGTGATACGCGGTGGTGAAGGGCAGATCGTTGCGCAGAGCGTAGCGGCGCGCGGCCAGGCCAAGCGGCCCCTCGGTGGCAATGTGCAGCGCGTCGGGCGCGTATTCCCGGATGCGGTGATGCACCGCGTTGCCGGCCAGGATGGACAGGCGGATGTCCGGGTAGGTCGGGCACGGCAGGGTGCGAAACTCAAGCGGGGAAAGAATATCGACCTCATGGCCCATGGTCTGCATTTCGCGGCGGGTGGTGGTGAGCGTGCGTACCACGCCGTTGACCTGCGGCGACCAGGCGTCGGTCACGATCATGACTTTCATGCGGGCTCCAGTACGGTTGCTTTGCGGGGTGAGCTGGAGGCGTCCAGGCAGTGCGTCCAGTGGACGATTTCGAGGGTGCCGTCGGCGGTCTCGGCGAGCGCGGTCAGGCTTTCCACCCAGTCGCCGTCGTTGCAGTACAGCAGGCCATCGAGGGTGCGGATCTCCGCCTTGTGGATGTGGCCGCAGATCACGCCGTCGCATTGGCGCTGCCGTGCTTCGTCGGTCATCACCTTTTCGAACGCGGTGATGAAGCTGACCGCATTCTTCACCTTGTGCTTGATGTATTGCGACAGCGACCAGTAGGGATAGCCCATGCGGGTACGCAGGCCGTTGAACCATCGATTCAACACCAGGATCAGCGTGTAGCCGGTGTCACCCAGATAGGCCAGCCAGCGCGCGTGTTGCATCACGCCGTCGAAGAGATCGCCGTGGGTGACCAGGAAGCGCCGACCGTCGGCGGTGATGTGGATCACTTCGTCGGCGACCTCGATGTCGCCGAAGGCCAGTCCCATGAATTGCCGTGCCATCGAATCGTGGTTGCCGGGCACGTAGATCACGCGCGTGCCCTTGCGCGCCTTGCGCAGCAGCTTCTGCACCACGTCGTTGTGCGACCGCGGCCAGTACCAGCCGCGGCGCAGTTGCCAGCCGTCGATGATGTCGCCGACCAGATACAGCGTGTCGGATTCGTTGTGCTTCAGGAAGTCGAGCAGATAGCGGGCCTGGCAGCCGGCTGTGCCCAGATGGATATCGGAAATCCAAAGCGTACGGTAGTGGCGGGGAGGAGGTGCAGAGGCCGATGGCGGGTCGGCGGTCGGGCTGACAAGTCGGGCCGATGCCAACTGGACCGTGTCAGATGGCTGTTGCATGTAGCCAGGCTGACGCACGCGAAGCAGGTTCGAGACGCGATTCAACATGTCGCTATCAGGCCATGGCCGCGTGACAGCAACGTGGCAGTTATATGAAGCTTTATTGAAGCATTGGGCGCCAGCCGGAGCGGCGTGAGGAAAACGGCAGCGCCTGAACGGGCGCGGCGTCAGTGCGAAAAAAGTTTCAGGAGCATGTCCTGAGCGCTGTAGGGCTTGGCGCGGCGCTTGGCGCGGCGGCGGTAGCTGCCGTCAGGTTGCATGTCCCAGGCCTGCACGTTGTCGCGCAGGTAGGGCTTGAGCCCCTCGTTGATGACGCGTTTTTTCAGTTTGGGGTTGAGGATGGGGAAGCTGGTTTCGATGCGGCGGAAGAAATTGCGATCCATCCAGTCGGCCGACGACAGGTACACCTGCTCGTCGCCGCCGTTCCTGAAATAGAAGATACGCGAGTGCTCGAGAAAGCGGCCGACGATGGAGCGCACCCGGATGTTTTCCGAAAGACCGGCAATGCCGGGGCGCAGCGCGCATACGCCGCGGATGATGAGGTCGATCTTCACCCCAGCCTGGCTGGCCGCGTAGAGCGCGGCGATCACCTGTGGTTCCAGCAGCGCATTCATCTTGGCGACGATGGCGGCATGCTTGCCGGCGGCGGCCAGCACGGCCTCGCGGTTGATCGCGGCGACGACTTCGCTGTGCATGGTGAAGGGCGACTGCCACAGGCGCTTCATCTTGCCGACCTTGCCGAGCCCGGTGATCTGGGTGAACAGGCTGCCGACATCGGTGGTCATCGCCTCGTCGGCGGTCAACAGGCCGAAGTCGGTGTAGAGCCGCGCGGTGCGGGCGTGGTAGTTGCCGGTGCCGAGGTGTGCGTAGCGGCGCAGACCGCCTTCCTCGCGGCGGACGACCAGCGCGAGCTTGGCGTGCGTCTTGTGGCCGACCACGCCGTAGACGACGTGGGCGCCAACCTCTTCCAGTCTGGCTGCCCAGTTGATGTTGGCTTCCTCGTCGAAGCGTGCCAGCAGCTCGACGACCACGGTGACTTCCTTGCCCGACTGCGCGGCGCGGATCAGTGCCTCCATCAGCTGCGAATCGGTGCCGGTGCGATAGACCGTCTGGCGGATGGCGACGACGTGAGGGTCGGCGGCGGCCTGCTCGATGAAGTCGATCACCGGCTGAAAGGATTCGAAGGGATGATGCAGCAGGATGTCGCCCTTGCGGATCTGCGCGAAGATGTCGCCCTCCTGCACCAGCCGGGCGGGCAGGGCGGGAACGAAGGGGGGGAATTTCAGATCGGGGCGGTCGATCCAGTCGGGTACCTGCATCAGGCGCACCAGATTCACCGGACCTTGCTCCTGGTAAAGGGCGTCGGCATCGAGCTCGAACTGTTCCAGCAGAAAGGCCGCCATCGAGGCCGAGCAGTTGTCGGCGACTTCCAGCCGCACCACCGCGCCGAAATTCCGCTGCGGCAGTTCGCCCTGCAACGCCTCGCGTAGATTCTTGGTTTCCTCGTCGTCGACGAAGAGATCGGAGTTGCGCGTGACGCGGAACTGGTAGCAGCCTTCCACCTTCATTCCGGTGAACAGCTCATCGACGTGAGCGTGCAGGATCGACGACAGGAAGACGAAGCCGTATTCGCAGCCGCAGATGTCTTCGGGCAGGCGGATGACCCGCGGCAGCGAGCGCGGCGCCTGCACCACGGCAGCGCCGGAATTGCGGCCGAAGGCGTCGCGGCCGGACAGTTCCACCGCGAAGTTGAGGCTCTTGTTGAGCACGCGCGGGAAGGGATGCGAGGGGTCGAGCCCGACCGGAGTGAGCACCGGCATCAGTTCGCGGAAGAAATAGTCACGGATCCATGCCGCCTGGGCCTCATTCCAGTGCGTGCGGCGCAAGAAATGGATGCCCTGATCGGCCAGCCGGGGAATGATGTCCTGGTTGAAGAGCGCATACTGTCTGGCCACCAGCGCATGCGCCGTTTCCGATACCGCGCGGTACTGCTGGCGTGGCGTCATGCCGTCGGACGAAAGCTGGGTGACGTTGGCGCGGATCTGCTCCTTGAGGCCGGCGACCCGCACCTCGAAGAATTCGTCCATATTGCTGGAGAAGATGCTGAGGAACTTCAGGCGCTCCAGCAGCGGCACGTTGGGGTCTGCGGCCTGCGCGAGCACCCGGCGCTGGAATTCGAGGATGCCGAGTTCGCGGTTGATGAGGGTGTCGGGGCTGGGAAGTGTCATCGTTCTAATTTCCTGGGCATGCTTCAATGATAGGCGGACGCTTTTTTTCTGACATGACAGCGATATGACGGTTTCGCATCCGCAGGAAGTCGAACTCAAGCTGGCGCTGCCACCGTGGCAGGCCGAGGCCTTCCTCAAACGCATGGCGCGGCGCCGCGTGGTGCCGGTCGAGCAGGAGCTCGTCACCCGCTATTTCGACACACCGGATTTTGCCCTGAGCGCGGCGGGCGTGGCACTCAGGGTGCGGCGTACCCTGAAGGGCGCAAGCACCCTGAAGGGCACAAGCACCCTGAAGGGCACAAGCACCCTGAAGGGCACAAGCACCCTGAAGGGCACAAGCACCCTGAAGGGCACAAGCACCCTGAAGGGCACAAGCACAGGTCGACGCTGG
>JANJWF010000136.1 GCA_024709685.1 Thiobacillus sp.
CTCGGGGTCCGCCTGCAGGCCTTCGCGACGCCGCTCTTCGTGTACCTCACGCCTGCGGGCGAGAAGATCGTGCAGATCCCGGGCTTCAAGACGGTGCAGGATTTCCGCGACTACGACCGCTACGTGCGCGGCGGCCACTACCAGCAGAAAACCCTGCTTGAATTCCTGGGCGGCAAGCCGTGAGGCCCGCGTTGCTGCTGCTGGCGGTGCTGGCGTGGCCGGCGCAGGCGGATTGGACGTGGAGCGAGCCGTTGACCGTCAACTCGGTTCGCGGCGCGGCGATCTTCCCGCATATCGAGTCGGCCAACCGCCGGGGCATCGCGGTGTCAGGCGGCACGGTGGGGGTGGTGTGGGAAGACAACCGCGACGGCAGCCCGCAGTGCTACCTCGCGCTGAAGCCCACGGGTGCCGCGGCGTTCCAGCCGGAAATCCGGATCAGCCAGGGTGAATGCTACGAGCCGGTGGTGGTTTCGCTCGGCGGCGGGCGTTTCGCCGCCGCGTGGGAAGAGAACGGCGGCGTCCGTGCGCAGGTGCTGCCCGGCGGCATGGCGATGAAGCTGAGCGGCGCTGCAGCGGCGCAGGTGACGCTAGCGGCAGGAGCGGACAGGCTCTACGCCGCCTGGGCCGAGCAGGCCGGGCGCTTCAAGCGCATCGTCGTCGCCCGGCTGCAATGGGAGGGCGACACGCTGAACGTGCAGTCGGTGCGGCCCGTCGAGGCGCGCGCACCCGTCGACGAGCAGGGCTGGCCCGCGCTGGCGCTGGCGGGAGACGGCAGCGTGACCGTGGCGTGGGAAGACCGCCGCGCCCGCCACACCGTGCCGATGGTGAGCCGCAGCCGAGATGGCAGCGGCTTTTCTCCGCCGGCCCGCCTGAGCGACCACAAGAGCGGCAGGGTGGACGGGCTGGGGGCGGGAAGCGGTGCGATGCGCCCCACGCTCACCACCTGGGGCAGGCAGGGGGTGGCGGCAGTATGGCTCGACAAGCGCGACTTCCTCTCCGGCTACGACGTCTACGCCGCGTTCGACAAGGGGGGGCGCCGCTTCGGCAAGAACCAGCGCGTGCAGGACGACTTCGGCGACAACATGGCGCAGTGGCATGCACTGGTCGTCGGCGACGCCGGCGGGCAGTTGGTGGCGTTGTGGGACGACGCGCGCGACGGCACACCGGACGTGTGGCTGGCCGACTGGAACGGTACGGCGTTCGGCGACAACATGGCAGTGCCGGCGGCAGCGGGACCGGGGGCGCAGTCGGACCCGGTGGCGACGCTGGGCGTCGATGGATTCCTGCACGTGACGTGGCTGGATCACGACGAGCAGGCGGGCACCCGCATCCGCTACGTGCGCGCCGAGCGGCGTTAGGGATTCAGCGAATCAGATCCAGCCGCTCCGCTTCAGGCGGCGGTACAGGACGACCACGGCCGCACCGGTCGCCAGCAGCAGGCCAGGGTAGGCCCATGGCCATTCCAGTTCAGGCATGAATTTGAAGTTCATGCCATAGAGGCTGAACACCACCGTCGGCAGTGCCAGCAGTGCGCCCCAGCCTGCCAGTTTCTGCACCGATTCGCTCTGCTTCAGCGACAGCGTGGCGAGGTGGAACTGCATCGCATCGGAGGTCGAGTTGCGCAGATGGCCGATGGCGGTGGACACCCGCACAGCGTGGTCGTGCACATCGCGGTAGTAGGCCTTGAGCTCGCGGATGACGAGCTCGGGATGCAGCCGTATCAGATCCTGCGTGATGTCCTGGATCGGGTCGGCGGCGTCCCGCAGCAGGGTGAGCTCACGCTTCAGGGCATACAGGCGTTCGAGATTGGCGTGCCCCAGCTCATTGCCGCCGATGAGCACGCTCTCCAGCGACTGGAACCGTTCGTGCAGGCCGTCCATGACGGGCTTGAACTGGTCGACGATGAGATCGAGCACCAGGTACAGGGCGTAGGGCACACCGGCCCGGGTGCCGTTTCTTGCGCTCCGCAGGCGCTCCGCCACGCGTGAATACCCGCTGCCTGCGCCGTTGCGGATGGCGATGACAAAGTTCTTGCCGATGAACAGGTGCGTCTCCCCGGTCTCGATGCGCTCATCCCACAACTGCACCGTGCGCATGGCGATGAACAGATGCTCACCGTATTCCTCGATCTTGGGCCGCTGGTGGCTGGAAATGGCGTCTTCCAGCGCGAGTTCGTGCAGGTTGAATTCCTCGCCCAGCCGCGCGACAGTCCCGCTGTCGGGCGATTCCAGTTCGACCCAGATGAAGTGGTCCGGGCGGGTGACATACTCGCTGATGTCGTCGAACGCGATCGATTGGGCTGTGGAATCGTGGAAGAGTAGGCAGTCGATGATGGCACCCGGAGTTTGGAGATGGTGCGTGAATTCTAGCCGCTAATGCGGGGCTTGACGGGCCTGCGTCAGCCCACCGGCATTCATGCAGGGGTACGCTTTGCCGATCGTCCGATGACTCCCGTGGCACCTGCCACGGGGCCGGCCGTGCCACGGGTTGGTGGCCGGACGGCAGGCTGCTTTCAGAACGGCAGTGCGAGACCGGGCGCGGCCGCGTGGAGCACACGACGAAAATCGGCCTGGATCCTTTCCAGTGCGGAGGCAGAGTCGGCCTCGAAACGCAGCACGATCACCGGCGTCGTGTTCGATGGACGGGCGAGGCCGAAGCCATCGGTGTATTCGACGCGCAGGCCATCCAGCGTGATGACCTCCTGTGCCGCGGGGAAGCGCGCGGTCTTCTGCAGCCGTTCCATCAGCGCGTAGTGCTCGCCCTCGGCCATCTTGATGTTGAGCTCGGGGGTGTTCAGTGTGTCGGGCAGGCCGTGCAGGGTGGCGTTGATGTCGGCTTGCTTCGACAGGTACTCGAGCAGGCGCGCGCCGGCGTAGAGGCCGTCGTCGAAGCCGTACCAGCGTTCCTTGAAGAACACGTGGCCGGACATCTCGCCGGCCAGGAGCGCGCCGGTCTCCTTCATCTTCGCCTTGATGAAGCTGTGGCCGGTCTTCCACAAGAGCGGGCGGCCGCCGCGGTCACGAATCCAGCCGAACAGCTTGCGCGTCGACTTGACGTCAAAAATGATCTCGGCGTCGGGGTTGCGCGAAAGCACATCGTCGGCGAACAGCATCAGCTGGCGGTCGGGGAAGATGATGCTGCCGTCCTTGGTGACGACGCCCAGGCGGTCGCCGTCGCCATCGAAGGCGAGGCCGATTTCGGCGTCGCTGGTTTTCAGCGCGGCGATCAGGTCCTGCAGGTTCTTCGGCTGCGACGGATCGGGGTGATGGTTGGGGAAATTGCCGTCGACTTCGCAGAACAGTTCCTCCACCTGGCAGCCCATGTCGCGATAGAGTTTTGGTGCGAACGCGCCGGGGACGCCGTTGCCGCAGTCGACGATGATCTTCATCGGGCGCGCGAGCTTGACGTCGGAGACGATGCGGGCGAGGTATTCCGGCGCGATGTCGTGGGTACGGTAGCCGCCTTCGCCGTGCGTCAGATCGTTGTCGAGCAGACGCTGGCGCAGGGCCTGGATGGCGTCGCCCGACAGCGTCTCGCCGCCGAGCACCATCTTCAGGCCGTTGTAGTCGGGCGGATTGTGGCTGCCGGTGACCATCACCGCGCTGTGGGTCTGCAGTTGGTAGGCGGCGAAGTAGGTCATCGGCGTGGCCACCATGCCGAGGTCGACGACGCCGATGCCGGCCTTGCGGATGCCGCGCGCGAGTGCTGCGGCAAGCTCGGGTCCAGACAGGCGGCCGTCGCGGCCGATGCAGATTTCGGTCTGGCCGCGCTTCACCGCTTCGGATCCGATGGCGTGGCCGATGGCCTCGACGATCTCCGGTGTGAAGGTCTTGCCGACGATGCCGCGGATGTCGTAGGCCTTGAAGATTTCCTTTGGGTATTCCACAAACGCTCCTTGATGGCAGATGTGCACTGATTCTAACCGGGCTGTGTGGCGAAGTGCCGTATCAGCCGTTGCGGGAGCCAGTCGAGGTGGCCCGGGAAGGGGCCGGATGGAAAGGACGCGTGGCCGCCGCCTGCAGGCTGTTCGAGCATGACCATGGACGAAATCCCGTTCACGGTGGGCAATGCCGAAGCTGGCAGGAAGGGGTCGTTCCTGGCGTTGATGATCAGGGTGGGCAGGGCAATCGATTCAGCAGAGGCTTCGACGATACCCGCAACCAGTAGTCATCGGCATCGCAACGCGCGGTGTAGACCCGGCGGTTGAAACCGCGGTCGAGCGCGTGTCCGGCGGCGGCGAGGTCGAGTGGTGCCGATACGGCGGCTGCGCGCTCGACTAGCGCGCCCGCCGCCTCGCCCCGTTCCCCCAGCCATTTCAGCAGCGCGTTGCCGCCGAGCGAGACGCCGACGGCGTGGATCGGCGCGGCGGGGTGGCGGTTCTTGACGTGACGCAGCATGCACTCGATGTCCGCGCTGTCGCCCGCAAAATAGGCGCGCGGCAGCCGGTTGTCCTCGCCCGGGCAGCCGCGGAAATGCGCCACCACGCCACGCCAGCCGCGCGCCTGAACGCGGGCCATCAGGGTGCGCGAGTAGGAACTTTCGGCGCTGCCTTCGAGGCCGTGAAACAGCACCACCACCGGGGCCTGTCCGGTGCTGTCGACCCAATCGAAGTCGAGAAAATCACCGTCCGCCAATTCCAGGCGTTCGCGGCGATACGCGACCGGCGGCACGCGGATGAACAGGGTTGAGTAGAGGGTCTGCAGATGGCCGCCGGGCAGCCAAACGGGGGCACGATAGGGGTGTTTCAACGGCTGATCAATGCAGTACCACGGGCGGCATGCGAGCCGGCGGTGTGCCGCCGATCTGGAGCGGGGAGGCATGGTGCAGCGCCATGTGCCATCCGTCGGCGTCCCTGCGGTAGACATTGGTCGCCAGGATCGGCGGACGCGGCTCGGTTTCCTGGCCGACGATCAGGTATTCGCGCACGATCCGGATGACCAGGCCGGCCTCGCGTATTTCATGTGCAAGCTCCACCTGTATACGAAACTGGCCGGCGGCCTCGAACATGCTGCGCCAGCCCGCTGCCACTGCAGCGACCCCGTTCAGCGGCGCACTCAGCGGGTGGATGCAGGCGATGACGTTGTCGTCGGACCAGACCGCCATCATGGCATCGAGCGAGCGGGCCTCGAAAGCAGTGTAGAAGGCGGACTCGGCGGCCTCCGGGGTGGGGAAATTCATGTCGAGGCGGGCGGTAACGCCCGTTTGAATGGGTCCCTGACGATTTTAGTCCCGAACTGCGTGTCTCTGGCGAAAGAACTGCTTCGCCAGAGACACTGCGAGCGTCGGGCGTTCAGGTTGCAACGCGCGGACGCGAGTTATCGGCAGACTGTTCAGAGAGGGGCGAAGCTTGGCGGCCTGGCAGTTGCCCCCGCGGGCCGTGGACCCGGTCAGTGGTGGCGCCCGCTGGGTTTGCCCTTCAGGCGATACAGCGTGCCGCAGTAGGGGCACAGCGCCTCACCGTACGCCTCGACCGGCAGAAAGACGCGCGGATGGGCGTTCCAGTCCGCGTGCTGCGGCATCGGGCAGTGCAGGGGAAGGTCGCTTTCGGTGACCTCGATGACGCGCTGGGTATTTACGTCTTTATCCCCTTCAGGGGGCTTTTGGGCAGTGTCGTGCCGTTCGCTCATGCCGGCCCCGCTTACTTGACCGGCGTGAGCCAGTCGGTGTGGGCGGCGGCGCGACCGTGCACGCAGTCGAAATACAAGGCCTGCAGCTTGGCCGTGATCGGCCCGCGCGTGCCTTCGCCGATCGTCCGGTTGTCGAGTTCGCGGATCGGCGTCACCTCGGCGGCGGTGCCAGTGAAGAAGGCCTCGTCGGCGATGTACACCTCATCGCGCGTAATGCGTTTCTCGATCACCTGCAGGCCGTTCTCTTCTGCCAACTGGATGACGGTGTCGCGGGTGAGGCCCACCAGGGCGGAGCTCGGGTCGGGGGTATAGAGCTTGCCGTCGCGTACGATGAAGATGTTCTCGCCCGAGCCTTCGGAAACAAAGCCGTCGACGTCCAGCAGCAGCGCCTCGTCGTAGCCGTCCATTTCTGCTTCCCTGTGCGCAAGGATGGAATTCATGTAGTTGCCGTTGGCCTTGGCCTTGCACATGGTGACGTTGGAATGATGGCGCGAGAACGAGCTGGTCTTCACGCGGATGCCGCGCTCCAGGGCTTCCTTCCCGAGATACGCGCCCCACGGCCAGGCGGCGACGATGACGTGCACCGACAGGTTCTTCGCCGAGATGCCCATGGCCTCCGAACCGTAAAAAGCCATCGGGCGCAGGTAGCCCGACTCGAGCCCGTTCTCACGCACCACGGTGCGCTGCGCTTCGGAGATCGTGGCCTTGTCGAACGGCAGCTTCATGCCGAGGATGTGGGCGGAATTGAACAGCCGTTTGGTGTGTTCCTGCAGACGGAAAATGGACGTTCCCTGTTCGGCCTTGTAGGCGCGCACTCCCTCGAAGACGCCCATGCCGTAATGCAGGGTGTGGGTGAGAACGTGGGTGGTGGCGTCGCGCCAGGGAACGAGTTTGCCGTCGTACCAGATGACGCCATCGCGGTCGGCCATGGACATGGTGAAGAATCTCTTAACGAATGGAAAAAGCGGATTTTACCGGAATCCAGGTGCATACGACCGGCATGATGGACGGGACGATCCGTGGCGCCGCACGCACCTGCTTTGTGGCACGATGCGGCGAGATCGAGGAACACGAAATGCAATGGAAAGGACTGATGCTTGCGCTGCTGCTGGCGCCGCTGGCGGGTCATGCTGGGCCGGCACGGTTCGACCATTACCTGCTGGCCTTGAGCGTCGCGCCGGCGTTCTGCGAGGACGAACCGCAGCAAAAACAAAAGTTCGCGCAATGCCGGGCCCTGTCCGGCCCGGGATTCAAGCGGGTGCCGCTGACCCTTCATGGGCTATGGCCGAACCGCGCCGACCGTCGGCACCCGGCGTACTGTGGCGGCGACAAGGCGGGCACATTCTGCCGCTTGCCGCCGCTGCACCTGCCGGCGAACATCCGGGCACGGCTGGGGCAAGTGATGCCGGGGGCGGCCGACTGCCTCGACCGCTACCAGTGGGCCAAGCACGGCAGTTGCTCGGGCCTTGCCGAGGCGGATTATTTTGCCGCTTCGGTCGCGCTGACCGAACGCGTCAACCGTGCCATCGGGCGGGAAATCACGAACCACGTGGGCCGCGAGGTCGACCTCGCCGGCCTGCGCGCGACGCTTGCCCGCGTCGACCCGGCCCTCAAGGACGCCGTCGTCTTCGATTGTCAGACGCCCCGCACGCCGGACCCGGCCAAGCGCCGCCCGATGCTACGTGAGGTGCGGGTCAATTTCGAGGTCGACCCAGCAACCGGCGGGCCGGGGCGGCCGCTGGCCTATGCCCGGGCGGGGCACAGGCATTACAACTCCGGCTGCCCGGGCGGCCGGGCCTACATCGATTCGCCGCTGGACTAGCGGCGCTCACGGTGTGTTGATGCGCACGAATTCTGGAAAGTAGTCCGCCCGCACGATGTAGGTGCCGTCGCAGTTATAGGAGGCGCGCACGATGCCCTCCGAGAGCGAAATCGCGGCATTGCGCAGGTAATAGCCTTCGATGCTGCGCAGTATGTTGAAGCTGTGCACGATTTCACCGATGCGATCGGCTGCCAGCGGCGCCCACCGTTCCTGGTCCATCAGCTTCAGCCAGTGGGCGGGCAGGTAACGGCGCAGGGGGCCGGTCTGGATCATCGCGCGCACCCAGGCAATGGTGCGGACCTTTTCCTCGTAGGGCACCGACACGAAATGGCGTGCGGTGTAGCCCGGCTTGACCAGGTCCTCGGCATCGTGCACCTCGTAGGCGAACGGGTTGAAAATTGACTCGGTGCGTACTTCCGAGCTGTTGAAGCCGATATAGATCGCATACACGCCGGTGTCGCGCAGCACTGCGGCACAGGTTTGCAGCACCTCGCCGGCGATCTGGTCGAGCCGCGACTGCTGGCGCGGGCGCAGTGGCACGGTTTCGCGCAGGCTGGGGTCGCCCTTGATACTGACGAACGGCGTGTCGGCGGGAAGGCCGAAGGCGCCGACGATGGGTTCGTGGAGCAGGCAGACGTTTTGATGGATGTCGGGCAGGTCGGGCATCATCCTGCCATTGTCGCACTGCCGGATAGCTTACAGATAGGCCTTGGCTTCTTCGCCGGGATTGGGCAGCCCCGCGACCCGCCATGCCTCGCGGGGACTGGGGAACAGGTGCTGTGCGCAGTTGGCGTCCTGTCCGGTGAGGTGGCAGACATGCCTGAGCGCGGTCACGGTGCCGTGCTTGGCAAACTCGTGCCGCAGGGTGTGCAGCAGGCCGAGTTGCAATTCGCTGAGCTGGCCCAGGCCGTCAGTCTCGGCAATGCGATCGGCCAGACTTTCGCTCCACACATCCGGGTCGATCAGAAACCCGTCAGGATCGAAAACGGCGGTGCTGGGCGCGTTGGAGGTTCTCATCGCAAGCTCCTCAAGAATGGCTTATGTAGATCTTATGTAGATATAGCACCCCATCGGGAATCGGCCAAAGCGGGGTTTTGCGCCGCGTGGCGGCCCTGATTTTCAGGCGTTTTCGAGCTGGGTGACCAGCTTGCGTACCGGTGCGGGCAGCGCGGCATTGAGCGCGTCGGCCGGCGGCAGCCAGATCTGGTCTGGGGATGTGGTCAGCCGGGGCGCAAGCCGCATCTGGACGGGCTGGATATGCAGCCTGAAATGGGTGAAGCTGTGGCTGAGCCGTGGCAGCGCATGCTGCGACTGCGCAACGAAGCCGTAACGGTCGCGGCACAGCGCGGCCGGGTCGCTGTCGGAGGGGAGCTCGGGGAGGCTCCACAAGCCGCCCCATATTCCCCGTGCCGGGCGCTTTTCCAGCATCAGCTCGCCGCGATCGAGCAACAGCAGCATCTGCACCTGCCTTTCGGGCAGCGTCTTCCTGGGGCGTGGCGTCGGCAGCTCGGCGGTGCGCCCCTGGTTGTGGGCGGTGCAGTCGGCGTTGACCGGGCAGGCGTTGCAGGCAGGCCGGCCACGGGTACAAACCAGCGCCCCGAGATCCATCATTCCCTGGGTGTAGGCCTCGATGGCATTTCCCGGCAGACGCGACTCGGCGAGTTGCCAGAGTGCAGACTCCACTTTCCGGTCGCCCGGCCAGCCGTCAATTCCCCCGTGGCGCGCCAGCACGCGCTTGACGTTTCCGTCGAGGATCGCGCAGCGCTGGCCGAATGCCAGTGCTGCGATGGCGGCGGCGGTCGAGCGTCCGATGCCGGGGAGTTGCTCCATGGCGGCGGGTGCAGCCGGAAACCGGCCATCGTAGCGTTCCGCGACGGCGCGTGCGGCGGCGTGCAGGTTGCGTGCGCGGCTGTAATAGCCGAGTCCGCTCCATAGGGCGAGCACTTCGTCTTCGTGGGCGGCGGCAAGGGTCGCCAGATCCGGAAAGCGCGCTACGAAGCGCTCGAAATAGGGCACCACGGTGGCGACCTGGGTCTGCTGCAGCATGATTTCCGACAGCCAGATGCGATAAGGGTCGCGGCTGGCCTGCCAGGGCAGGGCGCTGCGCCCATGCCGCTGCTGCCAGTGGATCACGCGGGAAGCAAATGTTTTCACCCCGGCAGAGTAGCCGGGGAGCCTGGGTGAATCAATGGCCGCGAAATGACGGAGCGCCAGGCCTCAGGCGTAGCCGAGTTTCTGGCGAAACAGGTTCATCAACTTGCCGAACGCCGACCCGGTGATGGACTTGCGCTCGACCAGCACGGCTTCGCCACGGCGCAGCTTGTCCGCGAGACGATACAGGCCGATGGAGAAGCTGCTCATGCCATCGCGATCCGAAAACAGATAGGTGTTTTTCATGCCGCTCACCCAGCCCAGTCGCGCCCAGCGGAAGGTGCCGTCCTCATAGTGGAACTCCACCCAGTCGCCCTTGTTCAAGGTCCGGATTCGCTGAGTGAAATCATCTTCGATTTCACGCGCGGCGGGCTCGGCCTGGGGGGCGGGTGCAGCCGTTGCAGTCGGGGCCGTTATTTCGGCGATTTCTTCGGGTGTGATATCGGGAAGCGGCACCGGCTGGGTGTTGGGACGCACAGAGTTGGCGTGCAGAATGACGAGCGTGGCGAAGAAACGGTCTGCCTGCTTCTTTGGCAATTCGATTCCGGCGACACCCTCGCGCAGACGCTTTAGCAGCCCGGGCAGAATGCGCACCAGCATCAGCCGCGCATCCATGTCGGACTTGGGCTGCACGCTCCACACCAGTTCGCGCATGGTTTCGACATGGCTATTGAAATGCGCACTTTGTTCGCCTTCATTCACGTAATCGGCAATCAGCAACTGTGCCCAGTCGCGCTGCAGAAACACGCGCATGGCGTCCGCGACAGGCTGGTCCTGAAGGGTGCGCTGGATGATGTCGCGCACGACGACCGGCGCAAGCTCGGCGCGCTCGGCCTGCTTGATCCTCGCGATGTCTTGCTGCAGGCTGGCGTCCGCTGTCTCTTCCAGCGTGTTCTCCAGCGCAACCTCCATTGCCTCCAGTTCTGCGGCAGCGGTGTCGAACACCGCGATGTCCTGCTCGAAATTGTCGAGTACCCGGCTGACTATCTGCGAAATGGCTTCCAGCCGCGCGTGGCCAGAGGGATTGTCGCCCAGGTAGATCGCAAGCGCGGCGATCGCATCCAGCATGCGGCGCACCGGGTGGTTCTGCTGCGAGAAGAAGTTGCGGTCGAGCATCGCCGCCTTCAGCACAGGGATCTGTAGACGGGCGATCTGCGCCTTGAGCCGGTCGGGGATGCCGGGTTCGTCGAACACCACGTCGAACAGCATCGCCACTGCGTCCACCAGCACGGCGTCAAGCGCGCTGGCAGTCTGCATCACCGGGCTTTGCTGCAGGCTGCGCAGCACGTTATGGATGGTGGTGGCTTCCAGCACCGGCAGTTCGAAGCGGCCGCCGTCGGGCAGTGTGACGGCGCCGGCCTGCAACTGGCCGAGCGAATCGAGTAGGCTGAATCCGGGAAGGCCCGCAGCTACCGGGCCAACACCTCCTGATATAGCGTCGCCGCGTGCCATTTGCTCGAATAGCTTGAGCATGTCGCCGTTCGCCTGGTCCTGCGGGACAGCGCGGGGAGCGGCCGTCACGGCGGCGCCCTTGGCCGGGTTTTGAGCCCGTTTTCTTGACCCGGCCTTGAGGTCGGGCAGGACGTTCTGATCGATCAGGCAATGGTTGATGGACTGGTAGATCTGCGCGAGTTCCGTTGTCAGCACCAGATCGAACTGGTTCAGCAGCACGATCCGTACGCCCGGTTCCGACTGCATCCGCGCAATACCGTCCAGTAGCGCTTCGCACAATGCGCGCGGGCCGAGCGGACTGTCATTCTCGGACAGATCTGTGCGGCCCAGCAGGTGGGCGATTCGGGCATCCAGTGCGACCAACTCTTCAGCGCAGTTGAAGCGCAGCCGCGAGGTGGCCTTGTCGAGCGCCAGCGTGATTTCGAAATCGTCCTCCTCCACCAGCGACAGCTTGGACAGGTCGAGCGCGGCGGTCTTGTCACGGCCATGAACAAAGTCGTTGAAAGCCGTGCAATAGGCGTCCTTGCATACGCTTAGCAGTTCATTGGCCTGTTTGTTGAGGAGGGTCTGGGTGGCATAGTAGGCATTGCGGGTTTCCAGCAGTGGCGAGCGTTCGGCCATCGCCAGAAGGGTATTTTCCATCGATTCCGCATGCCGGGTCAGCACGCGGGTCGTACCTTCGATCAACAGATCGCGGCTGGCATGCAGGAGGGACAGCGTTTCGGCCGAGACGTGAGGACGGCGCGAACGCTCGAATTGATTGAGATTGACTACGACTGAATTGTCTGACATCTCGGCTCCATAGTTTTCACCTCGCGTATCGGACGCGGGTCACCTGGAACGGGGATGAAGCCTGCGCTGGCGGCGATCCGGCTGTTTGATGCGCGGGGCGCGTCTGGCCGGTCATCTTGCAGCCGTGCATGGCGGCGGGCTTTCCCTGTTCGGTGGTCGGCGCTGCCAATAGAAGGGGATACGCCGCCAACCCGTTAGCGGCCGGGCGTGGGACGAACTTGAGCGCGTTCGGGCCGAATATTCCGGCTGCGCTCGCAGGGATGTGCAAAATCTGGCGCAGGACGGTGTTGCGGTGGGGGGGTGACGGAATCCGGCCGTGTGGAGCGGGCGAAGGGAATCGAACCCTCCTCATGAGCTTGGGAAGCTCAGGTAATGCCACTATACGACGCCCGCGCGGTGCCCGTTTCCTTAGGGTACTCGTGCCCTAAGGAGGTAGAATTCGGCATCATACTGAAACTTACGCCCGGAAAGAAGTTGTGATTGAACTGGTCATCAACGGCGAATCCCGCAGCTTCCCTGCGCCGCTCACCGTGGCCCGACTGATCGAGACGCTCGATCTGGCGGGAAAACGCATCGCCATCGAAAAGAATGGCGAAATCGTCCCGCGCAGCCAGCACGCAGGCACCCCGCTTGCCAGCGGCGACCGCCTGGAAGTCGTCGTCGCGGTCGGCGGCGGCTGATCCATCCATTTTCCTGTTTTAGCCTTCTGAACCCATGGAACCACTCGTCATCGCCGGACAATCCTATGCCTCCCGCCTGCTGGTCGGTACCGGCAAATACAAGGATTTTGAACAGACCCGCCTCGCGGTCGAGGCTTCGGGTGCGGAAATCGTCACCGTTGCCATCCGTCGCACCAACATCGGCCAGGACACCAGCCAGCCCAGCCTGCTGGACGCGCTGCCGCCGTCGAAATACACCTACCTGCCGAATACCGCCGGCTGCTATACGGCGGACGACGCGATCCGCACCCTGCGGCTGGCGCGCGAATTGCTGGACGGCCATTCATTGGTCAAGCTCGAGGTGCTGGGCGACGCCGAATCGCTGTATCCCAATGTCGCCGAAACGGTGAAGGCCGCCGAAGTGCTGGTGAAGGACGGCTTCCAGGTGATGGTCTATACGTCGGACGACCCGATCGCAGCGAAGCAACTGGAGGATATCGGCTGCGTTGCGGTGATGCCGCTGGCGAGCCTGATCGGCTCAGGCATGGGCATTTTGAACCCCTGGAATTTGCAGATCATCATCGACCGCATCTCGGTGCCGGTGATCGTCGACGCCGGCGTCGGCACCGCCAGCGACGCTGCCATCGCGATGGAACTCGGCTGCGACGCCGTGCTGATGAATACCGCGATCGCCGGCGCCGGCAATCCGGTGCTGATGGCGTCCGCGATGAAGAAGGCGGTCGAGGCCGGCCGCGAGGCTTTCCTCGCCGGCCGCATGCCGAAGAAGGTCTACCAGGCCAGCCCGAGCTCGCCTACCAGCGGCCTCATCACCGGCACCAAATAGCAGGATGCCGACCGACACCGGCGCGCACCCGCGCATCCGTTCGTATGTGCTGCGCGCCGGGCGCGTCGGGTCGGGCCAGGCGCGCGCGCTGGCCGAACTCGGACCGCAGTTCATGCTGCCGTACCAGGCGGCCGCGCTCGATCTCGACGCCGTATTCGGCCGCGCTGCTGCAAATTCACACCCGGTGCCGCGCATCCTGGAAATCGGCTTCGGCATGGGCGAGGGGCTGGCCGGGATTGCCGCCGCCCATCCCGAAAACGACTACCTCGGCGTCGAGGTCCACACCCCCGGCGTCGGCGCGCTCCTCAAGCAGATCGGCGAGTGCGGGCTCACCAACGTCCGTGTTGTCCAGCATGACGCGGTCGACGTGCTGACCCACATGCTGGCGCCGGACAGCCTCGCCGGGGTGCACATCTTCTTTCCCGACCCCTGGCACAAGAAGCGCCACCACAAACGCCGCCTGATCCAGCCACCGCTGGTGGGACTGCTGACAAGCCGACTGGCCCCCGGCGGCTACATTCATCTGGCCACCGACTGGCAGGATTACGCCGAACAGATGCTGACGGTGCTCTCGGCCGAACCGCGATTGCAGAACACGGCGACCGATTACGCGCCGCGTCCCGATACCCGCCCGCTCACCAAGTTCGAGCAGCGCGGCATCCGGCTGGGGCACGGGGTATGGGACCTGGTGTTCCGCCGGACCTGAAGGCCCGCTGCATCATGCGGCTATGATGCAGGCATGGACATCCTCGCACTCGTCAAGTCTGGCTTCGCGCTGTTTGCCATCGTCGATCCGGTCGGCGTCATCCCGATTTTTCTCATGGCCACCCAGGGCTACACGCTGGCGCAAAGTCATGCTGCGGCGCGTGTCGCGGCGTTGACCGTACTCGGCGTGCTGACGCTGTTCACCTTCCTCGGCGAGCCCCTGCTGACGTTCTTCGGGATCCGCCTCGCCGCCTTCTCGGTGGCGGGCGGGCTGTTATTGCTGCTGCTGGCGCTGTCGATGGTGCAGGCGCATGTCAGCCCGCAACGGCAAACCCAGGATGAGGCGATGGAGGTCGAAGAAAGGGATGCGGTCGGTGCGGTTCCGCTGGGGGTGCCGCTTTTGGCGGGACCGGGCGCGATCACCCACGTGATCGTGGCTGCGGGCGCGGCGCCGAGCGACGTACTGCACCAGAGCCTGTTGCTGATTCCGGTGGCGCTGGTGGCACTGTCGGTCTGGCTGACGTTTCGCGCCGCGCCGATGATCGCCCGGCGGCTGGGCAAGACCGGCATCCATATCGTCACGCGCCTGATGGGGCTGATCATCGCTGCGATCTCGGTCGAGATGATCGCCAGCGGACTCGCCACGCTGTTCCCTGGTCTGCTGGGCTGACGACGTTCGGTGTGCACGCGCACCCTGCCGAGCGCGCCGGGTGCCATGCGGATGCGGCCTGCCCGTCCTATCATGCAGTGTCCGGTCGAGGCCGGCCGGCGCATCGCTGTGACCGGGAAATATTCTTCACCGCAGGAAGGAGCAAGCATGGAATTCGGTATCGTCGGGCTCGGCCGCATGGGCGGCAACATGGCGCGGCGACTGGCGCGCAAGGGCATCAGGATCGCACTCAATAACCGCAGCCACGAGGTGAGCGAGGCCATCGCTGCGGAAACCGGCCACTTCGCCTGCGCCACGCTGTACGACCTGGTCGCGGCATTGCAGGCGCCGCGCATCGTCTGGCTGATGCTGCCGGCTGGCGAGGCGACGGAGACGACACTGGCGACGCTGCTGCCGCTGCTGTCCCCCGGTGACCTGGTGGTCGACGGCGGAAACGCGCATTACAAGGACGACCAGCGTCATGCCGAGGCGCTGGCGGCGCGGCAGATCGATTATGCCGACGCCGGCGTGTCCGGCGGCGTGTGGGGGCTGGAAAACGGCTACTGCATCATGTTCGGCGGCAGCGACACGGCAGCCGCGCGGCTCAAGCGCTACATGGAAGCGCTGGCGCCGACGCCGGCCACCGGCTGGCTGCATACCGGGCCGGTCGGCTCGGGGCATTTCGTGAAGATGGTTCACAACGGGATCGAGTACGGCATGATGCAGGCCTTCGCGGAAGGCTTCGCCCTGATGAGGAACAAGCACGAATTCGATCTGGATCTCGCTGAAATCGCCGAACTGTGGCGCCACGGCAGTGTCGTCCGCTCCTGGCTGCTGGATCTTTCGGCGGATTTCCTGGCGCAGGATCAGGCGCTGGCATCCATCGAGCCTTTCGTCGCCGACTCGGGCGAGGGGCGCTGGACCGCACTGGAAGCGATCGAACAGGGTATCCCCGCACCGGTGATGTCGCTCGCGCTGATGATGCGCTTTGCCAGCCAGGGCGGGAATGACTATGCGGCGAAGATACTCGCCAAGATGCGCCAGGGCTTCGGTGGTCATGCCGTCAGGGAGGAGGGCAAATGAACGCCAGACACGAACCCCAACTGCCGTGCACCTTCGTCATTTTTGGCGCCACCGGCAACCTCTCCAGCAACAAGCTGCTGCCCGCGCTGTACCACCTTGAGGCTGCAGCGCGGCTGTCGGAATCGCTCAGCATCATCGCTTTTTCTCGTCGGCCATGGGGCGATGACGAGTGGCGCAGTCACATGCGTGAGGTGCTCGCCGGCAAGATCAAGGATGGGACCGATACGCCCGTATTCAGCCGCTTTCTTGCGCGTTTCAGTTATCAGCAGGGCGATCTCAACGATGCCGCCTCGTATCAGGCACTGGCCAGCCGCCTGCCGCCCCCCGAGGCGTGTTCGAGCACGGTGTTCTACCTCGCCATCAAGCCATCTGAATTCGCGGCGGTGATCCACAATCTTGAAGCCGTCGGCCTCAACCGGCCGCGCGGACAGAATCGCGTGGTGCTTGAAAAGCCCTTTGGCGAGGACGTCGAATCGGCACACACGCTGAATCAGTTGCTGCACCAGCATTTCGATGAGGAGCAGATCTTCCGTATCGATCATTTTCTCGGCAAGGAAACGGTGCAGAACCTGCTGGTATTCCGCTTTGCCAACACGCTGATCGAACCCTTGTGGAACCGCAACTTCATCGACCACGTGCAGATCACCGTGGCCGAATCGATCGGCATCGAGAATCGGGCCGATTACTACGACCGTGCGGGCGCGCTGCGCGACATGCTGCAGAACCATCTGATGCAGTTGCTCACCGTCGTCGCGATGGAGCCGCCTGCGGCGTTCGAAGCCGATGCCCTGCACGACGAGAAGGTCAAGGTGCTGCGCTCGATCCGTCCGATCGCCAAGCGTGCGGTGCACGCACATGCGATCCGGGCGCAATACGCGCGCGGGACCATCGACGGCAGGGCAGTGCCTGCTTACCAGCAGGAAGAAGGCGTCGAGCCGAACTCCATCACCGAGACCTTCGTCGCCGCCAAGTTCTATATCGACAACTGGCGCTGGCGCGGGGTGCCGTTCTATCTGCGCACCGGCAAGCGCATGGAGCGCCAGACCTCGATGATCGCGATCCGCTTCCGCCTCCCGCCGCAGCAGCTGTTTCGCGAAACCCCGCTCGAGTCGATCGATCCCAACTGGATTCTGCTGTCGATCCAGCCCGACGAGTCGATGCGCATGGAAATCTACGTCAAGCAGCCGGGACTCGACATGGACACACGGCTGATGCAGATGCTCGCCAGCTATCTGAAAACCGACGAGCAGCCTCTCGACGCATACGAGACGCTGCTGCTCGACGTCATCGAGGGCGACCGCTCGCTGTTCCTGCGCTTCGACGAAATCGAGTGGGCGTGGCGGGTGGTCGATCCCATTCTCAAACACTGGGCGGTCGAACGCGAATACATCCCGACCTATCCCGCGGGCAGTTGGGGGCCGGCGGATGCTAACCGGCTGTTCGACAGCGACGACCAGGCCTGGCGCAACGAGCTGTGACGACCGAGTGGCGGGTATTCGCCAACCCTGATGCGCTGATCGACGCGCTCGCCCGCGCGCTACAGGCCGAAGCCACGGCCGCGATCGCGGCACGCGGCGTTTTCCATCTGGTGTTGGCTGGCGGCAGCACGCCGCGCGCGCTCTATCAGGTGCTGGCGGAACGCGATGCGGGCGACGCGCGCTGGCACATCTGGTACGGCGACGAGCGCTGCCTGCCGACCGATCATGCGGAACGCAATAGTGTCGTGGTCGAATCGGTCTGGCTGGCAGCCTCGCGTATTCCCGCCGGCAACCGCCGGCCGATCCCGGCCGAGCGAGGCGCGGCCGAAGCTGCCGAGGTCTATGCGGGATGGCTCGCCGGCGTGCCGGACTTCGACGTGGCGCTGCTCGGCATGGGCGAGGACGGCCACACCGCCAGCCTGTTCCCGGGTCGTGACTGGGGAACCGAAGCGGACAGCCCGGACGTGCTGGCGGTCGCGGGCGCACCGAAGCCGCCGCCCGAACGGGTGAGCCTGTCGGCGGCGCGGCTGAACCGCAGCGCGAAAGTGTGGTTCGTGATTACCGGCACCAGCAAGCGTGACGCGCTACGCCAGTGGCAAGGCGGCGAGGCGCTGCCGGTCGCGGCCGTGCACGGCAGGGAGGAAACCGCCGCTTGGCTCGATGCGGTCGCGTGGCCGGCAGACGACCACAGATGGCAGGGGTGATATGGCGGGTAGCACCTGATACGCGGTGTGTGTCACGGGATCACTGAACGCCTCCGGAGCATCCCGGAAGGAGGCTATTCTGAGCGGGGGCTCAAGCAGGTTACGCCGGAGATCTCGCCCCAAAGAAGTCAGGTGTTGTGCCTCTATAGCCACGAACCTTATTGTTCAGGCGCCGTGTCTTGACCGCTGTCTGATTTGCGTATCGGTCTTTCGGTTGGCGCTGCCAGCATCGCCTGCCGCGTCGCCGGCGTCTCCAGGCTGATGCGGCCGAGCGTGCCGCTGCGGTAATCGGTCAGCAGGATCATCGCGGCCTTTTCCAGATCGAGTTCGCCGCCGCGGCCCTTGAGGATGCAGCCGCGTTTTTTCGCCACCGCCTCCAGCACACCAGTGGCGTCGAGTCCGTCGAGACTGAATCCGTAGCGCGCCTTCAGCAGACCCGGATAGCGTTCGAGCAGGATGCCGGCGAGGAAAATCGCGATCTCCTCGTCGATCACTGCGTTGCGTCCGATCGCGTGGCTCGCCGCCAGCATGAAGCCGTCGGAATCGTGCTCGATCTTCGGCCACGTCATCCCCGGCGTGTCGACCAGGATCAGGCGCGGCGACAGGTTGATGCGCTGCTGCGACTTGGTCACCGCGGGCTCGTCGCCGACCGCTGCGACGCGGCGCTTGACCCAGGTGTTCATCAGCGTCGATTTGCCGACGTTGGGGATTCCCATGATCATCAGACGCAGCGGCTTGAAGGCGTCGTTTCGGTGCGGCGCGAGTTTCTGCGCCAGCGCCGCCAGCTTCGCCACGTCGCCCGGTTTCTTCGCTGAGATCGCCACCGCGATCACGTCGGGCTGCCGGTTGTAGTAATCGATCCACGCCCGCGTCGTCTCGGGGTCGGCGAGGTCGACCTTGTTCAGCACCTTGAGGCAGGGGCGCTGCCGGAAATGGCGCAGCTCGTGGATCATCGGGTTGCTGCCGGCTTCCGGCAGGCGCGCGTCGAGCACTTCGACCACCACGTCGATCTGCGCCATCGTCTCCGCGGCCTTCTTGCGCGCGGTGGTCATGTGACCGGGAAACCACTGGATCGCCATGGGGGAGGGGCTGCTAAAAAGGGGCGTGATTATCGCATCGGTGCGGCTTCAGCCCGCGCCACCGCCGCTGCCCACGCCGTGCGCGGCTGCGAGCACCAGCGCGTCGAAGTCGACCGCGCTCATCAAACCGCGCTCGGCGACGATGTCGCGTACCGGGCGGCCGGATTTCTCCGATTCCTTGGCGACTTCGGCGGCCTGGTTGTAGCCGATCTGCGTGTTGAGCAGGGTGGCGAGCGCGACGCTTTGGTGGATGAAGAAGGCGCAGCGCTCGCGATTGACGACAATCCCCTTGAGGTTCTTCTCGGTCGCGGCGTTCATCGCGTTGGTGAGCCAGTCCATCGCGTCAAACAATGCCGAGCCCAGGGCCGGCATCATCACGTTGAGTTCCATCTGGCCGGCCTGCACCATGAACGAGACGGCGGCGTCCTGCCCCAGCACCTGGAAGCAGACCTGGTTCAGCATCTCGAACATCACCGGGTTGACCTTGCCCGGCATGATGCTCGAGCCCGGCTGCACCGGCGGCAGCTGGATTTCGCCCAGCCCCGTGCGCGGGCCGGAGGCCAAGAGGCGCTGGTCGTTGGAAATGCGGGTGAGCTCCAGCGCCAGGTTGCGGATTTCGCCCGATAGACGCGCCAGGTCGTTCATCGACTGCATCTGCGCGACCAGATGCCCGACGCGGATCGGTTCGCCGGTGAGCTTCGCCAGTTCGGCGGCGACGCGCGCCGGGTAGTCGGGCGAGGTATTGAGGCCGGTGCCGGCCGCGGAACCGCCCAGCCCGATCTCGCACAGCGCCGGGCGCACCGACTCCAGCGCCGCGGCGCAGCGGGTCAGCGTCCACGCGTAGCCGGCGAATTCCTGCCCCAGCGTGGTCGGCACCGCGTCCTGCAGGTGGGTGCGGCCCGACTTCACGGTGTCTTTCTCGCGCTCGGACAGACGGCTGAATTCCGTGGCCATGGCGTGCACCGCAGCGACCAGCCGCGGCAGCTTGGCCAGCACGGCGAGGCGGATTGCGGTGGGGATGGTGTCGTTGGTCGACTGCCCCATGTTGACGTCGTCGTTGGGGTTGACCGGCTTGTAGGCGCCTTTTTCACTGCCGAGTGCCACGTTGGCGAGGTTGGCGATGACCTCGTTGCTGTTCATGTTGTGGCTGGTGCCTGCGCCGGCCTGAAAGCGGTCGACCACGAACTGGTCGCTATACTCGCCGGCGAGGATCTTTTCGCAGGCGGCGACGATGGCGTCGCGCTTCTGCTCCGGCAGCCAGCCCGGCTGGCAGTTGGCATGCGCGGCGGCAAGCTTGATCCGCACGTGGGCTAGTACGAAATCCTTATCCGGACCGCGCCCCGAAATGGGAAAATTGGCCACGGCACGCGCCGTTTGCGCGCCGTACCATGCATCCTTGGGAACCTTGACTTCGCCGAGCGAGTCTTTCTCGATGCGGAATTCATTCATGGTGGGAATTAATGCAGACATTACAAAGAAGGCGATTTTATCCGATGTGGCTGGGCGGACTGCTGTTGATGCTGGCAGCAGCCGGTGCGCAGGCGGATTTCAGACTGACCGACACCGACGGCAAGTCGCATTCGCTGTCTGGCTACAAGGGCAAGTGGGTGCTGGTGAACTACTGGGCAACCTGGTGCCCGCCCTGCCTGGAGGAAATCCCCGACCTGATCGCGTTGCACGGCAACAAGAAGAACAACCTGGTCGTCATCGGCGTGGCCATGGATTACCGCAACCGCAAGCATGTGATCGATTTTGCAGAAGGCCTGCTGGTCGATTACCCCATTGTGCTGGGCACCGACCAGGTGGTCCGCCAGATCGGGCCGGTAGAGGGATTGCCGACCACGTATTTGTTCAACCCGGACGGGAAAATGGTCGCGAAGCAGGTGGGGGCGATTACCCGTGAAATGGTGGAAAGTTACATCTCGAAGAAAACGGCTTCGGCCAAACCCGATAAATGACCCTTGCCAAAGAACCGGAACATTTCCCGCGTCCTCTCGTTTAAGCCAGGGAACGATCGATATCAATACGAGGAAGCATCATGCGCCAACTGTTCATCGCATTCCTGTTTTTACTGGCCGCCCCGTCCTGGGCGGAGACGCGCGACCCGGCCACCCATTTCTTCCAGGCCAAATTCGGTGATCTCCAGGCCGACTTGCAGGAGGCCAAAAAGCAGGGCAAGAAGGGGATCTTCCTGTTTTTCGAGATGGACGACTGCCCGTTCTGCGAGCGCATGAAAACCACCGTCCTCAACCAGACCGACGTGCAGGACGCATTCCGTGCGCAGTTCTTGCTGTATTCGATCGACGTCAATGGCGATACCCAGATCGCTGATTTCCAGGGCAAGGACACAACCGAAAAGGCCTTTGCCTTTGCCCACCGTGTGCGTGCGACGCCTGCGCTGCTGTTCTTCGATCTGGACGGCAAGCTGATCGCGCGCCATACCGGGCCCACCAAGGATAAGGCAGATTTCCTGCTGCTTGGCCGGTACGTGTCCGAGGGCGCCTACGCGAGCCAACCCTTCACCAAGTACAAGCAAGGCAAATGACGCGCGGCGTATGGAGCGCGCTGCTGGCATGCGCGTTGTCGGCCGCAGCGATGGCGGAGCCGCTCACGCTTGAGGAGGCGCTTGCTGCGGTGAGCACTGCTCATCCGGACCGTAGGGTCGCTGAAAGCGAGCTCGCCCTGGCGCGTGCCGACCGCCAGCAGGCGGCGAGCTCGCAGGATTTCAATCTGTATCTCGACGGTGCCCTGCGTGCCGGATTGCGTCCGTCCGGGACCGGCCCCGACAGCGGCGAGTGGAAGGCCGACAACGTTGGCCGCATCGTCGCGCGCAAGCCGCTGCTTGATTTCGGCCGCAGCAACCAGGCCATCGTAGCGGCGGACCAGGGCATCGCTGCAAGCCAGGCCGAACTCTTCAATGTCGAAAGCTTGCGACGCATCGACATCATGGCGCGCTTCTTCGACGTGCTGCTGGCCGACATGCAATACGGTGCCGACAACGAATTTCTGGCAGTTGCCTACGTCTCCTGGGATGACTCACAGGATCGTTTCGAGGTGGGCCAGATCAGCCAGCCCGAACTGCTGCGGCTCGAGGCCAACTATCAGGATATCCGCGAGCGCCGCAACGCCAGCCAGCAGCAAATGCGCAGCACGCGGCAGAAGCTGGCGCATGCGATTTATCGTCCCGACGCGTTGCTGGTCGAACTTGCCGAGCCCGCGCTTGCGGACAATGGCCGGCCGGTGCCCACATACGAAACCCTGCTGCCCTGGGCGTTGGAGAGAAACCCACGCATGCGGGTGCTGCGGGCACAGCTTGCCGCAGCGGATGCGCGCCTCGCGGCCATTCGCGCCGAGCGCAATCCGGTACTCGATGCGGAAGTGATCGGCGGCGCCTATAGCCGGGAATCGGGCACGCGCGACGACCTGAGCGCCGGGCTGGTGTTCAATATCCCGCTTTATCAGGGCGGGCGGGTGGACAGTCGGATTGCACGCGAGCTTGCGCTGAAGGAGCGCAGCACGGCCGAACTCGAAAAACTCAGGCTCGACGTGGCGGACAGTCTGCTTGCCAGCTTGCAGGAAATCGAATGGCTGCGCGGCAGCGGCCGTGCCGCCGCTGACAAGCAGATCGAATACCGCGACTGGGCGCTGGAGCGTTCGCGCGGGGAGTACGAACTGGAACTGAAAACCAATCTGGGCACCAGCATGGCCGAAACGCAGATGGCGCAGTTGCGCCGCAGGCAGGTGGAATATCGTCTGGCGCTGGCGTTGGCGCGGCTGGAAGCGTTGTCCGGCGGTAGCTTGCCGCCAGTTGAGGGGGTACAGGAATGAGGCGGTACATTGTGGCGGTTGCGCTGGCCGGATTGAGCCTGGGGGGTACAAGTCTGTCGGTGGCGGCAGACAAGCTCGAACTCACCACCCGCGTGTCGGGCGTGGTGGCGGAGGTGCTGGTGAAGCCAGGTCAGCGTGTGAAAAAAGGTGCCGTCCTGCTACGGTTGGACACGACGGTATTGCAGGCACGCCTCGATGAGGCGTCCGCCGAAGAGGCGCGTGCGCGGGCCGACGAAGCAGACGCCAAGCGTGACATGGAAAGAGCTCAGGAGTTGTTCAACCGCACCGTGTCGTCGACCACTGAACTCGACGCGGCCGTACTGCGCCACGCGCGTGCGCAGGCAAACCTGACTGTCGCGGCGGCGCGGCGAACGATTGCGCAAAAAAATCTGGACGACGCCGAACTCAGAGCGCCGGTCGACGGTGTGGTGAATGCCTTGCCGGGCGGCATCGGTACCGTGGTGACGGCTGAGTGTCAGCCGAAAACGCTGGTCATCCTGAGTCCGGGACGTCCCTGAGTTGGCCGGCAGCGTGATGCTGCCGCAAGAAAGCCGGGCGGTTTGCGCATGTGCATCAAACCACCGCGGTGGCCTGATCAGCGACTCGCCATGCGCCGGGCCGCACCTGCCTCCATCTCCGCAGCCTGATGGGGTGAGGCCACCGCGGCAATTACCTTGCGGCACATCGGCAGGACGGCTTCAAAGCCAGCCATGTCGTGCACTTCGCTCATCTGCCGGTAGGCGGGGGATTTGGTGCCGACCAGTGTGGCCATGAATTCGAGAACGTAGCCGCGCGCATTTTCGAGGCCGGCCGCCGACCGTCTGGGTGCCGGGGCGGTGGCGGCGGAAGCGGAGGCCTGGGTCGCAGCGGCCTTATTGCGCAAGGGCTGAATGAAGCCGTTCTGCAGCAGTTCACTCACCAGCGTTTCGAGATCCGCACAATTCGGCATCTTGTTGCGCAACTCGGCAAACGAAATGCCGCTTCCCACGCTGAACAGGATCTGACGGTGGCGCGGCCGCAGGGTGTGGCCCAGATTGAAGATTTCTTCCTGTCCCTTGAGCGTGCGGGACAATTGCATTGTCATTTCCATGATCGTCTCCGTTATTGGTTCAGGCTGTTGCCTGTAACGGACACCCTGCATAGTGCGTGCCAGAGCGCGGCCTGCGCCATATCCCCTATATACAATGCCTCCAGGGAAATGCGGCACAAAAACCGTGCTTTCGAGCGACGAGCGGTGTCACGGCGGGTCGAAATCTCGTCAGGCCGGGCGAACGGGGACTGACTGGCGCCGAGTGATCAAGTGGGGGGCGGGCATGAGGGATCGTCCATCGAGGGGCGATCCGTCGGCTCAATCGTGGAGGCCTTCGAGCACGTCCACGACTACCCGTGTACGGGTATTCATGATCGCGGCGTCCGCACCGATCACGATGCGTGCATAGCCTTCCGGCAACCGGCTCAGGCGCCTTTCCACATCGGGCGGAAGATGTTGCCATGCCACGTCGCGCGGCACGCCCTGGTTGCGCTGCAGCTTGTACGCGTGACCTGGCGGGACTTTGCCCTTCTTGGCCAGGCCAGGTGGCAGGCTGCGGTCATAATCGCGGTAGTAATCGCGGATAACGACGCGGTCATGGTCGGTGAATGCCACGCGCACATCGTAGTCGCGGTCGTGCACCCGCGCGTCGCCGTAATAAGGATGGCAGCCGGCCAACCCGCCTGACAGGGCGGCAACCGCCAGCAATGCAGTGATTGTGGTCTTCATCGGGATCCCTCCATGGCGTGTGGGCCGCAGGAACGGCTAGATTTCATTGTAAGCCAGGTTGGCCGGCCGCAATGCAAAGGAACGCAGTGCAGTCAAGGGACCGCGTGTTCGACGTTGGGGTTGTCCTTGGCGTCAGGCGCTGTCAGCTGGGGGAGGCGAATGCCGCTTTGGTGCTGGGGGCATAATCCCAGTTGCGCTTCCAGGCTCCGACGACGAGGGTGGGATATTCCGGGCGGCCCAGGCTGCCGTTGTAGCGTCCCAGCGCGCGGAAGAGATCGCCACCTTCGATGTCGATGTAATGACGCAGGATCAGTGCGCCGTATCTAAGATTCGTGCGCAACTGGAACAGGTTGTGGTCGGGGCTGCCAATGGTCCTGAGCCAGAATGGCATCACTTGCATATAGCCGCGCGCACCCACTTGCGACACGGCATATTTGCGAAAGCCGCTTTCGACCTGGATCAGCCCCAGCATCAATTGCGGGTCAATCCCGGCGCGCGAGGCTTCCCAGTGCAGCGTGGTCAGGAATTCGATCCGTTCGGCCTCGTCCGGCATGCGCTTGGCGAGCCGGCGCGACATTTCCTGCAGCCAGGCTGTCTCGTCTGCCGGGTTGCGGAATGCGGTGCGGCTGGCCGCGGTGTCGGCGAGCGCGCGTTGCAACGATGCGCGCACATTGGCCGACATCGCTTCCTCGCGCTGTCCACCCGCATGGGCGGGGTGAGCCAGGCAGAGGGCGGCAAGCATCAGGCCGATGTGCGTCGTTCTCTTCATGTCAGTCTCCCAACACTCCTGTCAAAAATTCCGTTGCGCCGGCCAGTGCGATTTTCTGTGCCTCGCCGCTCTGCCTGGGTTCGGCATGGCGCGGCTGGTATTCGATGACACCGTCCTTCAGCCCCCGCTCGCCTACCGTAACGCGGTGCGGGATGCCGATCAGCTCGGCATCGGCGAACATCACGCCGGGGCGCTCGTCGCGATCGTCCAGCAGCACGTCGAAGCCGGCGGCCGTCAATTCCTTATAGAGCGTATCGGCAGCGGTTTTGACCGACTCGCTCTTGGCGTAACCGATTGCCACAATGACGAGCAAGAAGGGTGCCATGGCCTTCGGCCAGATGATGCCGCGGTCATCGTGATGCTGCTCGATCGCCGACGCCACGATGCGCGATACGCCGATGCCATAGCAGCCCATCTCCATCACCTGCGCGTGGCCGCTCTCGTCAAGATAGGTCGCATTCATCGCCTGCGAATACTTGCTCCCGAGCTGGAACACATGGCCGACCTCGATGCCGCGGCACAGCTGCAACGTCCCTTTGCCGTCCGGGCAAGGGTCCCCGGACGTGACATTTCGTATATCGGCTACAAAATCCGGTTCCGGTAGGTCGCGCCCGAAATTGACACCGGCCAGGTGGAACTTGGCTTTGTTCGCGCCGCAGACGAAATCGCTCATCGTCGCGACCGTGCGGTCCGCGATGAGTTTGATGCGCGTACGGTCGATCTCCACCGGCCCCAGGAAACCGGGCGGGCAGCCGAAGGCCGTACGGATTTCGGCTTCGTTCGCCAGCCGGAAATCCGCGAGGCCTTCCAGCTTGCCGAGCTTGACCTCGTTCAGCATGTGATCGCCGCGCAGCAGGAGGGCGACCATTTGTTCTCCCGCCATCACGGCGACGAGTTTCACGGTGCGGGCAAGCGGCACGTCGAGCAGGGCGGCGACGTCTTCGCACGTGGTCTGTTTCGGCGTATCCACCTCGCGCAGGGTCTCCTGCGGAGCAGCGCGCGGGGTGGCGGGAGCGAGCGCTTCGGCGAGTTCGACGTTGGCGGCGTAGTCGGAATCCGGACAGTAGGCGATCAGGTCCTCGCCGGAATCGGCGAGTACGTGGAATTCGTGCGACGCCGAACCACCAATGGCGCCGGTGTCGGCCGCCACCGCGCGGAAGGTCAGGCCCAGCCGGGTGAAGATGCGCGTGTAGGCGTCGTACATCGTCTGGTAGGTGTCAGCAAGGCTCGTCTTGCTGGTGTGGAAGGAATAGGCATCCTTCATCAGGAATTCGCGTGCGCGCATGACGCCGAAGCGCGGACGGATTTCGTCGCGGAATTTCGTCTGGATCTGGTAGAAATTCAGCGGCAGCTGGCGATAGCTCTTGATTTCGCGGCGAACTACGTCGGTGATCACTTCCTCGTGGGTAGGGCCAAAGCAAAAATCGCGCTGGTGGCGGTCCTTGATTTTCAGCATCTGCGGGCCGAACACTGCCCAGCGGCCGGTTTCCTCCCACAGTTCGGCGGGTTGCACCGCCGGCATCAGCAGTTCGATCGCGCCGGCGCGATTCATCTCGTCGCGCACCACGGCCTCGACCCGTCGCAGCACGCGCAGGCCCAGCGGCATCCAGGTGTACAGTCCCGATCCGAGGCGCTTGATGAGGCCCGCGCGCAGCATCAGCTTGTGGCTGACGAGTTCGGCCTCGGATGGGGCTTCCTTGGTGGTGGAAATGAAGTACTGGGTAGCGCGCATGGTGGATAATCGGGACAAAACGCGCATTTTAACGTGCGTGAGGGTAATCTTCCGCGCTCGATTCTGGAGTGGAATGGCAATGCGTTTGAGATTTGGGAAACATCGCGCAGTGGACGAGGGGCTGGAAGTGACCGAGGAACGCGGCGTGCGCACACTGCACCTCGGTAGCCAGGCGATCCAGAGCGCGATGCGAGTCAGTCGGCCGTGGGATCTGGAGCTCGCCTACACGCGGGCGATGATGGGATTCCTGATGTTCCGGTCGGCGCCGCAGCAGGTGCTGATGATCGGCCTCGGCGGCGGTTCGCTTGCCAAGTTCATCCGCAGGCAGCGGCCGCAGACCCATATCACCGCGGTGGAGATCGATCCCCGGGTGATCGCCGCCGCGCGCAGCCATTTCGAACTTCCGGGCAACGATGCCACGCTCAACGTGATCGAGGGGGATGGCGCGCTGTACGTGCGCCAGCATCCGGCGAGCGCTGACGTCATCCTGCTCGACGGCTTCGATGCGGGCAACCAGGTGGAGGCGCTGGCGACGCAGGCGTTTTATGCCGCCTGCCGCCGTGCACTGAGGCCGGGCGGGGTGCTGACGGTGAACCTGTGGGGCCGCGACCGGGGGTTTGCCGAGTATTTTGCGCGTCTGGAGCGGGCGTTCGACGGCGAGGTCGGCTGGATTTCGGTGCAAAACAAGACCAATGTCATCGTCTTCGGCTTCTCCGAGCCGGGCGCGGCGGACCGGCTCGACGCGGTGCGGCCGAAACTGGAAGACCTGTCGAAGCGGTGGGGGCTCGACTTGCGAAGTTTCGCACGCGACTTTCAGTGGACCGACGGGGCTGTTTCCTTGCCGCAATAGCGTCGGGCGGGTGGCGCTCGCCGGACCCGGAAGCCTGCCATAGTCTTAATCAAAACAATGCTTAAGGGCGCGTTTCGGGCTGCCGCAGGATTGCAATTTTCGGTGGGTGTGAAAGAATACGACCAACTGTATCTTATTGATGGTGGCGGCCATGATCGACCGAGAAGGGTACCGCCCGAACGTAGGCATTATCTTGTGCAACGCGCACAACCAGGTTTTCTGGGGCAAGCGCGTCAACCAGCACGCCTGGCAGTTTCCCCAGGGCGGAATCAACTCGGGGGAAACGCCGGAACAGGCCATGTTCCGGGAACTGGAAGAAGAAGTGGGCTTGCAGCCCGAGCATGTGCGCATCCTCGGGCGCACGCGCGAATGGTTGCGTTACGACGTGCCTGTGCACTGGACGCGGCGTGACAGTCGCGGCCTTTATCGCGGGCAGAAGCAGATCTGGTTCTTGCTGCGGCTGACCGGGCGTGATTGCGACGTCTCGCTGCGCGCCAGCAATCATCCGGAGTTCGATGCCTGGCGCTGGAACGAGTACTGGGTGTCGATGGACACAGTCGTCGATTTCAAGCGCGAAGTCTATCGCCTGGCGCTCGAAGAGCTCGAACGCTATTTGCACAAGGACGTACGGTTCCTGAGGCAGCGTGCGCGCCGCCTCTGCGACCGCCGTGGCGCGCCGCTCGATCTTCAACTGAAGCCCTGAAGTCTGGGCCGGGAGGGCGTGATGAAGGTGCGGATCTATACTTCAGCCGCACTCGCGGATGCCGCATCGCCCGCTTTGCCCTTGTGGCAAGTCGCGCCCACCCGCGATTCCAGCGGGCATCTGCTGACCGACTTCATGATGCTGATTCCGCGTCTGCGTACACGGCCGCCGCTCGAGATCGAACGTGCGTCGCGCGACATTCAGGCCGTGCTGGCGCTGCATCGCGATGTGGTGTTTGCCGACCTCAACCTGAAGCTGAACCTGCTCTGGGTGTCGCTGCGCCCGCGGCCGGGTGCAATCAGCGAACTGGTGGCAGCGATCCGGCTGCGCATACCCGAGGCACGGCTGGTGGCGCATTACGTCGATCCCCGTTAAGTCCGCTCAGACTTCTGGCCGTTCTGAATGCCCCTGCGAACGACAAGGAAACCCGCGCCGTTTCTGCATTTGCGTGCACCCAAAGCGACAGAATTCGTTAAAATGAGCGATTGCTAATTAACCCCTAATCCACTGGAGCAAACATGGCCGTTTCTGAACTTCAGGTGCAGACTGCATTGAAAGCGTTGGTCGATCCCAACACCCACAAGGATTACGTCGCGACCAAATCCGCCCGCAATATCAAGATCGACGGCGGCGCCGTTTCGGTCGACATTCAACTGGCCTATCCTGCGCAGAGCCAGCTGGCCACCATCAAGCAGCAGGTCGAAGACAAGCTCAAGGCCATCGATGGCGTGACCAATGCCACCGCCAACGTGAGCTTCAAGATCGTTTCGCATAGCGTGCAGCGCGGCGTGAAACTGATTCCCAACGTCAAGAACATCATCGCCGTCGCGTCCGGCAAGGGCGGCGTCGGCAAGTCCACCACCGCTGTCAACCTGGCGCTGGCGCTGTCCGCCGAAGGCGCCCGCGTCGGCATGCTGGACGCCGACATCTATGGACCGTCGCAGCCGACCATGCTGGGCATCACCGAAAAGCCCGAGTCTACCGACGGCAAGAACCTCGAGCCGCTGATCGGGCACGGCATCCAGGCGATGTCGATCGGCTTCCTGATCGACATCGAAACGCCCATGGTCTGGCGCGGCCCGATGGTGACGCAGGCGCTGGAACAACTGCTGAACAATACCAACTGGAGCGAGCTCGACTACCTGGTGGTCGACCTGCCTCCCGGCACCGGTGACATCCAGTTGACGCTGGCGCAGCGCGTGCCGGTGACCGGCGCGGTGATCGTCACCACGCCGCAGGACATCGCGCTGATCGACGCCCGCAAGGGCCTCAAGATGTTCGAGAAGGTAGGCATCCCCATCATCGGCGTGGTCGAGAACATGAGCCTGCACATCTGCTCGAACTGCGGCCACGAGGAGCGCATCTTCGGCGAGGGCGGCGGCGAGCGCATGTGCAAGGACTACAACGTGGAATTCCTCGGCGCCTTGCCGTTGGACGGCAGCATTCGCGCCGATACCGATTCCGGCAAGCCATCGGTGGTGTCCGATCCGAACGGCCGCGTGGCAGAAATCTACAAGCAGATTGCGCGCCGCGTTGCTGTTAAGATTGGGGAAACCGGGGTGGATCACTCCGCCAAGTTCCCCAACATCGTCATTTCCAATACCTGATGAGCATCAAGTCCGACCGATGGATCCGCCGCATGGCGGCTGCGCATGGCATGATCGAACCCTTCGAACCGGGGCAGATCAAACAGGCGGGGGGCCGATCCATCGTGTCGTACGGCACGTCGAGCTACGGCTACGACGTGCGATGCGCCAACGAATTCAAGCTGTTCACCGACATCAACACCACGATCGTCGACCCCAAGGCATTCGACCCGAATTCCTTTGTTGAGATCAGGGGCGATTCCTGCATCATCCCCCCGAATTCCTTCGCACTCGCGCGCACGGTGGAATACTTCCGTATTCCGCGCAGCGTGCTGACGATCTGCCTCGGCAAGAGCACCTATGCCCGCTGCGGCATCATCGTAAACGTGACGCCGCTGGAGCCCGAGTGGGAGGGCCACGTGACGCTGGAATTTTCCAATACCACCCCGCTGCCTGCACGGATCTACGCCAACGAAGGCGTGGCGCAGATGCTGTTCCTCGAGTCCGACGAGGTATGCGAAACCTCCTACAAAGACCGTGGCGGCAAGTATCAGGGCCAGGTTGGCGTGACCCTGCCGAAAATTTAATCCCCGGGACCCCGGGGATTCGTATAATCCGCTTTTTCTGATCCGCTCATCCTTACGGCTTCCCTCTGGAGCAGCCATGCGCTTTCGCTTTCCCGTTGTCATCATCGATGAAGATTTCCGTTCCGAAAATGCCTCCGGTCTGGGCATCCGCACCCTGGCCGAGGCCATCGAGAAGGAAGGCATGGAAGTGCTGGGGGTCACCAATTACGGTGACCTGACTTCGTTTGCACAGCAGCAGGCGCGCGCTTCGGCGTTCGTGCTGTCCATCGATGACGAGGAACTCGCCGGCAGCGCCGAGGATGCGCAGGCCGCATTGCAGAAACTGCGTGCTTTTGTCGAGGAAGTGCGGTTCCGCAACGCCGAAATCCCGATTTTCCTGCACGGCGAAACGCGTACGGCGCGTCATATTCCGAACGACATCCTGCGCGAGCTCAACGGCTTCATCCACATGCTGGAAGACACGCCTGAGTTTCTCGCCCGTTATATCGGTCGCGAAGCGCGCGCTTATCTCGATTCACTGGTGCCGCCGTTTTTCCGTGCATTGACCCATTACGCGGCGGACGGCTCCTATTCCTGGCACTGCCCCGGGCACTCCGGCGGTGTGGCATTCCTGAAATCACCGATCGGCCAGATGTTCCACCAGTTTTTCGGCGAGAATCTGCTGCGCGCCGATGTCTGCAACGCTGTCGACGAACTCGGGCAACTGCTCGACCACACCGGGCCGGTGGGGGCGTCGGAGCGTAATGCGGCGCGTATCTTCAACTGCGACCACCTGTTCTTCGTCACCAACGGCACCTCATCGTCGAACAAGATGGTGTGGCACGCCACCGTCGCGCCGGGCGACATCGTCGTGGTCGATCGCAACTGCCACAAGTCGATCCTGCACGCCATCATAATGTGCGGGGCGATCCCGATTTTCCTGACCCCGACGCGTAACCACTACGGCATTATCGGGCCGATTCCGCTGGACGAATTCCGACCCGAGAACATCCAGAAGAAAATCGACGCGCATCCATTCGCCAGGGACGTGAAGCGCAAACCGCGCATCCTCACCATCACCCAGTCGACCTACGACGGCATCCTCTATAACGTCGACATGATCAAGGAACTGCTCGGCGACTATATCGATACCCTCCATTTCGACGAGGCCTGGCTGCCGCATGCGACCTTCCATGATTTCTACCGTGGCATGCACGCCATCGGCAAGAATCGCCCACGCGCCAAGGACGCGCTGGTGTTCGCGACCCAGTCGACCCACAAGCTGCTGGCTGGCTTGAGCCAGGCATCGCAGATCCTGGTGCAGGACTCGGAGACGCGCAAGCTCGACTTCCATCGCTTCAACGAAGCCTATCTGATGCACACCTCGACCTCGCCGCAGTACGCCATCATCGCTTCGTGCGACGTCGCCGCGGCGATGATGGAACCACCCGGCGGTCCTGCCCTGGTGGAGGAATCCATCCGCGAGGCACTCGATTTCCGCCGTGCCATGCGCAAGGTCGACGAGGAGTTCGGCGACTCCTGGTGGTTCAAGGTTTGGGGCCCGCAGAAGCTGGCCGAGGAAGACGTCGGTGATCGCGAGGACTGGATGCTGGAGGCTGGCGCGCGCTGGCACGAATTCGGCAATATCGCGCCCGGATTCAACATGCTCGATCCGATTAAGGCCACCGTCATCACGCCGGGGCTGGACATGGACGGAGCCTTCGCCGACTGGGGTATTCCCGCGGCAATCGTTACCAAGTACCTCGCCGAGCACGGGGTCATCGTCGAGAAAACCGGCCTGTACTCCTTCTTCATCATGTTTACCATCGGCATCACCAAGGGCCGCTGGAACACGCTGGTGACCGCACTGCAGCAGTTCAAGGCCGATTACGACGAGAACCAGCCGCTGTGGCGCGTGCTGCCCGAGTTCATCGAAGCGCACCCGTGTTACGAAAAAACCGGACTCAAGGACCTGTGCGACCAGATTCACGCCATCTACAAGGCCAACGATGTGGCGCGCCTGACCACGGAAATGTATCTGTCTGAAATGGCGCCAGCGATGAGGCCTGCCGATGCGTTTTCCAAAATGGCGCACCGCGAGATTGAGCGTGTCGAGATCGACCAGCTCGAAGGCCGCATCACCGCCATGCTGGTGACGCCGTATCCACCGGGCATTCCCCTGCTGATTCCGGGCGAGCGCTTCAATGCCACCATCGTCCGCTACCTGCAGTTCACCCGTGAATTCAACGACAGGTTTCCCGGCTTCGAGACCGACGTGCATGGCCTGGTCGAGGATCGGGTCGACGGCAAGGCGCGATATTACGTTGACTGCGTAATCTGAAACAGCAAGGGTTTTAGCGCCGGATCGGGTTTGCGCCGCGGCGGAGATCCCGCGGCCCGGCCCTTCAGGCGAGAGGGGTGGTCGTGAACAGTCGCTCGATCGGCAGAGGCTCCGCCAGGACACACCCCTGTGCATGGTCGATGCCAAGATCCTTCAGAATCGTGACAACCCTGTCGGTTTCGGTGCACTCAGCCACGGTCTCGATCGCCATCACGTGCGCGATCCGATTGATCGCGTCGACCACGGCACGATTGAGCCGATCGTCGGCGAGGGAGCGGATGAGCCGACCATCGATTTTGATAAAGTCGACCCGCAAGACCTTGATATCCGTAAAAGACGACATTGCGCTGCCGAAGCGGGCGAGCGAAATCCTGCAGCCGAGTTGCTTGAGTTCGGCAATCCTCAGATTCACCCGGCTCAGATTGGCAGAAGCGGCGGTCTCGGGGATCTCGAGGCACAGCCTGTCGCCGGGTACTTCGTGGCTGACGAGCAGATCGTGCAGGTAGTCGGGCAGGTGATCATCGACGAGCGACCGTTCCGACAAATTGACGGCGAATAGCGATGGAGGCTCCAGCGTCCGCTGCGTGGCGGCGATGCCGCTGATGACCTCGCGCAACACCCAGCGATCGATGGCAGGCATCAGGTTGTAGCGCTCGGCGGTGGGTATGAACGCCATCGGCTCCACCAGTCGTCCATCCGGTTCCCGTAGTCGCAGCAGCACTTCGTAATGCGACCGCAGTGCCGTACTGGCGCCCAGCGGGACGATGGGCTGGTAATACAGGCTGAAGCGGTCTTCGTCGAGTGCCTGGGTCAGCCGTGACACCCACAACAGCTTGCTGCGGTGCTCGATGAGGTCCGCATCCTCTGCGCAATAGAGATGCGCACGATTGCGGCCCTGCTCCTTGGCGATGTAGCAGGCGGCATCGGCGGCACTCATGGCTGCCGCAGCAGTGTCGATGCCGGCGGTGAGCGGTGCGATGCCGATGCTTGCCCCGAGCGTGAAGCTTTGGCCTTGCCAGGTGAAACGGAAGTCGCGCACCGCGTCGCGAAGTTCCAGTGCGAGGGATAGCGCATGGTCCGCCGGGCAATGTTCCAGCAGAATGCCGAATTCGTCACCCCCGAGGCGCGCCAGCGTGTCGCGCTGGCGCATCCTGCCCTGCAGCAGCGCGCTGATCTGGCGCAGCAATTCGTCTCCCGCGGCATGGCCGCAGGTATCGTTCACCACCTTGAACTGGTCGAGGTCGAGATAGCACAGCGCATGGGCGGCGCCTTCGCGGTGGGCGCTGTCCAGCATATGGGCAAGGCGGCACTCGAATTCCTGGCGGTTGACCAATCCGGTCAGGGCGTCGTGCGTAGCCTGCCAGGTGATCTGCGCGGCCAGTGCCTGCGACTCCGTGACGTCGCGGAATACCAGCACCGCCCCGCTGACTTCGTCGCCCTCGCGCAGCGGGTATGATGAATATTCTGCAATCATCATGCTGCCGTCCTTGCGCCACAGGGCCTCGATCATTCCTCGCTGGGCGAGGCCGGACCGGAAAGCGTCGTAGATCGGGCACTCGTCAGCCGGGTATGGCGTGCCGTCACGGCGGCTGTGATGGATGTTCTCGTGGGTCTGCCGGCCGAGCAGTTCGTCACGGGTGAACCCTAGCATCTCGAGTGCAGCGTCGTTCACGAAGATGCAGCGCCCCTCGGTGTCGAGCCCGTAGATCCCCTCGCCGGCAGACTCAAGCAGCAGACGGAAGCGGGCCTCGCTCGCGCGCAGCGCCTGCTCGGCCTGCTTGCGCGCGCTGATGTCGAACAGCGTCGAGCGGCTCGTGCGAAAAGTGCCAGCGTCGTCCCGGACGGCGGTGGCATTCACTTCCACCGGCAGGCGGCTGTCGTCCTTGCGCAACATCTCCAGTTCGAGGTTGTACAGTTCGCCAAGAGCTTTGAAGCGTGGAAAGTTCTCTTCGAACCTTTCGACGCTCGACGGCGCAAGGAACTCGTCGAACCGCCTGCCGATCACCGCCTCGCGCGTGTAACCGAGCCAGCGCAGCTCGGTATCGTTGATTCGGGTGAAGCGGCCGTCCCCATCGAGGGAGTGATAGCCGCACGGCGCCTGGTTGTAGAGGTCCTGAATTTCATTGGCGTATCGCCTCGCAGCGGTTTCAGCGCGCTCGCGTTCCTCGATCTGGCGACTCAGGTTTGTGTTGGCATCCTCGAGCAGTGCGTTGCGTTTGTCGAGTTGGGCGGTTCGCTGCGTCACCAGGATCTCGAGTCGGCGTCGGTGATTTTCGAGCTCTTCCTCGCGGCGCTTCTCCTCGGTGATGTCGATCAATACGCCCTGCAGGAACAGCGGTACACCGTGGGCATCGCGTACGATTCGCGCTTCGTCGAGCATCCAGCGTGCCTGACCATCGCGCGTCACGAGGCGGTACTCGCAGCGCAGCGGCGCGCCGCTTGCGTAACAGCCCGCATAGGCAGCTTTCACCACGTCCCGGTCATCCGGATGGACCGCTTCGAGAAGGCCCGTGGGGGCGGCCAGCGACGCCTCCTGCGAGAACCCGAGGCCCTGCACCTGCGGGCTGACGTAGAGCAGCCGACCGGGCGCGTCGAGAGCGGCCATGTAGGTGATCGCCGGGATCTGTTCGACCAGGGTGCGGAACTTGATCTCGGCAGCACGCTTCTCGCCGCGCAACTGCTGTTCGCGCAGCACGCGTTCGACCACCGCCGGCAGCAGTTCCAGGTAATTCCGCTCGCTGTCCTTGACCAGATAGTCGCGCGCCCCCCGGCGCATGGCCTCCACTGCCACGCCCACATTGTCCGCGCCGGTGAGCATCATCACCGGTACCGGCATCTCGCCGCCTTCGTGCTGGAGCTCTCCCAAGAACTCCAGACCGCTCAGATCGGGCAGGTGATAATCGAGCAGGACCAGGTCCGGGTGCCGTTCTCTGGCCTGGCGGACGCCCTCGAGGCCGGTCTCGGCCTCGAACAGCTCGAAGGCATAGTCGGGGTGGTTCGCGAGCGCGCGTCGGCAGGCGATGCGGTCGATCTGGTCATCCTCGACCAGCAGCACGCGTACCGGAATTCGAGTCATGGCCGCGGCACTCACTCAGGCAGCTCGCTCACCGTCCAATAAGCGTCGATTGTGCGCATCGTCTCGACGAACCGCCGATAGTCCACGGGCTTCCTGATGTATCCGGCGACGCCGAGATTGAAGCTCTCGACTTTGTCCTGCTGCTCCTCGGAGGTGGTCAACACCACCACCGGGATACGTTTGAGATGCGCGCTATCGGTCTTGACCACGCGCAGGAACTCGATGCCGCCCATCACCGGCATGTTGAGGTCGAGCAGGATCAGGCACGGCCGGTCCTTGGCCGGGTCGTTCAGGTAGGCGAGTGCGGCCTCGCCGTTTTCCACGTGCTCGATCCGGTTGGTGACGTGCAGCTCCTTGAGCGAGCGGATGACGGTCATGGTGTCGATCTGGTCGTCCTCGACAAGCAGGATCGGTCTTGCTGTCTTCATGAGGCGTGATCTCCTTTTCGTGTGTTTAGGCGCCGGCTTTCGGCAGAGTGAAGAAAAACGTGCTGCCTGCGCCTGGCTGTGACTCGAGCCAGACCCTGCCGCCATAGAGTTCGATGATCTTCTTGACCAGTGCAAGTCCCACGCCGGTGCTTTCCTTCTGGTCGCGCGGCGTCAGCACCTGAAACAGCTGGAAAATGCGCTCGTGGTGGCGGGCCTCGATGCCCGGTCCATTGTCCGCGATGCTGAGCTGCCAGGCACTGCCGGCGTCGGCGCAGGCTATGCGGATGCGGCCCTCGGGTTTGTCGCGATGCTTGATCGCGTTGCTGATCAGGTTCTGGAAAACCTGCTGCAGACGCGTTCGCTCGCCGACGACGGTCGGCAGCGGTCCCTCGATCGTGACGGTCACCTCCGCTGGCGGCGCCAGCAGCTGGATGACCTCCGCCACCAGCCCGTTGAGGTCGACCGCGACGCGTGTCTCGTTGATGCGGCCGACGCGCGAGTACTCGAGGATGCCATCGATGAGCGCATCCATGCGGCTGACCCGGTTCTTCATGAGCGTGAGATATTCGCGGCCCTGGTCGTCGATCTTGTCGGCGTAGTCGCTCAGGAGCCAATCGGAGAGCGAGCCGATGCCTCGTA
>JANJWF010000038.1 GCA_024709685.1 Thiobacillus sp.
CCTGCGGATACGCGAAGTCCTCCAGCTTGCCGCTGAAGTAGGCATCGTAGGCGGCCATATCGAAATGGCCGTGGCCCGATAGGTTGAAGAACAGCGTCTTCGCCTCGCCGCTTGCCTTGCAGCGCAGTGCCTCGTCGATGCACGCGGCGATGGCATGGTTGGCCTCCGGCGCCGGGACGATGCCCTCGGTGCGGGCGAACATCACGCCGGCCCTGAAGGTCGCGAGCTGCGGCACCGCCAGCGCCTCGATCAGCGTCTCGTGATAGAGCTGCGACACCAGCGCCGAATCCCCGTGGTAGCGCAGGCCGCCGGCGTGGATGCCAGGTGGCATGAAGTCGTGGCCGAGCGTGTACATCAGCATCATCGGCGTGAGCTTCGCGGTGTCGCCGAAGTCGTAGGCATAGTGCCCGCGCGTCAGCGTCGGGCACGAATCGGGCTCGACCGCGACCAGGCGCACGTTCCTGCCCGCCGCCTTGTCGGCGAAGAACGGGAAGGCCGCGCCGCCGAAGTTCGAGCCGCCACCGCAGGGGGCAAAGATCATGTCGGGATAGTCGCCCACCTTCTCGAACTGCTTCTTCGCCTCCAGCCCGATCACGGTCTGGTGCAACAGCACGTGATTGAGCACCGAGCCGAGCGTGTAGTTGGTGTCGGCGCGCGAGGCGGCGTCCTCCACCGCCTCCGAGATTGCGAGACCGAGCGAGCCCGGGTTGTCCGGATCCTCGGCGAGTGCCGCGCGGCCGGCGTGAGTCTCGACGCTGGGGCTCGCAAACACTTCCGCGCCCCATGTCTGCATCATCGAGCGGCGGTAGGGCTTCTGCCCGTAGCTCACCTTCACCATGTAGACGCGCACCTCGAGCCCGAACATCTCGCCGGCGAGCGCCATCGAGCAGCCCCACTGTCCCGCGCCGGTTTCGGTCGCGATGCGCTTGATGCCGGCCTCGGCGTTGTAGTAGGCCTGCGCCACCGAAGTGTTGACCTTGTGCGAGCCCGCCGGTGAGACGCCTTCGTACTTGTAGTAGATCTTCGCTGGCGTGCCGAGCGCGGCTTCCAGACGGTGCGCGCGGAACAGCGGCGACGGCCGCCACAGCCGGTAGATCTCGCGCACCTTCTCCGGAATCGGAATCCAGCGCTCGGCCGACATTTCCTGCTCGATCAGGCTCATCGGGAAGATCGCCGTCAGCGCCTCCGGGCCGATCGGCTTGCCATCCGGCCCCAAGGGCGGCGCCGGCCGGTTTGGCATGTCGGCGACGACGTTGTACCAGTGGGTGGGAATCTCGGATTCGTCGAGCAGGATCTTGGTTTGCGGCACGGCAGTCTCCATTTTTGTTGTGCACAATCGCTGTATTTCGGGCAGGCAAGCCCGACCGAAAGATCATCGGCCAATCGACTGACAGCGTCAACGGATCCAGGCCCGGAAGGTGCTTTTGTAGGAGGCCCGCCTCGGGCCGAATTGCTGCGGGTTGCACAATGGCCTGGGCAGGGCGACGGTACGAAATTCGGGGTGAGGGCGCTCCTACGGCTTATACGTAGCCTTCCGGATTGCCCTGCTGCCAGCGCCATGAATCCTCACACATCCGCGCAAGATCGTACTCCGCGCGCCAGCCCAGCTCCCGCGCGGCGCGCGACGGATCGGCCCAGCACTGCGCGACGTCGCCGGCGCGGCGCGCGACGATCTTGTACGGCACCTTTTTTCCGCTGGCCGCCTCGAACGCGTGCACCATGTCGAGCACACTAACGCCGCGACCCGTGCCGAGGTTCCACGTCCCGACCCCGCCCAACTGCGGCAGGCGGTTGAGCGCCGCCACGTGCCCGCGCGCCAGGTCGACCACATGGATGTAGTCGCGCACCCCGGTGCCGTCGGGCGTCGGGTAGTCGCCGCCGAACACATTGAGATGCGGGCGCCGCCCCACCGCCACCTGTGCGACGAAGGGCATCAGGTTGTTGGGAATGCCGCGCGGGTCCTCGCCGATCAGCCCCGATTCGTGCGCCCCCACCGGGTTGAAATAGCGTAGCAGCGCGACGTTCCACCCCGCGTCTGCGCGCGCGATATCGCGCAGCATTTCCTCGATGAAAAGCTTGGAGCGCCCGTAGGGATTGGTCGCCGACAGCGGGAAATCCTCGGTGATCGGCACCGTCGCCGGGTCGCCGTACACCGTCGCCGACGACGAGAACACCACCGACTTCACCCCCGCCGCCGCCATCTCCTCGAACAGCGCGATGCTGCCGCCGATGTTGTTGTCGTAGTAGAGCAGTGGCTTCTCGACCGACTCGCCGACCGCCTTCAGCCCCGCGAAGTGCACCACCGAGTCGATCGCATGGCCGGTGAACAGCGCGCGCAGGGCCGCGCGGTCACGGATGTCGCCCTCGACGAACGCCACCGGCCTGCCCGCAATCTGCGTCACCCGATCGAGCGACTTGACGCTGCTGTTCGATAGATTGTCGAACACCACCACCTCGTGCCCTGCGGCCAGGCACTCCACCGCAGTATGCGAACCGATATAGCCGGCGCCGCCGGTCAATAGAACCTTCAATTCAACTCCCCCATCCTTGTCGTGCACCGCCCGACTTCTCGTATCGTTTCAAGATGTCAACCACCCCTTCCCCTTGAAAGCGCATTTCCCAAGAAGCTGCCGCCGCGCCCTGGCTTTGCCCGCAGGCGGATGGGGACCGTCAGCTGTTGACGGCCAGAAAATCCTTGTAGGCATACGCCAGCCCGACTTGCATCGCGGTACCCGCCTTCCATCCCATCGTGTTCAGCCGTCCCACATCCATCAGCTTCCTCGGCGTGCCATCCGGCTTGGTCGCATCGAATTCGAGCGCGCCCTGGTAGCCGACCACTTCCCTCACCGTCTCGGCGAGCTCACGGATGCTGAGGTCGTGGCCCACGCCGATGTTCACCAGTGGCGCGAGGCCGTCGTTGCGATCCTGTCCCAGCAGCGGAACGAACTTGTCATCCGGTAGATTCATCAGGTAGACGCAGGCGTCGGCCATGTCGTCGCTGTAGAGAAACTCGCGCTTCGGCGTGCCGGTGCCCCACACGGTGACGCTCGGCGCGTTCGCCAGCTTCGCCTCATGGAAGCGGCGGATCAGCGCGGGGATGACGTGCGAGTTCTCGGGGTGGTAGTTGTCGCCGGGGCCGTAGAGGTTGGTCGGCATGACCGCGAGGTACTGCGTCTTGTACTGCCGGTTGTACGCCCAGCACATCTCGATGCCGGCGATCTTCGCCAGGGCATAGGGGCGGTTGGTGGGCTCCAGTTCGCTGGTCAGGAGGTGCTCTTCCTTCATCGGCTGTGGTGCGAGCTTCGGGTAGATGCAGCTGGAGCCGAGGAACAGCAACCGCCGGACGTTGTTGCGATAGGCGGCGTGAATGATGTTGATCTGGATGGCGAGGTTGTCGCGGATGAATTCGGCCGGATAGGTGTTGTTGGCGTGGATGCCGCCGACCTTCGCGGCGGCGAGGAAGACATAGTCCGGCTTCTCGAGCTCGAAGAACGCCTCGACCTCGGCCTGGACGGTGAGGTCGAGCTCGGCGTGGGTGCGGGTGATGAAGTTCGTATAGGCCTTGCCCTGCAGGTTGCGCATCAGGGCGGAACCGACGAGACCCCGATGGCCGGCGACGTAGATCTTGGCGTTCAGGTCCATGGATTTATTCGTGGTAGTCCATGGCCTTGTAGCCATGTTTCTTCACCAGTTCGTCGCGCTCGGCGGCCTTGAGATCTTCGCGCACCATCTCGGCGACGAGTTCGTCGAAGCTGATCTTCGGCGTCCAGCCGAGCTTGTTCTTGGCCTTGGCAGGGTCGCCGAGCAGGGTCTCGACTTCGGTGGGGCGGAAGTAGCGGGGGTCGACGGCGACGATGGGTTTGCCTGTAGGTTCGAGGTAACCTTTTTCCTCCACACCCTGCCCTTCCCAGCGGATCTGCATGCCGAGCTCCTTGGCGGCGGCGTTGACGAAGTCCCTGACCGAGTACTGGACGCCGGTGGCGATGACGAAGTCCTCGGGTTGGTCCTGCTGCAGCATGAGCCATTGCATCTCGACGTAGTCACGGGCGTGGCCCCAGTCGCGCTTGGCGTCCATGTTGCCGAGGAAGAGGCAGTCCTGCAGGCCGAGCTT
>JANJWF010000163.1 GCA_024709685.1 Thiobacillus sp.
ACCACGCTTTCTTGTCCTGGGTACCAAACCAAACAAGAACCTGCCTCGCATCATGGAAGCCTTGCAGGGCATGCCCTGCCAACTCGTTGTTGTGGGTGCGCTATCGGACTCGCAGCGGCAACTCATCGCTGACTACAACCTGGATGTTGAAAATCACGTTGGCCTGGACGATTCCGCTATTGCGGGTCAGTACCAGGCAGCCGATGCGGTGCTATTCATCCCCACTTATGAAGGATTCGGCCTTCCCATCCTGGAAGCCCAGGCAGCAGGCAGGCCGCTGATCACGAGCAGGCGTTCGCCCATGCAGGAGGTGGCAGGCTCCGGTAGCTGCCTTGTCGACCCGGAAAATGTCGAAGAAATGCGTGAAGCGGTGCTCCGTGTTGTTAATGACCAAACCAATCGGGAGACGCTTGTACAATCCGGCACCGAAAATGTTCGGCGCTACTCGCCCGAATTTATCGCCAGCCGCTATGCATCGGTTTATGAGGCAATGCTTTTCAGCAAGACACAATGAAGATTCTGTTAGCAACACCCAGCTTGCTGAAGGAGGTCGGTGGGCCAGCCTATATGGTTGGCCCCCTTGATCGCTTTCTTCGACAAGCTGAGATCGATTCCACCACCCTTACACGCCCCTCGCAGGGGGGAGTTATGTCGCTCCCGACACTCTGGGATGACCGTGTTTTTGGCGGCGCGGATGTGATCCACAATTTTGGAACGTGGTCACCCTTTAACCACCGCATTTCTGTGAAGGCACGCCATGCGAAAACTCCACAGGTATTTTGTCCGATGGGGATGCTGGAGCCATGGTCATTGGCTCAGAAGCCCCTGAAGAAACGGCTCGGCTGGATGATGTATCAGCGCCATGACGTCGAATGCTCGTCTGCGGTTCATGCCACCGCTCAATCCGAAGCGGAAAACCTCCGGGCGCTGGGCATCAAAGCGCCTATTGCCCTGATACCGCACGGAATTGACCTTCCAACCGACGTGCCTGCCCGGCAACCATTGCAGCGGGATTTCAACGAAAAAACCATCTTGTTTCTTTCGCGCATTCACCCCAAAAAAGGCTTGCTCGAACTCGTTCAGGCATGCGCCCGCCTGAAGACCAGAAACTGGAAAGTCATAATCGCCGGGCCTGACACGGACGGCTATCAAGCCGTAATCGAGAAAGCCGTAAGTAGCGTCCAACTGCAAGACAAGTTCAACTTTGTTGGGCCCGTCTATGGCGAACAGAAATCTGCCCTGTTTGCCCAGGCTGACATCTTTGTATTGCCCACACATAGTGAAAATTTTGGACTGGTGATTGCAGAGGCGCTCGCGCATGAGGTGCCTGTTATCACGACGACAGGCGCCCCCTGGGCCGAACTCAATGAGACTGGCTGCGGGTGGTGGATCCCAACTGGGGCCACCGCGCTGGAAACCACTTTGGTAGAGGCGATTTCAATGCCCAGTGCCACACTCGCCGAGATGGGTGTACGCGGCCGGACTCTTGTTGAAGAACGCTATACCTGGCCCGCGATTATCCAAAAGCACATTGCCCTATACGAGTGGCTCATCGGTAGCGGGCAACGACCAGATTTCATTTTTGATTGACACATTTCATGAATATTCTTGGCATCAACGCCTTTCACGGCGACTCTTCCGCCTGCCTGATTCGTGACGGGAAGCTGGTCGCGGCCGCAGAAGAGGAGCGCTTCCGCCGCATCAAGCACTGGGCAGGATTTCCCTCCGAGTCGATCCGGTATTGCCTGGCCGAGGCGGGTATCACGCTGGCCGACGTTGCACATGTAGCGATCAACCAGGATTCGCGCGCGAGCCTTGGCCGCAAGATTCTCTATACGCTGACGAATTTACCGAGCCCCGCGCTGGTGCTCGACCGGCTGCGCAATAAGTCGAAACGCGACAGCCCGCAGACCCATTTGGCGAAGGCGTTTCCGGGGCAGGCATTCAACGGTCAGGTGCATTCGGTGGAGCATCATCTGGCGCACCTTTCCTCCGCCTTCCACGTGTCGCCGTTCGACGAAGCGGTGGCGGTGTCGGTGGACGGCTTCGGCGACTTTTCCAGCGCGGCCTGGGGCGTGGGTCGCGGAACCGACATCGAGGTGGAAGGCCGGGTGCACTTCCCGCACTCGCTAGGGATCTTCTATCAGGCGCTGACGCAGTATGTGGGCTTCCCGCATTACGGCGACGAGTACAAGGTCATGGGGCTGGCGCCCTACGGCGAGCCGAAGTACCTGGAGCAGATGCGGCAGATCGTCCTGCTGCAGCCAGACGGTGGCTTCCGGCTGAACCTCAAGTACTTCCGCCATCACCGCGAGAAGATCGCCTACGAATGGGAAAACGGCATTCCCGCCGTGGGGACGTTGTTCTCCTCTGCCCTGCCGGAGCTGCTCGGCCCCGCGCGTGGCAAGGATGATCCGCTGGAACAAAAGCACAAGGACATCGCCCGCTCCGTTCAGGCGATGTATGAGGAAGCGTTCTTCCATCTGTTGAACACGCTGCACGACCGGCACAAGCTGGACGCGGTGACCGTGGCCGGCGGCTGCGGCATGAACTCGGTTGCCAACGGCAAGATCGCGCTGAAGACACCTTTCAAGCAGGTCTACGTGCAGTCGGCCGCAGGCGATGCCGGCGGGGCGATCGGCGCGGCGTACAGCGTGTGGCATCAGTTGGGCGGTGCACGAAGCTTCGTCATGGACCACGCCTACTGGGGACCTTCGTTCGGCAACGAGCAGATCGGCGAATTGCTGGCCGCAAGGCAATCGGACCTTGCCGGGCAAAGCTGCACGGTCGAGCGCATTGCGGACGAGGCCGACCTCTGCCGGCGCACGGCGGCCGCGATCGCCCGCGGCCAGGTGATCGGCTGGTTCCAGGGCAGGCTGGAGTGGGGTCCGCGCGCACTCGGCAACCGCTCCATCCTCGGCGACCCGCGCCGGGCGGACATGAAGGACATCCTCAACCTGAAGATCAAGCGCCGTGAATCCTTCCGGCCCTTCGCGCCGTCGGTCCTGCGGGAAGCGGTGCCAGAGTGGTTCGAGCAGGACGCCGAGGTTCCGTTCATGATGCAGGTGTTCCAGATTCGCGAAGCCCAAAGCCCGCAGATCCCTGCGGTCACCCACGTCGACGGCAGCGGACGGCTGCAGACCGTGAGCGCCGCCACCAACCCGCGCTATCACAATCTGATCGAGGCCTTCCGCGAACAGACCGGCGTGCCGATGGTGCTCAACACCTCCTTCAACGAGAACGAGCCCGTGGTGTGCCGGCCCGAGGAAGCATTGGACTGCTTCCTGCGCACGAAAATGGACGTGCTGGTGCTGGGTGACTGGCTGGTGAAGCGTGAGGCGACGCGGTTTTGAGGTAAAGGAATCGATTTTTCGGAATCCGACATCAGGGTCGCGCGCGAACACAATCCTCACCTGAAGCTGGAGGTGGATGACATTTGTCAGCAATCGCACAAAGGCCAGTCTGGTATAAAGACACGGCTCGCACGGCCGTAATTAAAAATACGCGTGACGCTCACGCCCTTCACGTTTAGTGGCTGACGTGACGCGGGAATGGTTTTCCCGCGGGGAAAACCACTTGTGTCCACGCGACCAATACGCTACGCATTACCTCTTATGAAAATCTCCCTCATCACCGCGGTCTACAACAACCGCGACACCATCGGCCAGGCGCTCGACTCGGCGCTGGCGCAGGATCATCCGGACGTCGAGCTGATCGTGATCGACGGCGGTTCGACCGACGGCACGCTGGAAATCCTGCAGGGCTACGCCGACCGCCTGGCGGTGATGGTGAGCGAGCCCGACCGCGGGATCTACGATGCGCTCAACAAGGGCATCGCGCGGGCGAGCGGCGAGGTGGTGGGCTTCCTGCACTCCGACGATCTGTTCGCGGACGAGACGGTGCTCTCGCGGATCGACGCGGCCTTTGCCGACCCCGAGGTGGACGCCGCGTACGGCGACCTGCTG
>JANJWF010000172.1 GCA_024709685.1 Thiobacillus sp.
CGGCTCGCTGGCCGACTGCCCGGCGAGCTGGCGGATCGATGTGGTGAGCCTGTCGCTCGAGACCCGCCACGGCGTGTGGGTTGCCCAGGTGCCGATCAAGCCGAAAGGCATCAGCAAGAAGAAGCGCACGATCGGGGCGCCCGAGTTCCGGCATTACACCGAGGTGCAGGGGCGGTTCACGGATCTGCTGCCGGTGAAGGAAGGCGAGGGCGGGCCTTCCGGCACCCTGCACTGAGGCAGCCGGGGAGGGCGCGCGCATGTGCGGTCGTTACGCCCTTTACGGTCCGGTCTCGCGCCTGCGCGAGGCCTTCGACGCGGTGCCCGAAGACTTCGAGTTCGAGCCGCGCTGGAACGCGGCGCCGATGCAGTGGCTGCCGGTCGTGCGCCAGCGGCCGAATGGCGAGCGGGTGATCCACCGCCTGCCCTGGTGCCTCGTGCCGTCGTGGTCGAAGGACGCGACGATCGCCACCAGGTTGATCAACGCGCGCGGCGAGTCGGTCGCCGAGGAACCTTCGTTTCGGGCGGCGTTCCTCCGCCGGCGCTGCATCGTGCCGCCCAACGGGTTCTATGAGTGGCAGCAAGTCTCCGGGGGCAAGCAGCCGTCTTACATCCATCCGGTCGGGGGGCGAGTTCTTCGCGCTGGCGGGGCTGTGGGAACGCTGGACGAGGCCGGCCGACGGCGAGGCGCTTGACACGTTCACGATCGTCACCGCCGAGGCCAACGCGGCGATGCGGCCTCTGCACGATCGCATGCCGGTGATCCTGGCGCCGGGGGATTACTGGGCGTGGTTGAACGGGGCGACTGCGGCCGAGCAGGTGCAGGCGCTGGTGAGGCCGTGTCCCGAGGCTGCGCTCGCGGTGTATCCGGTTGGGAAGGAGGTAGGCAACGTCAGGAACGAGGGGGCTGACTCAGCCACTCGCTTATTGGCTCAGTGCCCTCGCTGCCTCACCAGTCAGCGCCTGGTCATCGAGGTCCTCTCCGTTCGACCCAATTCGTCTCGGGACCGCTACCAGATAAGGAAACCGTCTTCGTGCGCCATGAGCCGCCGATTATCCCCGTCGCCAGGCAGCTAAGGCCCTTTAGTAGTTAGTTTCTTTGTAGGTTTGTTTGTTAGTTAGTAAATTTGTGATAATGTGATGCCTAATGTCGAGGAGATTCCATCATGCGTCCTGCTGAGTACACCAATGAAGCCATCATCGCTGCGGGTGAGGCTATCGAAGCCTCGGGCAGCAAAGTAACCATTTTTGCGCTTCGGACGAAGGTCGGTGGCGGCAACGTGCAGCGTCTGCGGCAGGTTTGGGAAGATCACGTTGCTAGCAAGCGGATTGCAGAGGCAGAGCCGGTTGCTGAGTTGCCGGTCGAGGTCGCCGAGACTGTTGCTCAGGTCACTGAGGCGCTCAGCCGACGCGTTTCCGAGCTGGCGATCGATCTCAACGACCGGGCGGTGAAGGCTGCGGAGCGGCGAGTGAAGGAAGTGATCCGTGCTGCGGACGCGCAGCGTGCCCAAGCCGAGCTCGAGCTCGCCGATGCGGCGCAGACCGTCGATGACCTGGAGGCCAGCCTTGAGCAGATGAGCGGCGAGCGCGATACGCTCAAAGCGCAGCTGACTGAGAAGCAGGTCGAGTCGCAGCGCCAGGCCGTAGAGCTTGCGCAACTCCGCGAGCGCTTGGTCGCCGCCGAGGGCTCACTTCAAGAGTATCGAAGGGAAGTTGAGAGGGAGGTTCGGCGTAGCGCTGAGCGCGTGAGTGCTGCGGAGAAGGTGCGCGATGAGTCCGAGAAGGAGGCGAGGACCGCGCGTGAGACGATGGCCCGCCTTACCGGGCAGGTTGAAGTGCTTCAGGCGCAGAACGCCCACTTGCTTGAGTCGTTTGGCTCGAAGACGGTGGTCAAGGCGTAATCAAACTCAGGGTGGTGGCCGGCGACAATTGGCCTGACCGGCCGGCGTTCAAGGTAATTGACGCCGGGCAGGGCGGGCAGAATCGGCGCGAAAGCCTTGTGGTGGTCCCCGGTCGCGCTAGCGGGCAGCGGTCGAGAGCCCAGGGTAGCTGCAACCGGAGCGCCGCTGGGGCTCGTCGTGGCGGTGCTGCGATTGGAGAATGATGGCTCGCTCATCATGGCGATATGGGCGGTACAGATGCTTCTTTTTTTCGATTCGGGTTCTCGGATGACCATAGGAAACTCGGTCGGCCTGGGCGCTGACTGGGAGACTCGATTTCAATCGAAAAGATGGGCGGGAGAGCGTGCCGGGAAACGTGCAGGGTGACCTTCGCTGGCTTTGATGGGGTTCCTCTCCTTGTATGCCACGAAACAGCCCGATCGAGCGCTACAGCATGCGTGGTCGATCGGGCGCATGAGTGCTAGTTAGTTATTCGCAGGCTTTGATTTCCTCGATTGCCTTCGGCCGCTTCGCGCTCCCGTCATACGGATAATGGCGGGCTTGGCAGCGCGCGTATCAAGTCCGTCGTTTGCCCGCCGCAGGCACTCCTCTTGGTCCAGCGGAGGAAGGGCGAGGTTCGGACTTCTGAGTGCTTCCCTCAGGACATCCGACAGCACAGAAGTGAAACCGACGACTTGGCCCCGAAGAGTGTTGAATCGGCTTTCCGGGTCGAGGTCGGGCTTGATGCCCAACATGTCGAAGACATGGTGCATCCAGCCCATTGCGATCCATCCGAGCCAAGCGCCAGGGGTGGCTGCATCCGACTGTTGGCGAAGCGTGTCGAGAAAGATTCTGGCGAGTGCATCGCCCGTCAGATTTCCGCCCACATAACCGCCCGTGCTGGGTACATCCCAAAACTTAATTTCACCGTGATGCCAGCCGACGAAGGGCAGGCGGTGAAGGGCTTGCTCAGCCTCGGGATGGAAGCGAAGGGTGCTGGGGGGGTGCTTGGGTGAGGAAGGGTCGGGCCTATCGGCGACCGAAACTGGATCCGAGGTCGTTTTGCGCATGATCACTGCTCCTGTAATGCGGTGAGTGATCCGCTCCCGCTTTCCACGGCGGGTGGCGGACCGACGCGGGGGTGGAAACCGGCCTACAGGAACCGGCCCAGCCGAAGCT
>JANJWF010000190.1 GCA_024709685.1 Thiobacillus sp.
CACGCCCTTCGTCGACGCCGCGCGCATCTTCGCGCTCGCGGCCGGCATTCCGCAGACCAACACGGCGAAGCGCCTGCGCGAAGCCGCGCACGCGCTGCACATCCCGGACGGCGAATTGGCCGACTGGAACCGCGCCTTCCATTTCCTGCAACTGCTGCGGCTGCGGCATCAGCACACGCAACAGCGTGCCGGCCAGATACCCGACAACCACGTCAACCCCGATTCGCTGAATCCGCTCGACCGCCGCATCCTCAAGGAAGCACTGCGTCAGGCGCGCAAGGTGCAGGCGCGTCTGGCGCTGGATTACAAGCTGTGATCTGGCCATTCATCCGGCGCACGCTGCCGCCGCTGGATGCCGCCCGCAGCGCGCGGCGCGATGCGCTGCGGCAGCAGGCCATCGACCTGAAGCAGCCGCTGTCCGACATGCGCTGGGTCGTGGTCGACGTCGAAACCGGCGGGCTGGATGCCGAACGCGATCCGTTGCTGTCGATCGGCGCGGTGGCGATCGAACAGGGCCGCATCGTGTTCGAACCCAGCCTGGAAGTCGGGCTCCGGCAGGCGCAATCGACCGGTGCCTCCAACATCCTGATCCACGGCATCAGCGGCAGCGAGCAGCGCGCCGGGGAAGCGCCGCACGCCGCCCTGCTGGACTGGCTGGAATTTGCCCAGGGCGCGCCGCGCGTGGCGTTTCACGCGGGGTTCGACCAGGCCGTGCTGCAGCGCGAGGTGCGCGCCCAGTTGGGCCTGCCCTCGAAGGCGCCCTGGTTCGACGCCGCGGTGGTGGCGCCACTGCTGTTCCCCGCCGCCGCGCCGCGCTGCCGCCATCTCGACGACTGGCTGGCGCACTTCGGCATCGCCGTGTACGCACGCCACGGTGCGCTGGCCGACGCCTACGCCACCGCCGAGTTGTGGCTGATCCTGCAGCAGGCGGCGCAGCGCGACAACATCGCCACCGCGCATCAACTGCGCGGCCTGTTGCGCGCCCGGCGCTGGCTGTCGATGCATTAGGGTTTACTAATTCGCTTGGCGGCCGCAAGCGTAATCCTTAGACTCCTTGCATGCGCACGAACGACCCTATACCAAGCGCGTCCCCGTTCATTTCATACGAAGATCAAACCATGCAACTGTCGGAGAAACATCACGAGTACTGGCGAAAATCGTTTCAGCGGACGTGCGAAAAACCACGTGCCGCTGAACTCAATCGTCTCGATTTACCAACCGAAGGAGTGTAAAGGATGAATATGAGAGAAATTCTGTTTGTAGTTGCCACTACAGCTCTGGTCGGCTGCGGATCTAGCGGAGGTTCAGGTTCGGATTTGCAGGATGCCGCCATGAAGGAACTTTATGAAAGTAAATATTCAAGCGCAGGCCCAGGAGGCCTATGCGACAAAGTTGAGGACGCACAACTCTCTGACGTCCGTATAGGTACTATTGCCAGGACTCAAATCACAGGGGATTTCCCAAAGCCATTGCCTGCGATCGTTGCTCGTCATGACTATGTCTGTGTTATGAGCGGCTTTGGCAGAAAGAAGAAACAAGACGACCAATGGGTAATATTGGCAATTGACAAGGAGTTCGGAGTGATTCGGTGCCTGAGGACAGGCCCGAAAGAATTTATTGACAATCTTATTCAAAGCTGCGGCTTTAAAGACTCATAAGGAGACGCTGAACACGCCGGTGCTCCGGTGAATGTCGGGGCCAACCTCTTGATTTTGCTGGGTACCAGCGTTTGCCGAAACGATGACAGTGGATTTGCTTGGTATCTTTTAATTGTTGCCCTTGAAATTTGGAAGTGCACATGTCGATTCAAAATCTCAAAACCGCTATTGAGCAATGCACAGGAAGACCAAAAGGCATCAAGGTAAGCCCTGATCTCTGGTCAGAACTGAAAACTGCAAATTTGATTTCATGGAGACGTGGTTACCTTGAAGGCGTAATCGATTCCGGGTTTGATTTTCCGGTCTTTGACAACGACATTTTTTTGCATGTAGATCCGGAGCTGCTTCTCAACAATGCCGCTTTCCAGTTGCCACCAACTGAAAATCTAACATCCTCATCATCGCCTACATGATCCCGGTGGTTTGGCTGTCGGTGTCGCACACCGGCAACCCGGTTCCGCAGGTCGCCTACGGCCAGGTGCTGCAGCAGGTCACGCAGCTGGAAAACGAGTTCAACAGTGCCGACACCGCCCGGGGCGCAGCCGAAGCCTCCGCGCGCGCGGCGTTCAAGGCAGAGCAGGAATCGCTCGAAGCCAGGATCGCGGCGCTGGACGAAGCCGTGGCCGCGGGCAATGGCGAAGCCTTCGTCGAAGCCCAGCGTGTCGAAGCCGGCAGCCCCGTCGACTTCCCGGCTACGCCCGATGCGCTCAAGGCGCAGTGGAAGAAGTCGGCCGACGGCGCCAAGGCCAAGACCGGTCCGGTCCCGGCGCATGCCCAGGCCTTCTCCGGCAAGGGCGCGGAGAAGAAGCTGCTGAAGGACAACCCCAACGCGACCGAAGCGGAGATCGCCGCCGCGAAGGCCGAAGACCAGGCCGAAACCGACAAGAAGCGCCGCAACTTCATCGCCCTGGTGCTCTGCCTGATGGTCGGCACCGCCTCGCTGCCGCAC
>JANJWF010000005.1 GCA_024709685.1 Thiobacillus sp.
GTTGTCGAATCCGAGTATCCCCATGCTACGGACGACCTTGTGCGTCACGTAGCCGGTTTCGTTGCTGGAGGCGGAGGCGGCGAGGACGCCGGTGGTGAGCCAGCGGTTGACCGTTTCGCCCTTGTCGTTGGTGGCGATGAAATTCTTGTCGCGGTCGTCCTTCAGCAGGCGGGCGATACGGTCGAAGGCATCATCCCAGGAAATGCGCTTCCATTCCTTGCTGCCTGGCGCGCGGTATTCCGGGTGCTTCAGGCGGTTGGGGCTGCGCACGAAATCCACCAGGGCAGCACCCTTCGGGCAGAGCGTGCCCCGGTTGACCGGATGGTCGGGATCGCCCTCGATGTGGAAGATCGCGGTCTCGGTGTTCTTGGACTTGTCGCCCAGGCTGTACATCAAGAGTCCGCATCCCACCGAGCAGTAGGGACAGGTGTTGCGGGTTTCGGTGGCGCGGGCGAGCTTGAATGTCCTCACCTCGGCCAGCGCCTCGCCGGGCGCGAAGCCCAGCGCCGCGAGGCTGGAACTGCCGACCCCCGCTGCGCAGATTCTGAAGAACTGTCTTCGAGTCACTTGCATTTTGTCCCTCCTTGATTTTTATGCGCGTCAATCGGCCGCATAAAAAAACTATAGGAACAAAAACCTGTATGCCAAAGTTTTTATTGACAAATCAGCAAGTCCTTGTGGGCACTCCCGCTTGCCGGCCTCTCAAAAAATCTCAGTATCCGCCCTCGCTGCTGTCGCTGAAATCACCCAGCGGCCGCTTGAACGTGTATTCGGCAGGCCTCACGATCAGGGCGTGCGCCGACGCCCCGACGCTGCCGCTCGGAATCGTGAAAGGCAGCGCCACCACGGTCAGCGCGGTACCGAGCACCGTGGCGACCAGTCCGAGCGGCCGCAGTACCACCACATCCAGCACCATGTCGGTGGCCCTGTCGCCCGTGACCGGTTCCGACTGGGCGACTGCCGGCACGGGCATCGCGACAAGCGCCAGCGTCAGCACTAGCACGACGGATGTCAGCCGCCCGCTCATTTCAGTGTTCTCCGGCCTGGAGTTGCGACGCGCTCACCCCCGCGGACTCGAGGAAGTCGCGCACATTACGCAGTTCCTGCTTGGTGCAGGTGGGGCTGTTGTGCGGACGATGGATGATGCCCTCCACCCCGTTCAGCACCACGCGAAAGCTCGCACCGTGGTGCGGCTCCACCTTGGCACCCAGGTGCGCCAGCATCGCCTCCACCTCGCGCCAGTGGACATTGGCGCCTAGCGGCCCTCCAAAAATGGAGCGCAGCAGGATCTCGTGCTTGTGGCCCATGGCAGGTCTCCCCGCAGTAAGAATATCGATTCCAGCATAGGGCCTGGGCAGCCGCAACGTCAATCGATGCGGTGGGGCGATTCGCTCAATGGTGCGTGCGGTCGTGCAGGAAGAGCTCGAGGTCCGACGGCGTCAGCGCGCGGCTGAACAGGTGTCCCTGTACTTCCTGGCACCGTTCTGCGCGCAGGAAGTCCAGTTGCTCCACCGTCTCCACGCCTTCGGCGATGATGCCGAGTCGCAGGCTGCTGGCGAGCTGGATGACGGCACGCACGATGGCGGCATCGTCAGGGTCGCTGTTGATATCGCGCATGAAGGAGCGGTCGATCTTCAGCCGGTCGACGGCGAAGCGCTTGAGATAACTGAGCGAGGAATAGCCGGTGCCGAAGTCGTCGATCGACAGCCGCACGCCAAGCGCCTTCAGCCGTCGCACCATGTCGAGATTGTTTTCCACGTCCTGCAGCAGGACGGATTCGGTGAGCTCCAGCTCCAGCAGATGCGGCGGCAGGCCGCTGCTGCACAACACGCCTGCGACGGTCTCGGCGAGGCCTGCACGGCGGAATTGCAGCGCCGACAGGTTGACCGACATGGTCAGATCGGGGAATCCGGCCTGGCGCCAGGACTGCGCCTGCCGGCAGGCCTCCTGCAGCACCCAGGCGCCGATCGGCACGATGAGGCCGCAGTCTTCCGCCACCGGGATGAAACGGGCCGGCCCCACCTCTCCCAGCTCGCCGTTGTGCCAGCGCAGCAGCGCCTCCACCCCGACCACCCTGCCGGTACCAATCTCCAGCTGCGGCTGATAATCGAGGCGGAATTCGGAGCGGTAAACCGCCTGGTGCAGACGGTTCAGCAGCAACAGGTGTTCGTGCGCCTGCTGGTTCATCTGGTCATTGAAGAAGCGCCAGGTGTTGCGGCCGGCATCCTTGGCGTTGTACATGGCAATGTCGGCCTTCTGCAGCAGGTCGTCGAAATCGTTGCCATCCTCCGGATACAGGGTGATACCGATGCTGCAGGACGTATTCAGCACGTGGCCGTTGATTTCCACCGGATCACCCAGGCGCTCGAGGATCTCGTCGGCGATCCGCTCTACCGCTTCCGGATCCGGGATGTCGTTCAGCAGCACGATGAATTCGTCGCCCCCCTGGCGACTGATCGTATCGGTCTCGCGCGTGCAGCGGCCCAGGCAGGTGACCACCTCCAGCAACAACAGGTCGCCACCGGCGTGCCCCAGCGTGTCGTTCACCCGCTTGAACTTGTCGAGGTCGAGGAACAGCATCGCGACCCGTGAGCGCGACCGTTCCGCCATGGCGATCGCGTGCTCGAAGCGGTCACGCAGCAGAATGCGGTTGGGCAGGCCGGTCAGCGCATCGTGGTGTGCCAGAAACTCGACGCGTTCTTCCGCATGCCTGCGTTCGGTGATATCGCGATCCACCCCCTGAAACCCGATCAACTCGCCGGCCTCGTTGAACAGCGGCGACGCGCTGGATTCGAATGTGCGATAGCTGCTGTCCCGGTGCTGCCAGCGCATACCGACCCCCTGCCAGCCAGACCGGGTGGCCCGGGCATTGCGAAGGGTTTCCTGGTAAAGCGGGAGATCATCGGGGTGGACGAGGCTGGTGGGATCCGCGGCAAGGAAGTCCTCCAGCGAATAGCCCAGGACGCTTCCGCCTTTCTTGTTGCTGTAGGTATGCCGCCCCTGCGTATCGACCGACCAGATCCAGTCGGCGGAATGGTCCGCCATGGCGCGGAAACGTGCCTCGCTCTCGCGCAGCGCCTCTTCGGCGCGCTTGCGGTCGGTGATGTCCTGGCACGCGCCATACAGGCGGTATTGGCCGCCTTCTGTTTCCACCGCTCTGGAATAGGCCCGGATATGCCGTATGAAACCGTCCCGGCCAATGATGCGGAGTTCGCATTCGCTGCGCCGGCCCGGCTCAAGATAGGTGATGTTGCGGTCGAACTCGGGCAAGTCGTCCCGGTGCACGTGGCAGCGCCAGCAACCGCGCTCCAGGATCTCCTCCACCGAGAAGCCGAACACCCGCCCCGCCGAGGCCGTTGCCCAGTCGACCACGAGCGAGCCGTCGCCGATTTTCTCGCAGGAATACAGCAGATCGGTGGCAATGCTGGAAACCAGCCGGAAGCGTTCCTCGCTTTCACGCAGCGCGGCCAGCGCAGAGCGGTGCCCCATCGCCGTGCCCAGATCGGCGGCCAGCTTTTCCAGCAGCACCATTTTTTCCGGCTCGAACGCGTACGCCTCCTTGCCGTAGACGTTGAGCGCACCGACCACTCGCCCGTTCACCCGCAAGGGCGTCGCCGCCGACGAACGATAGAAGTGCGGACCTGCCTTCTCGCGCCGCAGTTCGAAATGCTCGCTGGTTTCGGCGTCGTCGCAGATGACCGTGCTGCCCAGCCGGATGGCCGTACCGGTGGGCCCCCTACCCTGCGGGGTGTCGTCGCAACGGATTTTCGCCTCGGCCAGGTGGCCTGCCTCAAAGCCGGCGTCGGCGACCGCATGCACTGTCCCGTCCTCGTTCACCAGGCCGATCCACGCCATGCTGAACAGCTTGTCCCGCACCAGTTCTCCGCAGATGCGCGACATCAGTTCCTGCTCGGACAGATCCGCCAGGAACATCTGGTTCACCGCTGCGATGGTCTGCAACAGCAGGGTACGCCAAGGCGCCTGCGACACTCCATGCTTCGGCCCGGCGGCCTCGCGCAGACTGTCCACCACGCGTACCCCGGCAACCGGCTGCCCGGCGTTGCGCATCAGTTCCACGGCAGGATCCCGTCCTTCCGCCAGCATCGTCTTGGCCGTGCGACGGCGCCTTCTGGCCTCGGCAAGCGTGACCTCGGGGTAGAACCCCAGCGCCAGGGTCTTGCGCGTGCCCTCGAAGCGATAGTCCAGCCGCCAGTGGCGCGAACCGTCCGGCCACACCAGCAGATGCATGCCGCCGCCGTCCGCCAGCTTGATCGGCTTGTCGGCTGCCCTGACCTGGCGGATTCGGCTATCAGTAAGTGAGGCAGCAAAATGGGCCATAAAACAATGCTAGTCGTTTTTTTGAAGCAGCCGGCTGATTGCCGGGATGAGCTGTCGGTCTACTTATTTACCTAAGGATCGGATCTGCAAAAGGCGGAGCAGGACCTCGCTGCCCGCCCTGCTAACGCGGGACGACGCGCGCGCTTTCGCCGCTGCCTTCGACGCGAACCGCCATGCCGTCCCGCAGGCGTCCATCCATCGGCTGCACGATCGTGACGGTGCCGCCGGTTTTCATGTTGACCGTCACCCGCTGGGCATCCTGCTTGTGGATCTTGCTCTCGGCATAGGTGCCGGCGATGCCGCCCAGCACCGTGCCAGCCACGGTGGCCGTCTTGCTGTCGCCCACCGCCGCACCGAGAATGCCGCCCGCCACCGCACCCGCGGCGGTCCCCACGCCGAGCTTGAACTTGTCGTCCACCTCGATGTTTTCCAGCTTGGCAATGGTGCCGTCCCGCTCAGTCTGGCTGACCGCCGCGCCGCCGGTTTCGCCGTATGTCGGCCCGCCCACGCTGCCCACGTCGGCGCACCCTCCGAGCAGCGCCATCCAGAACGCGACCGCCAATCCAATCCTGTGGCTCATCGCTCAACTCCTTATGGTTCTTCCGCGAGATTCAGTATAGGAACAGAAAGCAGCCCGTGCGATCAGCCCGGGCAGATCGGGTCGAGGCTTTCCAGCAGAATCGCCGGAACCCTTCTCTGCGACCGCACAGATTCGGCCAGCGGGAAAATCAGAGCGGTTTATCGGAAATTCTTCCGGTCCGGCAGCGCGCACCCCGCTGCAGCCCAGTACCGCCGTGGCCACGCGCCGCCAGCCTTGCCAGGACGGGGGATGCCCCCCATACTGGCCCGACGAATTGGTCTTTGGTCAGTCTCATCCTGCCCCGCGCAGGCCTTGTCGGCTTTCCTCATTGGCACCTGCGCCGCGCACCTCGGCCGCGGCTGCAGCAGCCCCAACTGCGATCTTTCGCACCCCCACGCAGGCGCACGCTCCATCGTGCTCCCGGCCCACTATTGAGGAATCGATCCATGTCAAAAGAAGAACTTGTAGAAATGGAAGGCGTCGTCAGCGAAGTGCTGCCGCAAACCCGCTTCCGCGTCACCCTGGACAACGGAATCGAGATCACCGCCTACGCCTCCGGCAAAATGCGCAAGCACCGCATCCGCATCCTGGCCGGCGACAAGGTCACCATCGAGATGTCGCCCTACGACCTCACCAAGGGGCGCATCAACTTCCGTCACAAGGAAGCCAACGC
>JANJWF010000046.1 GCA_024709685.1 Thiobacillus sp.
CACCTTGCGGTCGATTCCAATCTCGGCGCGCGACAGGCCGTTCATGAACACGCTGTAGGTCAGGCCGTGCTGACGCGCGGCGGCGTTGATACGGGCGATCCACAGTGCGCGGAACTGGCGCTTGCGCTGACGACGGTCACGGTACTGGTACTGACCGGCCTTCATCACCGCTTCGTTGGCGACGCGGAATACGTTCTTGCGGCGACCGCGATAGCCTTTGGCGGCATCGAGGATTTTCTTGTGGCTGGCGCGGGCGGTTACGCCCCGTTTGACGCGTGGCATGCTCTCTCTCCTTTATGCGTAGGGCAACATGCGTGCAACCGCCTTGTGGTTGCTGGCATTGACGGTTTCCATGCCGCGCAACTGGCGCTTACGCTTGGTGCTCTTCTTGGTGAGAATGTGACGCATGAACGCGTGCGAGCGCTTGAACCCGCCGCCGCCCAGCGCGCGGAACCGCTTGGCGGCGCCGCTCTTGCTTTTCATCTTAGGCATGATGCTTCCTTTTATTTCATGCGGTCAGGTGATCCCGCGACGCGGAATGCTTCACCTACCCGACTGCACGTATTGTGTGGCGTATGGACCCCGAAGGGCCGAGAAACGCCGGTCTCGTGAAACGCTAAACTTTCTTCTTCGGCGCCAGCATCATCACGAGCTGACGACCTTCCATCTTGGGAAACTGCTCGACCACGGCCAGCTCGGCCAGATCTCCCGCCACCCGCTTCAGCTGATTCATGCCGATTTCCTGGTGGGCCATTTCGCGCCCCCGGAAACGCAGCGTGATCTTGGTCTTGTCGCCTTCTTCCAGAAACTTGATCAGGTTGCGCAGCTTGATCTGGTAATCGCCCTCGTCGGTGCCCGGACGAAACTTGATTTCCTTGATCTGAACCTGCTTCTGCTTCAGCTTGGCTTCGTGCTGCTTCTTGCTTTCCTGGTACTTGAACTTGCCGTAGTCCATGATCTTGGCTACGGGAGGCTGCGCCGTCGGGGCGATCTCCACCAGATCCAGGTCAGCTTCTTCAGCCTGACGCAGTGCATCGTAAATCTTCACGATGCCAAGCTGCTCGCCTTCCACACCGACCAAACGCACTTCAGGGGCAGTAATTTCCCCGTTGATGCGTGTCTGCTTCTTTTCTGTCGCGATGAGCTCTTCTCCAATAAAAACCTGGCGCTATGCGCCAAGGCAAAAAGGTCAAACAAATAAAGAAGGCGCGGTGCCGAGTCCCTTCATGGGAGGCCCCAACGCCTTGTTTGACCGCTATCAGTGGCGCGCCAGCGTTTCCGCTTTCAGGCGCGCCATCAATTCATCCAAACCGAGCTGCCCCAGATCCTGGTTGCCGCGGGCACGGACGGAAACCGCACCGGTTTCCATTTCCTTGTCGCCGACGACCACCAGATAAGGCAGCTTCTGCAAGCTATGTTCCCGGATTTTATAAGTAATCTTGTTATTACTCAAGTCCAACAGTGCGCGGACGCCGGCCTGGCGCAGCGTCTGGGTGACTTCTTGCGCATATTCGGCCTGCCGTTCGCTGATGTTCATCACCATCACCTGCACCGGCGCCAGCCACAGTGGGAAGTTGCCGGCATGGTGCTCGATCAGGATGCCGATGAAGCGTTCCATCGAACCGAGGATCGCGCGGTGCAGCATGACCGGCGGCTTGCGGCTGTTGTCCTCGTCGACGAACTCGGCGTCGAGGCGCACCGGCAGGTTGAAATCGAGCTGGATGGTGCCGCACTGCCACAGCCGCCCGAGCGTGTCCTTCAGCGTGAATTCGATCTTGGGTCCGTAGAACGCCCCCTCGCCCGGCTGCAGGTCGAACGCCAGTTGGTTCTTTTCCAGTGCGGCCGCCAGCGCGGCTTCCGCCTTGTCCCACGACTCGTCCGAGCCGACCCGCTTGTCTGGCCGCGTCGACAGCTTGACAAGCACGTCGTCGAAGCCGAAATCGGCGTACACCTTTTGCAGCATGACGATGAAATCAGCGACTTCCGTTTCGATCTGGTCTTCGGTGCAGAAGATGTGGGCATCGTCCTGGGTGAAGCCGCGCACCCGCATGATGCCGTGCAGCGCGCCCGACGGCTCGTTGCGATGGCACGAGCCGAATTCGGCCAGGCGCAGCGGCAGGTCGCGGTAGGAATGCAGGCCGCTGTTGAAAATCTGCACGTGGCCCGGGCAGTTCATCGGCTTGACCGCGTAGTCGCGGTTTTCCGACGCGGTAGTGAACATGTTGTCGTGGTAGTTCTCCCAGTGGCCGGACTTCTCCCACAGGCTGCGGTCCATCATCGCCGGCGTGCGCACTTCCTGGTAGCCGTATTCGACGAACTTCTGCCGCATGTACTGTTCGATCTGCTGCCACACGATCCAGCCCTTGGGGTGCCAGAACACCATACCCGGCGCCTCGTCCTGCATGTGCAGCAGGTCGAGCTGCTTCGCGAGCCGGCGGTGGTCGCGCTTCTCGGCCTCTTCCAGCCGGTACAGGTAGGCATCGAGGTCTTCCTTCTTGATCCAGGCAGTACCGTAGATGCGCTGCAGCATCGGGTTCCTGGAATCGCCGCGCCAGTAGGCGCCGGCCAGCTTCATCAGCTTGAACGCACGCGGCAGCTTGCCCGTCGACGGCAGGTGCGGGCCACGACAGACGTCGAACCAGTCGCCCTGGCGGTAGATGGAAAGCTCCTCGCCCTTGGGAATCACCTCGTCGATGATCTGCACCTTGTAGGTCTCGCCGAGCTCGGCAAACACCTTCATCGCCTCTTCACGCGACCACACCACGCGCTGGATCGGCAGGTCGCGCTTGACGATATCAACCATCCGCTTCTCGATGGCGGCCAGGTCCTCGGGCGTGAAGGGCGCCTCGCGCGCAAAGTCGTAGTAAAAGCCGTCCTCGATCGCCGGGCCGATCGTCACCTGGGTGCCCGGATACAGCTCCTGCACCGCCTGCGCCATCACGTGCGCGGCGTCGTGGCGGATCAGTTCGAGCGCCTCGGCGTCCTTGGCGGTGACGATCGCGAGCTGC
>JANJWF010000066.1 GCA_024709685.1 Thiobacillus sp.
TAGAGAAACGCGTCGCGCAGCAGTTCGCGGTCGCGCTCGTTGAGGTCGAGCAGCCCGAACAGGTCGATGCCGATCAGCCTGCCCGCCTCGACCCCGAACAGCGCATCCGCCTGGCGGTTGGCAATGGAGACGCGCAGGTCATCCGACACGCTCAGGAGTGCGCCCGGCAGGCTCTGCAGGATGGTGTTGCTGCGGTTGCGCTCGTTGAGAAAGCGCCCCTGGCATTCCTCGACGGTGCGGAACATCTGCCGCAGCGTCGCGATGGTGGTGTTGTACTCGGGGATCATGCGGCCGACGCTGGTCCAGCCGAGGGGGCCGACCGGTGTCGGCTCGAGCAGGCCTTCGCGCGCGGCGTGGATACCCAGTTCCAGCCGCCGCACCGCCGCAAGTTCGGCGAGCAGGCGCACGAACAGGTAGCCGAGCACGCCGCTCAGCATCGCGCCGATGATCCAGAAAACGTTCGAGGCGTGCCAGCGCAAGCCGAAGTAAAGGTACAGCAGGCCGGCCAGCACCGCGAGCGCGGCCGGCACCAGGCGTCCCGGAACGACCGGGAGGGGAAAGCGCCGCGAGGACGTTCCCCGCATGCTCAGCGACTTGATGGCGACACCTCTTCAAAACGGATCCGAGCCGGCACCGACATGACGCGGCCGCCCGTCGCCGGGCGGCCGCTGATACCGCTCAGAAAATGAACTGCAATCCCAGAGTGGCCTGATTATAGTCCTGCAGGGCCACGTCGGTGGGGTGTTCGTTGTCGAAGGAAACGTCCGCATACTCGAAGCTCACCTTCAGCTTCTGCCCGTCGAGATAGTAGTTGACGCCGACGCTGTTCCAGTCGTTGTCGTAGTACTCGACGTTGCCGGTCTTGGCACCATAGTCCAGTGTCTCGTGGCGCACGAAAAACTGCAGCCGGCCGGGGCCGACTTTGTTGGGCAGCATGTAGCCGGCCTTGACGTAGTAACCTTCGAGATCGCTGTTCACCGGAAGCTTGGGGTCGGGCGTCATGTTGAACGCACCGCCGGTGTCGTACTCGAAGTACGCGCCGGACAGCGTGTAGACGCCGCTCGCTGCCGGATACTCCATGAAGGCATCGACGGTCCACGCGTCATAGTCCTTGATGTCGCTGCGCGACGGGTAGTTGCCGTAGGCGACCCCGTCCTGCATGTCGTACGCGGCGCCGATGGTGAGCACCTTCTGCGTGCCCAGGTAGGTACCCAGATAGCCGTAGTTGAATTCCGGCTCCCAGAAACTGTAGTGCACACGTGCAGTCATGCGCGGATTGTCCTCGGCCACCTCCACGCCCTCGCGGCCGTCGGCGATCATGAAGCGGTACTGGAATTTGGCGTCCAGCAGGTTGCCCCACACTGCCAGGCCTTCGTCGCGGGTGCCGGCAAACGGTGTATAGGGCAGGACTTCGCCGCGGTCGAGTGTCAGAGGCTCGAGGCACGCCTCGAGGTTCTCGCGCGAGAACGTATTCTTGAAGCGGCCGACGATGAAGCGGACCTCGTCGCGGTAATCCAGGGTCACATAGGCATCGCGGTAGGAAACACTCTTGTCGTCGTTGCCGAGCTTGTCGTCATTACCCGCCTCGAGCTGGGCATAGAAGCCGACGTAGTCGTTGTACTGACCGGAGAAGGTCAGGCGGTTGCGGCGCAGGAAGAAGTCGGTCGAGGAGCCATTGTCGTTCGACGCAGTGAAGTCCTTCTGTTGCAGCCAGCCCTGCAGGGCGTAGGTGAAGGTGAGCGAACCCTGCTCGCCGAACTCGATGGTCGGGCCGGCCGCAGCCGAAAGCGGCAGCACGGCAACGAGAGCGGCTGCGCAGGCAAGTGTCAGAGGGCGGGCGGCAAAGCGCGTATTGGCGGTCTTCTTCATGTCACTTCGCTCCTGCGTCGGAATGGTAGGCACCCTGCACCTTCGCCAGGTCGCCCTTGTGGCAGCTGGCACAGGATTCGGTCGTGTTGTCGCGCGGCTTGGCGACCATCTTCGCGTGAGCGATGTCCTGCTTCATGATGCGCGAATTCCCCTTGTGGCAGCCGACGCAGGAGTTGTTCACCTTGGCGTGCTGCGAATGCCACGGCGCCTTGGCGGCATCCATCTCGGGCTTGTTCGCACGCGTCCCGTTGTGGCACTTGAAGCAGCTCGACGCACCCAGGCCGCAGGCGTTCGCCAGCGGAATCGGCGACAGGCGCTGCACCCCCTCGGCGATCGCCACCGTCGCCTCGCCGCCCCAGCCCTCGGTCACGACATCGGCCGACTCCGCGGCATGCCTGCCGGCCAGACCCGCGACCAGCGCAACACTCACGCCCAGCAGCGACAGCACGAGGCCGCCCCGCCAGATCCTTTTCAACAGTCCACCCTTGTCTTGGTTGCGCTTCATCTACCGTCCTCCTTTATGCTCGTCACGGGTTTGCGGCCGCCCATCCAGACTGTCGAGAGGAGCGCCTTGTGATTGCGGGAACCGGGCTTCCCAGGCCTTGCGAATGTCTGCTTCACTCATGCCATTCGCGCAGGTGCAGGTCAGCGACTTGCTGCGGTACTTGAGCCGCGGCTGCTCCGGCTCGGCCGCGGCGACGCTCGTCGCCGCCACCACCGCGGCCAGGGCCAGCACGCTTGCGAGAATTGAACGCATGGTTGTCCGGTTTCCGCCTGTCTTGTCGACACTCTCAACAAGCATGAGCCGTGCCAACATTCATTATTCTTTACAATCAACAGCTTGCCCATGCAAAGCGGGGCAAGGGCAATTGCACGATGAAGCCGCCGGCCCGCAATCTTTCAATTTGCAATCGGTCGCGCCTCGACCCGCAGCAGCTCGTAGCGCGCCGCCTCGACGTTGGCGAGCGCCTCCCGCAGGACCGGCACCGCCGCGGCCGGCAACTGGCCGGCGCGCCCGAGGCTGTCGCGGAAGATGCGCTCGTAGTGCTCGCCCGGCAGCACGCGCACGATCAGTTCGACGCGCCAGTCGTCTGCAGGTGCCGCGAAGGGCTGGCGGAATTCGCGCGCCTCGCCGGCGGGGATGCGGGTGTCGGCGATCTCGCGCGTGATGCCGGTGTCGACCTGCCAGCCGATCAGCTGGCGTCCGAGTTCGTGCGCGCCGGCGGCGTCGTGGCGCACAAACGCGAGCTCGACCTTGGGCACCATGTAGGTCGGGAAGTGATGGCCGGCGCCGCGGTTGCGCACCGTCGCGATGGCCTCGCGGCGACCGCCACCCAGGTCGGCCAGCTCCAGTTTCACGTCGATGGCGCGGCGCGTCATCTCGGGGTCGTGGATGCCGCGCCACAGGTGCTTGCGGTCGGGCATGTGGCAGGTCTGGCAGGTCTGCCTGCCGGGCCCTTCTTTGGCATACGGGCTCGCCAGCCACTGCGCGAAGGTGTCTTCCTGCAGCTTGCCGGCAAGCCGCGGGCCGTCGTCCGGGAACTGGTGGCAATGGGCGCAGAAGCGGCTGTCCTGGAACGCCTTCGACACCGTGAAGCCGCCGTGCGGCGCATCCTTCGCCGCCTCGGCGCGCGGCGGCGGACCGAAGCGCTCGTGCCCGCGCACGTGGCAGGCGGCGCACACCAGACCGCCATGGCCGAGGTCGGGCGGCACGAAGTCCGGCGGCGGCGCCTTCGGCGCGTTCGGCCAGCCGAGTTCGAGCGCGACCAGTGCTTTCTGCTCGGCGAGCGGCGCGTGGCAGCGCAGGCAGCGGTTGCCCTGCTCCTGGTTCATCAGCATCAACTGCCAGCGCAGGCCGGGGCCCATCGTCCGGCTGTGCAGGCTCTCGCGCCAGCCGGCGTACTGCTCGGTGTGGCACTTGCCGCAGGCCTGCGGGTCGAGCGAGGCCTCGAGTTCGGAGAACCCTGCGGGCGGCGTGCCCTGCGGCGGCAGCGGCTCGACCCAGTGGCGTTCGAGGAAGGATTCGACTTCCGCTTCCGGCTTGGCGCCGCAGCCCGGCAGGAAGACGAACGCCAGCACGATCATTGCCAGCCGCAAGACATTCCCGCGCAAACAAGGCATCGACATCGACTGCTCCATAAAAAACGCCCACGAGAGTATCGTGGGCGAGAGGAGGAGAAAGCAATGGTTCAGATGGTCGTCAGCCGCCGCACGGGTTGGCAGGCGCCGCGCTCATACCGGCAGTCGGAATCACTTCGCCGTATTTGTAGGCCTTGTCCGCGTCGATGATGGCGTTGGAGGACTTGGCGTACGCGTTGGTGATGTAGCGCTGGGCCACGAGAGACGGGCTTGATGCCGCGCGATAGAACGACTTCACGTCAGTCCGCCACGGCGAGTTCTCGGGCAGGATCGCCTTGCCGGTCGCGTCGGTGATGACGCTTCCCGGGGTCAGTGAATTCCACTCGACCATCGCGCCGTCGTAGAAGCGGGTCGGCTTGCCGAGGATGACGCCGCTGACGACGCCGGTGATCATCGCGCGGAAGGTCGTCTCACAATACGTATAGACGACGTCGCCCGGCTGGTAGGCGTTGCCGGCGCCGACGTTCTGGTAGCTGCCGTCGATGAACCCCGCACCGCTCACGTTGCCGTCCATGTACACCTGGAGCTCGGCCTTGGTCTTGTACGCAAAGCCTTTTGTCGAGTCCAGCATATTGGAGAAGTCGAGCTGCAGCGCGCCCCACGGATGGCCCTGACGCGAGCCGCTGTTCTGGAACGTCGCCATGTAGCTCGCGACCGGGGTGATCGTGTTGGCGGTGCTGGTTTCGCCCGCACTGTACTGCGAGATGCTGCGTGCGTCCCAGATGAAGACCCCGTCGTTCTTGACATTGGTGTCGCTCGAGGGCAGGACGCGCAGCAGGTCGCCGACCGTCGCCTGCAACTGCGTGTTGTCGACCAGCAGGTCCCTGACCGAGGCGTGGCCGGTGCCGGGAGCGGACCTGGCGGTCGTCGTGAAGTCTGCCGCCAGCAGTTCACCGTCCGGATCGGCCGGATCGTCCTGCACGAGCCACTGGTTGCCGCCGTTGAGGATCGCGAGGTTCTTCCTGTCGACGCCCCAGTAGCGCAGCGCGTACCAGATCCGCCCCTGCGCCATGGCGTTGCCCGTGTTGCCCTCGCCCATGGCGGCTACGATCATGTCGTTCTTGGGGTCGATGTTGAACTTCTTCAGAAGCGCATCCATGCTGGCACCGTCCGGTACCATGCTCGGCGTTTCAATGACGCCGTTGCTGCGGGTCTGGACCCAATCGCTCGACGGCGACAGGTAGGTGAACACGTTAGTGCCGTTGTCCTTGATGTACTCGGTGCCTGCCGTGATGCCCGGAGAGGCCTGCAGGATTACCAGCTTGCCAGTAATCCCCGCCGGCCGCTGGTTGACCCAGTCATCCTTCCAGCGCTTGAGCGTCGACTCGCTAATCAGACCGTTCTCGTTGAGGTCGTAGTTGTCGGCCGAGACCTGGGCAATCGCCGCCGGCGTGTTCACCGGAATGTTTTTCACCGCCGCCGTCGTGTCCTCGTCCCCGCCGCAGCCCTGCAGGCCCAGCGCCAATGCCAGGACGGTCATGCCCGCCCAGCCCCTGTTGATGCGCATGTTCATAGAATGTCCTCCATCCATTATCAAGCCGCGCCGTCCCAGCCTGCCGGCAAGGCAACGCTCCCATAGCGGCTGGCCCGCTGGAGGCCGGCGAAAAGTCCGCCCGTTCCAGTCATGCGCAACCTTCACCGCGGCCGGGACCGCGGGCAAAACACTTTCAATCCAGCGGCGCCTTCAGCACCACCGGCATGAAACCCTGCGCCAGCGCATCGAGCAGGGCTCCGTAATCGTCCATGTTCATTTCCCGCACCTCGGCGCCGGCGGCGCGCAAGGCCTCGGCGAGGCCGGGCATCACCGGCGCCGCGTGGGGGTTGATCAGCAGAACCTGTTTTCCAGCGCTCATACGCAATACACCACGTCGTTGTCGATGATCTGCCGCGCCAGCGCGGCGAGCGCGTCCGCCGCGGGGTCGAGCTCGACCACCGGGACGTCGGCGAACTCGAGTGCCTCCATCTGTTCGGCCACCTCAGTCCCTTCTGGCAGCGCGCCCCAGGCGGCGATGGCGACCGCGTCGTCCAGCAGGGTGAGTCCGCTCGCCATGCGCAGCGCCTCGACCGGCTTCTGCACGGCGACCATCAGGATGTGTTTTTGATCAGCCATGTCGCGTCCTCAGAGAACCAGCACCTTGTCGCACTTCTTCACGAGCTCGGCGTCCTGGTACTGGCCGCCGACGATGACGACGTCGGCGAGCAAGTTCAGGTCGAAGCGACCGTCGGCGTAGCGCTCGGCGCTGTGCTCGCACAGCGAGACGCTGTTCGGGCGCACCCGGGCGCGTCCGACGAAACCGGCGTCGGCGAGCAGGTTGACGCCGGTGTCGGTGAGAAAGCACTGCGCATCCCAGCCGCGCGCGGCGGCCGCATCGAGCAGGCCGTTGGCGTGCGCAAGATGGCGTTCGTCGGTGATGACCAGACCCAGCTGCATGTCAAACCTTCCGGATCTTCCAGACGAAGGAGCCGCCGGCGTCCTTCCGGTCGACAAGGTCGCTGCCCTCGGCTTCGCACATCGCCTGGATGGATTCGCCCGACGAGGGGTTGTCGAAGATCAGCGTCAGCGTGTCGCCGCTTTCGATCTTCTGCAGCGCCTTCTTGGTGTACATCTGCGGGTGCGGGCAGGTATAGCCGCACACGTTCAGTTCCCATTCGTGGTCGGCGGTCTTGTTGAAACTCATTGCCATGGTGCTTGCTCCTTGCAAATCAATTTGGTTTGTCGAAATCTTTCGTGCGGCGCCCTTACAGGCCGAACTCGCCCGCCTTGCGGGCGGTGCTCCAGTCCATCCACCAGGTGAAGACCTTCACGCCGATCCAGGCGCCGAGCGTCATGCCGATCAGGAACACCCAGCCGCTGGGATCGCCGTTGGTGACGGTGGCGAAGAAGGCGCCGATGTTGCAGCCCATCGCAAGGCGGGCGCCGATGCCCATCAGGGTGCCGCCGACGATGGCGAAGAACGCGGTCTCCCAGCTCGGCAGCTTCCACTTGAACTCGCGGCGCGAGAGCGCCATCACGGCGGCGCCGAGGATGATGCCGATCGACATGAAGCC
>JANJWF010000070.1 GCA_024709685.1 Thiobacillus sp.
CGCTGCATTTCGCCGTGCTGCTTGCGTTCCATGCGGTGGCGGAGCTGGTGCGCCAAGTGGCCTAGCTGCTGCTGCAGTTCCTGCCGCGGCGGGCTGGCGAGTTCGGCCGCCGCGGTGGGCGTGGGCGCGCGCACGTCGGCGGCAAAATCGGCAAGGGTGAAATCCGTTTCGTGGCCGACCCCGCTTACCACCGGCATCGGGCTGGCCACAATCGCCCGCGCGACGGCCTCGTCATTGAACGACCACAGATCCTCCAGCGAGCCACCGCCGCGGCATACCAGGAGCACGTCGCACTCGGCGCGCTCACCTGCCATCCGGATCGCGGCGGCGATCTGCGCGCCGGCACCCGCGCCCTGCACCGGCGTGGGATAGAGAATGACCGGCAGACCCGGCATGCGGCGTGCCAGCGCGGTCAGCACATCGTGCAGCGCCGCCGCCTGCGGCGAGGTGACGATGCCCAGGGCGCGCGGAAAGCGCGGCAGGTTGCGCTTTCTCGCGGGGTCGAACAGGCCCTCGGCTTCCAGTCTGGTTTTCAGCTTGAGAAAGGCTTCATAGAGGCGCCCCGCGCCCGCGCGGCGGATCGCTTCGGCACCGAGCTGGAATTCGCCGCGCGCTTCGTACAGCGAGGGCAGGGCACGGATCTCGATGTGGTCGCCGTTCGCCGGAGTGAAGTCGGCAAACTGGTTGCGGCCGCGGAACATCACGCAGCGCACCTGCGCGTTGGCGTCCTTGATGGAAAAATACCAGTGCCCCGACGCGGCGCGCATGAAGTTGGAGACCTCGCCTTCCACCCACAGCAATGGCAGTTGCGATTCCAGTGCGCGGCGTGCTATGCGGTTGAGCTCGCTCACGGTAAGCACCGGCAGGCCGGGCGCGCTGCCGGGGAGTTCGTCCAGAAGGTCCATGGCGCGCAGGATACCCGGCTTCTAGCAGGCATGGTTCATGCACAGCCGCCGAATTCCCACAAAAAAATCTCAAATTTGGATTGACGACAACTTGACAGCTACGTTGCTTTCCTAACTTCTTGATAATCAATGACTAAGCGCACTGGTTACTTTTTGTGCCGAAGTCCAGCTTCCTTTATGGGCGGGCGTTTAGGGGGAACGAACGGCAGTTCCTCACAGACTTATCCACATCATTTGTGGAGAACTTCGGCAGTCCAGGAAAAAGCACCGTTCACGCAATTGGTGCTTGCCGAAACCCGCCCGCCGGCGCTACATTCCGCCTGTTCTTTTCATTGGAGTGTTATTCAGTGCTTGCCATCATCGAGGCGGCCGGCTGGCCGGTCTGGCCATTGATCCTGGCATCGGTTGTTGCCGTGGCCATCATCATCGAGCGCGCGTACAGTCTGCGTGGCAGGGAAGTCGCTCCTTCCGGCCTGTTGGTCGAAACCATCAAGGCCTATCAGGAACGCGGCGTCACCAAGGAACTGGTCACCCAACTCGCCGACGGATCGCCGCTCGGGCAAATCTTTGCGACTGCGCTGAAGAATGCCCACAACTCGCGCGAAGTGATGAAGGAGTCCATCGAGGAGGCCGGCCGCGCCGTCACCCACGAACTCGACCGCTTCCTGACGTCGCTCGGCACCATTGCCAGCATGGCACCGCTGCTCGGCTTGTTCGGCACCGTGGTGGGCATGATCGAGATCTTCGGCGCTCAGACGGCTGGTGGCACCAATCCCGGCCAGTTGGCACACGGCATTTCGATCGCACTCTACAACACGGCGTTCGGTCTGCTCATCGCCATCCCGGCAATGATCTTTTATCGCTATTTTCGCGCCAAGGTCGGATCGCTGGTGGTCGACATGGAGCAGCAGGCGATCAAGCTGGTGGAAATCATCCAGGGCGACCGGAAATAAGCCATGGACTTTTCTCGCGGCCGCCGGGAGGACTATCCGGAAATCAACCTGATTCCATTCATCGACATCCTGCTCGTCATCGTGATCTTCCTGGCCGTGTCGACCACCTACGCACGATTCGCCGAACTCAAGATCAGCCTGCCCACCAGCAGTGCCGAGCAGACCCCGAGTCAGCCCAAGCAGATCGAGGTCGCGGTGGCTGAAAGCGGTCGCTACCAGATCGACAGCATCGCGGTCGCCGACGCCTCGATCGACGAACTCGCCGCTGCACTGAAAGCTGCCGCCGGCACCCAGAACGATCCGGTGGTGGTGATCAATGCGGATGCCCGGGCCACGCATCAGTCGGTGGTGAACGTGATGGAAGCGGCACGCCGGGTGGGGCTCACCCGCATCACTTTCGCCACCCAGATCAACCCCTGAACGGGGCTCACGCTTGTTTTCTCTACAGCATCTCTGGGCACGCACTGGCGTGCTCACGCTGCTGCTCTCGCCGCTTGCCTTGCTGTTTTCCACCGTGTCGTGGCTGCGCCGCACGGCCTATCGGCGTGGCTGGCTGGCAGCCGTTTCGGTCGGGGTGCCGGTAATCGTCGTCGGCAACATCACCGCCGGCGGCAGCGGCAAGACCCCGCTGGTGATCTGGCTGGTGAACTGGCTGCGCGAGCATGGCTTTCGCCCGGGGGTGGTCAGCCGCGGCTACGGCGGCGCGGCGCACGGCTGCGTCGCGGTGCAGCCTGACAGCGATCCGGTACAGACAGGCGACGAGCCGCTGCTGATCCGGGTCAAGACCGGCGCGCCGGTGATGGTCGGGCGCGACCGGGTGGCGGCCGCGCGCACCCTGCTGGCGCGTCATCCGGGGGTGGACGTGATCGTTGCCGACGACGGCCTCCAGCATTACCGCCTGCAGCGCGACATCGAACTGGCAGTGATCGACGCGGCGTCCGGCCTGGGCAACGGTTGGCCGTTGCCGGCCGGGCCGCTGCGCGAACCCCGCAGCCGCCTCGCCAACGTCGATGCGGTGATCCAGGTGGTGCGTGGGGCAGCGGCGCTGCGCACCTATCCGCGGTTGGCGACCTGGCGTGCCGACTACGCTGCAGGCCAGGCCTGGCGCCTGCGTGCGCCGCAGGAGAAGCACGCGCTCGCAGAACTGCCGGCCCGTGAATGGCTCGCCGTGGCCGGCATCGGCCGCCCGCAGGGGTTTTTCGACATGCTTGATGCGCAGGGTATCCGCTTCGCTGCGCGTGCCTTTCCGGATCACCATGCATTCCGGCCGCAGGATCTGCCCGCCGATGCCGCAGTGCTGATGACGGAGAAAGACGCTGTAAAATGCCTTGGATTTGCTGGGGCGGACTGGTGGGCGGTGGAACTGGACGTCGCCCCCGAAACCGGATTCACAGACTGGCTGGGCGCACGCTTCAGACGATAAAAACAGCGTGTGCGCATCTTGAGGGAGGGGTGCATGGCACTGAGGTATTCTGACTGGGGCGACCGTCGTCATCCCTGCCGCTGGATGGCGGAAACCGCGGACACAGGGTTCTGGGTGCCCGATCGCTCGGAAATCGTCACCCAGTTCTTGACCCGCTACCTGTTCTTTGCGCTGGCGGTCATCTATTTTTCCACGCTGGAAACTGTTCCGGAGGTGCTGTTCAGCGTCGAGGACCTGCTGATCGCGCTCGGCGTCTATTTCCTCGTCAACACGTGGTTCTTTCGTCAGGCGCTGCAGGGCGTCACGCTCACGAGAATCCGCGGCGCGATGGCCGCCGACCTGCTGATCGTCGCCTTGTGCGTGATCCACGATCCCAACCCGATTCCGCCATCGGCGCTGGCGTTCCTGATGGTTCTGCTGGGCAACGGCATGCGTTACGGCATGAGCTTGTTCGCCGAGGTGCTGGCCGGCGCTGTGCTCGGCATGGCGACTGCCTTTGCCTTGCGCTATCGGCTGGGCGGCTTCGAGCTCGGCGCAGGCGACGTGTTTTTCGGCGTTTTCTGGGTCACGCTGGCCTTGTATGCGTATATCCTGATGGGCCGCATCGAGGAGCAGCGCCGCCAGCTGGATTATCGCAGCCGTTATGACATGCTGACCGGATTGTTGAATCGTCACGGTCTGCTCGCCGCGGCCGATCAGGTGTTCGACAAGGGGGCAGAGAGCGGCCCGGCGACTGTGCTGTTTGCCGATCTCAACCAGTTCAAGGCGGTCAACGATCGCTACGGCCATGGTGTGGGCGACCGCGTGCTTGCCGAATTCGCGCGGATTTTCAGCGAATCGGCGGAACGGAGCATATGCGGGCGCTGGGGTGGCGACGAGTTCGTCGCCATCCTGCCGCAGCGCAACGATGCGGCGATCCGGCAGATTTTTGATCGTGTCGAAGCGCGCACCCAGGCCTGGAGCCACGGCAACGGCTTGCCGATGGCGGTGAGCCTCGGGGTCGCCCAGGCGCCGCACGATGGCCACGACCTGGTGACGCTGCTGTCGGTCGCCGATATCCATCTTTACCAAAGCAAGTCGCAAAAGCCCGAAACGGCTGGTGCTCACCCGTATTACAGGAATCTCGTCAATGAACCCTAAGCTACTTGAAATCCTCGTCTGCCCGGTCTGCAAAGGCCCGCTCGAATGGAAGAAGTCCGCGTCCGAACTGGTGTGCAAGGCATGCCGCCTCGCGTACCCCATCCGCGACGACATTCCGGTGATGCTGCCTGAAGAGGCGCGCACGCTGAATGCCGACGAAATCCACGGCAAGGCCTGAAGCCTCGCCATGCATTTCCGCGTCGTCATTCCCGCGCGCTACGCTTCCAGCCGTCTGCCGGGAAAGCCCCTGGCCGACATCTGCGGGCGTCCCATGGTCCTGCGCGTGCTGGAACGCGCCCTGCAGGCAGGCGCCGAGTCGGTGGTCGTCGCTACCGACGATATCCGGGTGCAGCAGGCGGTCGAGGCTGCCGGCCATCAGGCCCTGTTGACCTCGCCTGAACACCAGTCGGGCACCGAGCGCCTGGTCGAAGTGGCCGAAACCCTCCGCTGGCCTGACGACACCCTGGTGGTCAACGTGCAGGGCGACGAGCCGCTGATCGACCCGATGCTGATCCGTGAAGCCGCGCGCCAGTTGGTGCTGCATGACGATGCGGCGATGGCCACGCTGGCGCATCCGATCCACGACCATGCCGACTTCATCAACCCCAATGTCGTCAAGGTTATCGCTGACGAGGCGGGCTATGCCCTGTATTTCAGCCGTGCGCCGATCCCCTGGCCGCGTGACGCATTCGCTGCGCAGCAGGGCATGCCGCACGAGCTGGGTGCGTTACGCCATATCGGCCTGTACGCCTACCGTGCCGGCTTCCTGCGCACCTACGCAGGCCTTGCCAGTTCAGCATTGGAACGCCACGAGATGCTGGAGCAGCTGCGCGTGCTGTGGCACGGCCACCGCATCAGCCTCGGTATCACGCCTACCGCTCCAGCGCCCGGTGTCGACACCCCCGAGGATCTGGAACGGGTGCGGAAGCGGTTTGCCGCCGTGTAATTTGAGTTGCGTGAATCGCTGAATAAAATTTTTTAAGTGTTGCTTCTCGCGGGCTTCGCTTAGTCTATTGCGGTTTTCGAATCCAAATATCAGGGAGATAGCAATGCGTTTGATTCTGTTGGGTGGCCCCGGCGCGGGCAAGGGCACGCAAGCCAATTACATCAAGGAAAAATACGGTATTCCCCAGATTTCCACCGGCGACATGCTGCGTGCGCAAATCAAGGCCGGCACCGAGCTCGGCATGAAGGCCAAGGCCATCATGGACGCAGGCGGCCTGGTCTCCGACGACATCATCATCGGCATGGTCAAGGCTCGCCTGGCCGAGCCCGACTGCAAGAACGGCTACCTGTTCGACGGTTTCCCGCGCACCATTCCGCAGGCCGAGGCGATGAAGGCCGCAGGTGTGCCGATCGACTACGTGGTCGAGATCGACGTCGCCGACGAAGAAATCGTCAAGCGCATGTCGGGCCGCCGCGTGCACGTGGCCTCGGGCCGCACTTACCATGTCGTGTTCAATCCGCCCAAAGTCGCCGGCAAGGACGACGTCAGCGGCGAGGACCTGATCCAGCGCGACGACGACAGGGAAGAAACCGTCAAGAAACGCCTCGACGTCTATCACGCGCAGACCGAGCCGCTGGTGAAGTACTACGGCGACTGGGCCGCACGCGGCGAAAAGGGCGCGCCCAAGTATGTGAAGGTTTCCGGTGTCGGCAAGGTCGACGGCATCCGCGATTCGATCTTCGCTGCGCTGGGCTGATCCGACACGATGCCGGCAAGCATCGCTCCGATGACCGCTACCGAGCGCTGGGTTGTCCAGCAGGCGGTCAACGAGCGCTACGGCAGGGCGGTCGAGATCCAGGAGGTGGAAACCGAAATCCGCCTGCACATCGACGACCGCGAACTGACGCTCTGCCCGGGCTTCTACTGGAACGAGCATGGCTGTCATTTCGTCCTGTCGAAGACCGGCGATTCGCGTTACCGCAGCATGTTCTTCTACCGCATCCGCGATCGTTTTTCGACCGGGCGCGAAGAATACGACGACATCGGCGACTGCGTCACCACGCTGCTGAAAATGCAGGCGGACGAGGAAGCCAGGCGCCTGGCCGAGGGAGAGACCTCCGGCAACAGTTGAGCGTCCAGGGCCGTTCGCGCTGGCTTTGATTTTTGGAACAAAAACCTGTCCAGTGCGTTTAATTACACTAGAGGAAAAACCATGGCGAAGAAAATGAACGCCTTCTACGCGCAGTCCGGCGGTGTGACCGCTGTCATCAACGCCTCCGCTTGCGGCGTGATCGAGACCGCGCGCAAGCACAAGGACAAGATCGGCAAGGTCTACGCCGGCAGGAACGGCATCATCGGCGCGCTGACCGAAGACCTGATCGATACCACCAAGGACTCGGCCGCGGCGATTGCCGCGCTGCGCACCACGCCGTCGGGCGCATTCGGTTCCTGCCGCTTCAAGCTGAAGTCGCTCGAAGCCAACAAGCGCGAATACGAGCGCCTGATCGAAGTGTTCAAGGCGCACAACATCGGCTACTTCTTCTACAACGGCGGCGGCGATTCGGCCGACACCTGCTTCAAGGTCTCGCAGCTGTCCGAGGCGATGGGCTATCCGATCCAGGCCATCCACGTGCCGAAGACGGTCGACAACGACCTGCCGATCACCGACTGCTGTCCCGGTTTCGGCTCGGTCGCCAAGTACATCGCGGTGTCGACGCTGGAAGCGAGCTTCGACGTGCGCTCGATGGCCAAGACCTCGACCAAGGTGTTCGTGCTCGAGGTGATGGGCCGCCACGCCGGCTGGATTGCTGCCGCCGGCGGCCTGGTCGAGGACCAAGGCATTCCGGTGGTGATCCTGTTCCCGGAAATCGAGTTCGACCAGAAGAAGTTCCTCGCCCGCGTCGACAAGCTGGTGAAGGAGCACGGCTACTGCACCGTCGTGGTGTCGGAAGGCTGCCACTATCCGGACGGCCGCTTCCTCGCCGAGCAGGGTACGCGGGACGCCTTCGGCCACGCGCAACTGGGCGGCGCTGCGCCGGTGGTTGCCAACATGATCAAGGATGCGCTCGGCCACAAGTTCCACTGGGCGGTCGCCGACTACCTGCAGCGTGCCGCGCGCCACATCGCCTCGAAGACCGACGTCAAGCAGGCCTATGAGCTGGGCAAGAAGGCCGTCGAGCTCGCGGTCAGGGGCCACAACTCGGTGATGCCGACGGTCGATCGCCTCTCCGACAGCCCATACAAGTACAAGATCGGCATGGCCGACCTGAAAGATGTCGCCAACGTCGAGAAGTTCATGCCGCGCGACTTTATCACCAAGGACGGCTTCGGCATCACGCCCAAGTGCAAGCGCTATCTGACGCCGCTGATCCAGGGCGAGGACTATCCGAAGTACAAGGACGGCCTGCCGGTGTATGTCACGCTGAAGAATGTGGCGGTGGCGAAGAAGCTGCCCGGGTTCAAGCTGTAAGCACCCGGCAGAACCGGCAGAAGATGACGCTCGACCGCGCGCGGCAAATGCTCAAGGTGCAGGCTGACTTTGGCGGCTTCTACAACGGCAATTCAGCCAAGCTGATCCTGTCGGAAGTGCAGCGCGAGCACGGACAGGGTGCGGTCGATCAACTCATCCTGGAATTGCAGCTCGACCGGATATTCGGGTTCGAGCCCGGCACGCGGTTCGAGGGAGGGTTGGCGATCGGCAAGCAGTAGTGAAAACGGCGGCACGAGTCGCCGTTTTTTTTGACTAGTTCTTTATTTTTGATTTGTTCTAACAGAAGAAGGAAGGGGAAGACCAAGATGAGTAGTGCAATCTTACTGGCCTTGATATGCGCAGGGGTGGCCATCCTGTACGGGATTATTTCCACTCGCTGGATTCTTGCCCAGCCAGCGGGCAGCGAACGTATGCAGGCCATTTCTGCTGCGGTTCAGGAAGGTGCGCAGGCCTACCTCAAGCGCCAGTACACCACCATCGGCCTGGTCGGTGTCGTGCTGTTCATCGTCATCGCCATTTTCCTCAAGTTGCCGACCGCCATCGGCTTCGCCATCGGCGCGATCCTCTCCGGTGCGGCCGGTTTCATCGGCATGAACGTGTCGGTGCGCTCCAACGTGCGCACCGCGCAGGCCGCATACAGTGGCCTCAATGCCGCGCTCAACATCGCCTTCAAGGGCGGCGCCATCACCGGCATGCTGGTGGTGGGCCTCGGCCTCCTCGGCGTGGCTGGCTATTACGCAATCCTGACCGCAACCGGCTCCAGTAGCAGCGACGCCGTGCACGCGCTGGTGGGCCTGGGCTTCGGCGGTTCGTTGATCTCGATCTTCGCGCGTCTCGGCGGCGGCATCTTCACCAAGGGCGCCGACGTCGGTGCCGACCTGGTGGGCAAGGTCGAAGCCGGCATTCCCGAGGATGACCCGCGCAACCCGGCGGTGATCGCCGACAACGTCGGCGACAACGTCGGCGACTGCGCCGGCATGGCGGCCGACCTGTTCGAGACCTACGCGGTCACCATCATCGCCACCATGCTGCTGGGCGGCCTGATGGTGGCGGGCGAGAACGCGGCTAACGCCGTGGTCTACCCGCTGGTGCTGGGTGGCGTGTCCATCATCGCGTCGATCATCGGCACCTTCTTCGTCAAGGCGCGCGAGGGCGGCAAGATCATGAACGCGCTGTACCGTGGCCTCATCGTCGCCGGTGTGCTCGCTGTGCCTGCCTTCTACGTGGTGACGACGCAGATGTTCGGCGAAGGCATCGAGGTCGGCGGCGCGATGGTGTCGAGCATGAACCTGTTCTACGCCTCGCTGATCGGCCTCGCGCTGACCGCTGCCATGGTGGTGATCACCGAGTACTACACCGCCACCGAATACGCGCCGGTGCGCCATATCGCACAGGCCTCGACCACCGGCCACGGCACCAACATCATCGCCGGCCTCGGCGTGTCGATGAAGTCGACCGCCGCACCGGTGCTGGCCGTGTGTCTTGCGATCTGGGGCGCATACGAACTGGCCGGCCTCTACGGCATCGCGATCGCCGCGACGTCCATGCTGTCGATGACCGGCATCATCGTCGCGCTCGACGCCTATGGCCCAATCACCGACAACGCCGGCGGCATCGCCGAGATGGCCGAACTGCCGGACGAGATCCGCAACATCACCGATCCGCTCGACGCCGTCGGCAACACCACCAAGGCGGTCACCAAGGGCTATGCCATCGGCTCGGCCGGCCTTGCCGCGCTGGTGCTGTTCGCCGACTACACCCACGCGCTGGAAGCCAAGACCGGCGGCGTCACGATGTTCGACCTGTCCGACCACATGGTCATCATCGGCCTGTTCATCGGCGGCCTTGTTCCCTACCTGTTCGGTGCCATGGGCATGGAGGCGGTCGGCCGCGCGGCAGGTTCGGTGGTGGTCGAAGTGCGCCGCCAGTTCCGCGAAATCCCCGGCATCATGGAAGGCAAGGCCAAGCCCGAATACGGCACCTGCGTCGACATGCTGACCAAGTCCGCGATCAAGGAAATGATGATTCCGTCGCTGCTGCCGGTGCTGGTGCCGGTGCTGGTCGGCCTCATCCTCGGTCCCAAGGCGCTCGGCGGCGTGCTGGTCGGCACCATCGTCACCGGCATCTTCGTGGCCATTTCGATGACCACCGGTGGCGGCGCATGGGATAACGCCAAGAAGTACATCGAGGAAGGCAACTACGGCGGCAAGGGTTCGGAAGCGCACAAGGCTGCCGTTACGGGTGATACCGTCGGCGATCCCTACAAGGACACCGCCGGCCCGGCCATCAACCCGCTGATCAAGATCATCAACATCGTGGCGCTCCTGATCGTGCCGCTGATTGCCTGAAGCGCATCAAACCTGAGCCGGGGCGACCGCCCCGGCAACCCTCCGACCGGAAGAGGAATTTGTCATGGCAAGAAATGTTGGCGGCATCGACCGCGCAATTCGCGTCGTAGCAGGGATCGCTTTGATCGCATATGCGATGTCGAATTTGCCGGGGGCCGAAGACTGGATGGTGCCGGCAGGCATAGTCGGTTTCATCGCGTTGCTGACAGGACTCATCGGCTGGTGCCCGGCGTATATGCCGTTCGGCATCAAGACCTGCAAAGTGAAATAAGCTTGCCGTTTTGTACGATCAGCAAAGTGCGCCCAGCGGGCGCACTTTGCATTTGCGGGATCTGATGCGTTTCGTTTTCCTGCTTTCCCTTGTGCCCGCGCCGGCACCGTGGCCTGAAAGCCAAAGAAGTATTCAAAAAGGCAATTGCTGTGGCAGGGGTTCAGAAGTCCCTGAATCCTGCCGTTACAGGGATTACCGGCGATCTGTAAGGACCGCTGGTCCCGCTGTGAACCCGTGGATTGGGGATTGGCTGACGGGAGGGGGGCAGCGCCGCAGCGCACTGTTCGGGTGCGCTGCGTGGTGATGCTCCGTTGCAACGGCGGATTTCCTTATAATTAAAGGAGAACAAAGATGAGCAACATGAGTGTGAAAGACCGTCTCACCCGCCTCGTTCTTGCCTTTGCGCTGATTTTCTGGGCGATGACTCCCACCGGCCCGACGCTTTTCGGTGGATACTTGGGCATGTTCCTGCTCGCCACAGCCATCATTGGCTGGTGCCCGCTCTATATGTCTATCGGCTTCAAATCCAAAAAGCAGTAAACTTTCGCAGCCCCGCAAGGTCTGCCAAGTGCGCCCCGTGGCGCACTTTTTGTTTCCGGACTCCCGTCTCCATGCGTCTACTGTTCCTTCTTTTCGCGCTTGCCCTCGGCAACGCAGCCCACGCCGGCGGCGTCGAGCGCCTCAAGGCCTTCATCGCCGGCGCCCGGACGGCGGAGGCCGACTTCACCCAGACCGTCGCCGACAAGTCCGGCCGGGTCACCCAACAAGCCAGCGGCAGAATGGCTTTCGCCCGCCCCGGCAAGTTTCGCTGGGATTACAAGGCGCCCTACGAGCAGGTCATCGTCGGCGACGGCGACAGGCTGTGGCTGTACGACGCCGATCTCGACCAGGTCACCGTCAAGCAGCTCGGCGACGTCATCGCGGGCACGCCGGCGGCGCTCCTGGCGGGCGACAACGCCATCGAAAAATATTTCAGCCTGAAGAACGCAGGCGAGGGCGGCGGCCTCGAATGGCTCGAAGCCATCCCGAAAAGCAAGGACACCAGCTTCGAGCGCATCCGCATGGGTTTCAAGGGCGACGTGCTGGTGCAGATGGAACTGTTCGACCATTTCGGCCAGCGCACCACACTCAAGCTGTCGCATTTCTTGCGCAATCCGGCCATCGCACCGTCGCGCTTCAC
>JANJWF010000099.1 GCA_024709685.1 Thiobacillus sp.
CTTGCGCCACTACGCCGAGGCCGACAGCGACATCCGCGGCATGCTGCGCCCTGCGGTTTTCATCCCCGAGTCGAAGCGGCTCAACGTGCTGTTGAAGGAGTTCCGCTCCAACCGCAACCACATCGCCATCGTCGTCGACGAGTACGGCGGCGTCGCCGGACTGGTGACGATCGAGGACGTGCTCGAGCAGATCGTCGGCGACATCGAGGACGAGTACGACTTCGACGAAATCGAAGACAACATCATCCGCGAGAAGGAGGGCGTGTTCCGCGTGAAGGCCGCAACCGAGATCGATGACTTCAACCAGATTCTCGGCGCGCATTTCTCGGACGAGGAATTCGATACCGTCGGTGGTCTCGTCGTATCGCGCTTCGGCCATCTGCCCAAACGCGGCGAGTCGGTGGAGTTCGACGGCTTCAGCTTCAGCGTACTGCGCGCCGACAGCCGTCGCCTGCACGCGGTGCGCGTGGCGCGCCTGACGCCGGAAGAAGAGGGCGCCCAGCTGCCGCTGGTTTGACGATCGGCGTAGGAGCGGCGCCCTCGCCGCGACTTAGGAGTATGCAATCGCGGCAAGGGCGCCGCCCCTACGACAGCGCGTGCCGGCGGTCGCCGCGCGCGAAACCGGCCAGGGGTGCGATATCGCCCCTGGCGAACCCGATCAACTTGAACAGTTCGCCCATCTCGGCCGGTGACACCAGCCGCTGCACCGCGTTGGCCTGCGGCAGGTAGGCCGCGGCATCGACGGGCGGGGTCTGCATCAGAAGGTCGGTGAGCCCGCTTCCCAGCAGAAAACTGGCCTGGCTGGTATAGCCTTCCAGCGCAAGCCCCGCTGCCGTTCCTGCCCGCGCCACCGCACTGAAGTCGACGTGTGCGGTCAGGTCGCACAGGCCAGGCAGGTAGAACGGATCGTCGAGCGCGTGATGGCGGTAATGTACGCGCAGCGTGCCCATGTGGCGTTGCGGATGGTAGTACTCGTTCTGCCCGAAGCCGTAGTCGATCATCAGGATCAGGCCGCGCGCCAGACAATTCGCGAGCGAGGCGATCAGCGCGTCGGCCGCGAGATTGATTTCGGACAGGTAGCCCGGCGCAAGATTCAGGGCTTCGGCGCGCGCATGCAGCACGGGCTCGTCGATGCGCCGGTCCTGCCAGGCGAACGCCTCGCCTTGCAGCGCCACGCCACGCACCTGTGGCCCGCCCTCGCTCCAGTGCACCAACTCAACCGGCAGGGCGTCGAGAACCTCGTTACCCAGGATCACGCCAGCGAAATGCCCGGGCAGCGCATCCAGCCAGCGCACCCGTTCGACGAGATGCGGCCATTCGCGCGCAATGGTCTCCTGTTGGCGCTGGCGCAGATCGGCACTCACTTCCAGGATCGTGTAGTGCGCCGGCAATGCACCAAGCCGTTCCAGTTCGCCCAGCAGATCCGCCGCCAGCCGTCCGCTGCCGGCGCCCAGTTCAAGCACCTCGCCGCCGGTCTCGGCCAGCACCGGTGCAATCGCGTGCGCCAGCGTGCGGCCGAACAGGGGCGTCATCTCGGGGGCGGTGACGAAGTCGCCCGCGGCACCGAACTTCATCGCCCCGGCGGCGTAGTAGCCCAGGCCCGGGGCATAGAGCGCCGCTTCCATGAAACGGGAGAAGGGCACCCACCCGCCCGCGTCTTCGATCAGCGAGCGCAGGTGAGTGGTCACGCGCTGGCTGTGTGCAAGGGCGTCAGGGGAAGGGGCGGGCAGCATGGAGTTCATGGATAATGCGCAATCCAGGGACTATAAGGGTGAATCCCGATGCATGGCAAAGTCGCATTGATTACCGGCGGGGCCAGGCGCGTGGGTGCGGCGTCCGCCCGCCTGCTGCATGCGGCGGGCGCCAACCTGATGATCCACTACCGCAGTTCGTCGACCGAGGCGCGCGCGCTGCAGGACGAGCTCAACGCCATCCGCCCCGATTCGGTGGCGCTGATCCAGGCCGACCTGCACGACACCGGCGGGCTTCCCAGCCTGGTCCACCGGACCGTGGCCACCTTCGGCGGCCTCGACGTGCTGCTCAACAACGCGTCGAGCTTCTACCCGACGCCGATCGGCGACATCACCGAAAAGGACTGGATCGATCTGATGGGCAGCAACCTCAAGGCGCCGCTGTTCCTGTCGCAGGCCGCCGCGCACGAACTCAGGAAACGCCGCGGCTGCATCATCAACATCACCGACATCCATGCCGAGCGGCCGCTGAAAAGCTACGTCGTCTATTCCGTCGCCAAGGCCGGCCTGGTCGGGCTCACCAAGTCGCTGGCGCGCGAGCTTGCGCCCGAAGTGCGCGTCAACGGCATCGCACCGGGGCCGATCATGTGGCCCGAGGGGGACTCGAACTTCGACGAAGTCTCGCGCCAGCGCATCATCTCGCACACCATGCTGAAGCGCGCCGGCGATCCCAGCGATATCGCGCTGGCGGTGCGCTTCTTTGCGATGGACACGCACTACGTGACGGGGCAGATCCTGGCCGTCGACGGCGGGCGCAGCGCGAAGCTTTGATGTGCGGGAAACCGTAATCCATTCGGTTGTTTCGTGAATTCCGATCATGCCCGGCGTAGTCAAGGTGATGCTGTTTCTGGCCGGTTTCGCATTGGTCGTCGCGGCGTTCAATACCCTGATTCGCTGGAGCCTGCGTGCGCCGAAAGTGGCGGAACAGTCCACGCCTGGCATGGTGGGTCTGAGCTATTCCGAAGTTCAAATTTCAACCGCCAACGGAAAACGGGTTTTCGCCTGGCACATTCCCGCAGCCGGGCCGGGAGCGTCGCCCGCCCTGGTGGTATTGCACGGATGGGGAGGCAACGCGGAAACGATGCTTCCCCTTGCTCCGCCCCTGCACCGCGCCGGCTACACGCTGCTGCTTGTCGATGCGCGCAGCCATGGCCGAAGCGACCCCGACACCTTTTCCTCCATGCCCCGCTTCGCCGAGGACATCGAGCATGCCGCGGCCTGGCTCAAGCGCCAGGTGGGCGTGGACTCGAGGCGGGTAGGGGTGATCGGCCATTCCGTGGGAGCCGCCGCCGCCCTGCTTGCCGCGTCGCGCCGGGACGATCTGGCAGCCGTGGTCGGCATCGCCGCCTTCGCGCATCCCAAGACCGTCATGCGCCGGCTGCTTGCCGCCTGGCACGTGCCTTATATTCCCTTCGGCTGGTACATCCTGCGTTACGTCCAGCACGTGATCGGCTACCGCTTCGACGACATTGCGCCGCTCAACACCCTCGCGCGCGTACGCTGCCCGGTTCTGCTGGTTCACGGCACCGAGGATGCCGTTGTTCCGGTGGCGGAAGCCCAAACCCTGCACGCTCGGAGTAACCGGGCCGGCAAATTGCTGTTGGTGAGGGGGAGTCATGACAGTTATGAAGACCTGGAGCGTCAGACCGGCGAGATTGTCGTTTTTCTCGATGACGCCATGAAAACCGTTAAACCGTTAAAAAGCCATACCGATGATTGAACTGCACCAGTTCCGGCCCTTCTGGGGCCTGCCCAATGCCAGCCCGTTCTGCATGAAGGCGGAAACCTATCTGCGGTTCCGCGGCATTCCCTACAAGGTGGTGCCGAGCGGGCCGCGCAAGTCGCCGAGCGGCAGGATTCCCTTCATCGTGGAGGACGGCCACACCATCGCCGATTCGGAGGCCATCATCGATCATTTCGAGAGGCGGCAACCGGCCCACCTGGACGCAGGCCTGAGCGAGGCCGAGCGGGCGACGGCGTTTTTCGTGCGCGAACTGGTGGAGGAGCGGCTGTATTGGCAGGTCACCTACATGCGCTGGGGCGATCCCGCGGGCTGGGCGGTGTTCAAGCCGGACCTGGTGAAATACCTGCCCTTCGCCATGCGCGGCCCGGTGCTGTTCCTGCTGCGCCGCACGCTGCTGCGGCAGATGCGCCAGCGGGGGCTTGGCCCTGCGGATACACAGGGCGCCTACGCCAAGGGCAAGGCGGTGCTGGATGCCCTGGCCGGCCTGCTGGGCGACAAGCCCTACTTTCTCGGTGCAGCGCCACGCAGCCTGGACATGAGCGTGTATGCATTTCTCGCCAACATCCTGGATCAGCCGCACGGCAACCCGCTCCAGGCCCATGGCAAGGCGCTGGACAATCTGGTCGGCTACTGCGCGCGCATGAGGGGCTTGTGCTGGCAGGGCTGGCCGGCCTCGAGCCAAACTGCAGGATGAAAATCGGGCCCGCTCCATGGGAGCCGGCAATAGCCTGATGTCGAATACGACGGTCAGCTCGCGGGGGCGTAGCGCACGACCATCCGCCCGTTGGTGGCGTGGTCGCTGTTCCAGTGCAGCAGTTCCTGGCAGACCTGCCTGGCGGTGTCGCTGATCAGGCGCTCGCTGGGGTGTGCGGCGAAACGCCCCCCGCCGAAATCGCTGCCCGCGGCGACCCGGCTCTCGCTCCATGGCCGCGCGTCCCCTTCGGAGCGCGCAAACAGGTCGATCGCGGTGACACTGGAATCGGCGGGGATCTCGGTGCAGAGCCGCACCGGGCGCGCGCTGCTTTCATGGCATGCGGCCTGCCCGTCGGCGCCCACCGCAACGCACTTCTCCAGCATCACCATGGCAGCGACGCCTTCCATGCCATGCTTGCGGCGCTCCTCTTCACGCACTTGGCGGGCGATGGCATCGGCACCGTCAAGGCTGAGCTTCTCGAGCCTCTGGGCGGAGACACTGAGCTGTTCGAGCTTGGTGCGCAATTCCACTTCGAGCGCGGCGTTGTTCGCGCGCCCTTTGCTTCCCAGGTAGTACGACAGCGCAAATCCCCCGACCGCTGCAGCGAGGAGCAGCGTCAGGAGCGGCATGAGCGGGCCGCGGGCGGATTTTTTGGTGGCGGATTTCTGATTGGCGCGCGCCGCCAGCAGTTCCTTCTTCCACGCCATGCGCAGATTCATGAACGATGCGGTCATGGTGGCAGCGGCGCCAATCAGCGATGCCAATAGCGCGGCCATGGGCATGGAGATATTGCTGAACTCTATTGCCATCGGTCCGTCTTTCTCTGCCGGCGGTGTAAGCGCCGATCATATCAACGCAACCTAAGCGAACTTGTTTTCCGCGCCGCCGCACGGCACAGACGGTCGTTATGGCAGGGCGCAAGGCAAAAAAATCCCTCCGGAGCCGGGGGGGCGAAAAGCGGAGGGAGAGGGGGGGAGCTTGCTCGAGCTCGAGCAAGAAGGGACGCTGTCGCTGATCAGCGACAGCGTGCAACAAGGGCCTCGGTCAGGCTTGGCGTCTGCCTGCCGTGTTGCGGGCGAGGGCGGAGAGGGAGTGGATCTGTTCCGCATCCGCGGCGCTTTCGCGGACCGGTTCGGCCGCCACGGAAGCTTCCGGCACCTTGGCCAGGCTCGGGCCGGCTGAATGCACCGCTACGTTTCCCGAAATAATGCCGCCTTCCTCCACCATCATCGCGCCGTAACGGATCGTTCCGTTGACCCGACCGGTGGAATAAACCACCAGCCGTTTGCGGGCGGTCAGTTCGCCTTCGAAGTGGCCATGCACCTCAGCCACGTCGATCTCGGCCTTGCCCGAGAACACGCCGCCTTCGGCGATGCGAATCACGCGGCTGTTCATGGACGCTTCAACGCGACCTTCCACCACGAGGATTTCGCAGTCGGTGATTTCAGCGCCCTTCAGCTTGATGTTCGGGCCGACGATGAGCTTGCTGCCCTCTTCGGCCGGCGCGGCTTCAGCACGGGGTTTCTCGGCCGTTCTGGAATCGGCCGGCCGAGTGCTGGTGGTCGGCTGGCTCGTCCTGTTCGAGTCGGTTCTTGAGGTAGTACCGGGTTGCATGAAAGTTTTGAGCATGGTGTGGGCTCTTTCGCTAGCTGGGTTGAAACGCTCTGGTGTGGTTGTACCCCGAATTGGGCACGAAGGCCTAAAAGCACTACCCGTGCCAGAACTAAAAAGTCTTTTATAAACATATTGGTAAGCATTTGCGCGGGGGCGCGAAGGGCAAAAAACCGTGCTTGATGTCGTTTCACGGCGACACTGAATTCGACTGTTTTGAAGAATGATTCGTTAAAACAAAAGGATAGGAGCGGAAAGGCGTGTCGTCGAAAGGCGACACGTCTGCAGGGGCGGCCCAGGCCGCACGCCGGGAGCGCTTATCCCGCCACGCGCGGGCTTCCGCGGCTGACGCTTTCGCCGTCCCCGGGGCGCAGTGGCCAGAACGACAGCGAGGACAGCATCGTGAAGCCGCCCAGCGTCAGAAAGGCGTAGTGCAGCGCGGTGGTCACGGCTACGCGGTCGGTCTGCGGCTGGTCGCCCAGATACCAGCCGGCGACCAGCGACCCGCAGGCGAGCCCGAAGCTCATCGACATCTGCTGCATCGAACTGGTGATCGTGCTGGCCATGCTCGAATCGGGCGCATCGATATCGGCGAAGGCCATCGAATTCATGCTGGTGTATTGCAGCGAATTGAAGAAGCCCATGGCGAGAGCCAGAAGCACGATCAGCGCGATCGGCGTGGCAGGATTCACCAGCGAGAAGAGACAGACGATGGTGCCGATCATCACCGTATTCACCGTCAGGATGCGCCGGTAGCCGAAACGCGCCAGCAGCCGCGAGGAGATGAACTTCATGCCCATGGCTGCCACGGCGGTCGGCATCATCAGAAGGCCAGACTGCCAGGCCGGCATGCCGAGGCCGAGCTGGTAGAGCAGCGGCAGCAGAAACGGCATACTGCCCACGCCGAGACGCGTGACGAAGCCGCCTACCACCGAGACGCGAAACGTGCGCACGCGGAACAGCGACAGGCGTAGCAGCGGATGCCGCGTATGACGCGCATGCCAGCCATACGCGGCCAGCAGGCTGATGCTGAGCAGCAGAAGGATCGTCCCCAGGGTGGCGTCGATCTCGTGCTCGCCGAAGATTTCCAGCAGCCAGGACAGCAGCGCCGCGCCACTGCCGAACAGCACCAGGCCGACGATATCCAGCGGTCGCCGCGCATGGCCGTGGTAATCCGGCATGTGGCGCCGCGCGAGCCACAGCGCCAGCAGCCCCACCGGCACGTTGACGAAGAAGATGTCGCGCCACGTCAGCCAGTGCACGATCAGGCCCCCGACCGTGGGGCCGAGCATCGGTCCGATCAGCGCCGGGATGATGACGAAGTTCATCGCCCGCAACAGTTCCGATTTGGGAAAAGTGCGGACGATCGCCAGCCGGCCCACCGGCATCATCATCGCCGCGCCCATCCCCTGCAGGATGCGTCCTGCCACCAGCATCGGTGCGTTCTGCGCGAAACCGCACAGGATCGATGACAGGGTGAAGAGGGCGATCGCGACGCCGAACACGCGGCGCGTGCCGAAGCGGTCCGCCATCCAGCCGCTCACCGGAATGCACACGGCGAGGCTCAGGATGTAGCTGGACACCGCCGCCTTCAGGCTCAGGGGCGTCACCTGCAGGCCCTCCGCGATCGCCGGCACCGCCGTGTTGACGATGGTGGTGTCGAGCCCCTCCATGAACAGTGCCACGGCGACGACCCAGGGCAGGTAGGTTTTGACCGTCGGGGGGTTCATCGTGCAGGTGGGATATGGCAGTACCGGACGAGCTAGTTTACGTCAGCCTGCGTCCGACGAACCGGCCTCGGAGGATTACGGTCCATCCCGCCCTGTCACTCAGCGCATAATCGTGTCCGCATGTATTCTTCCCCGTTGTTTTCGTGGTGAATCCGCAGTGCCTGACACGATTGATCCTGTTGTGAACTGGAGCGAAGCCGACGCGAGCCGGTCTGCCCGCTGGCGCTCGGAGAGCGGCGCGCCGCCGCCCCGGCGCGTGCTGGTCGTCGACGACCGCCTCACCGCGGATGCAGCTTTTCGTCTGGCCAGCGAGGGTACCGCGCTGCTGTGGCGGGGCGACTTTCAGAATGCGCGCCAACTGCTGCAGGCCATGGCGCGCCGCATCGACCGCAAGCCGCGCAAGCCCGCGTCGTCGCCGACCGAGGCCTTCAATTTTCATCGTCAGGCCCAGTCGCAACGCGCCCGCACCCTGGGGATGCTGCTGCTGCCGCTGGAAGCGGATTTCGGCATCCCCTTGCGCCGCGCGCCGAATGCCAAAGAGGCCTGCGCCGAAGCATACGGCGCGGGGGACGTGGCCTCGGTGGTTTCGCTGCGCGAATTGCTCGGCGTGATCGGCGCCCACGAATGGCGCAAGAAAGGCGTTGATATCCCCGAGCTCGGCGAGCGCATCCACCCGCACTACGGCGTGTTTTCGCCGGTGCGCGGCGAGTACCTGAAGCTGGTGGCCGCGGCGTCACTGCCGAGCTCGAAGCTGGCCTTCGACATCGGCACCGGAACCGGCGTGCTGGCGGCGCTGCTTGCCAAGCGCGGGGTCAAGCATGTCGTCGCCACCGACCGGGATCCGCGTGCCCTGGCGTGTGCGCGCGAGAATGTCGCCCGGCTGGGACTCGCGGGGCGGGTGGATGTGGTCGAGGCCGATCTGTTCCCGCAAGGTCGCGCACCGCTTGTCCTCTGCAACCCGCCGTGGCTGCCCGCACGCGCCAACTCGCCGCTCGAACATGCGATCTACGACCCGGACAGCCGCATGCTGCGAGGCTTTTTGAACGGGCTGGTGGCGCATCTGGAACCGGGCGGCGAAGGCTGGCTGATCCTGTCGGATCTGGCCGAACATCTGGGGCTGCGTACCCGCGAGTGGCTGCTCGCCGCGTTCGACGCAGCCGGACTGAACGTCGTGGGTCGGATGGACACCCGGCCCACGCACCCCCGTGTCGCGGACGAGGCCGACCCGCTCCACGCCGCGCGCGCAGCCGAGGTCACCTCGCTGTGGCGGCTCGCAGCCCGTTGAGAATCACCTGCCGGGATTGCCATTCTTGTAGGAGTGCCGCCTCGGCGCGATGAACGCCCGCAATCGCGCCGAGCACCCGGAGGACATACAGGCCGCGCCCCTACCGGGACAAGCCATCCCCACGGATAATTCGGGCCCAACATCGATCAAGCATCAACGTCAAAGGAAGCACACCATGAACACCCGCCGCCATCTGTTTACCTCCGAGTCCGTGTCGGAAGGCCATCCGGACAAGATCGCCGACCAGATTTCGGACGCCATCCTCGACGCCTTCCTGGCCGAAGAACCCGAGGCCAAAGTCGCCTGTGAAACCCTCGTCGCCGACAATCTGGTGGTGATCACCGGCGAGTTCAAAACCGTGCGCAAGGAACTGTTCGACGAAATCCGGGGCCGAGCCGAATCCATCGCGCGCCAGGTCCTGCGCGACATCGGCTACCGCGATGCCGAAACCGGCATCGACCCCGACGCCTGCGAAGTGCAGGTCCGCTTCAACCATCAATCGATCCAGATTCACAAAGGCATCACCCTCGCAGGCGGCGACATCGGCGCTGGCGACCAGGGCCTGATGTTCGGCTACGCCTGCGACGAAACCCCCGATCTGATGCCGTATCCGCTCTGGCTCGCGCACCGGCTGGTGCAAAAGCAGGCGGAGCTGCGCAAGTCCGGCGCTTTGCCCTGGTTGCGTCCCGACGCCAAAAGCCAGGTCACCGTGGCCTACGAAGGCCACAAAATGGTCGGCGTCGAAACCGTGATCATCTCCACCCAGATCGCGCGTGACCTCGACCCCGCCTGGGTCACGCAGGAAGTCGCGCGCGAAATCGTCGATCCCCTGGTGCCCGCCGAGCTGCGTACGCCGACGTTCAGGCTATGGGTCAACCCCGCCGGCCCGTTCGAAATCGGCGGCCCCAACGGCGACACCGGCCTCACCGGCCGCAAGATCATCGTCGACACCTATGGCGGCTCCTGCCCGCACGGCGGCGGCGCGTTTTCCGGCAAGGATCCCACCAAGGTCGACCGCTCGGCCGCGTATATGGCGCGTTACATCGCCAAGAACCTGGTGGCGGCAGGGTATGCCAAGCGCTGCCTGATCCAGCTGGCCTATGCCATCGGTGTCGCCGAGCCGGTTTCCCTGCTGGTCGATACCTACGGCACCGGATCCGAGTCCGATGAAAAGCTGGAAGACAGGGTACGCTGCAGCTTCAGGCTCACCCCGCGCGGTATCATCGAAAGCCTCGACCTGCGCCGCCCCATCTACCGGAAAACCGCAGCGTACGGGCATTTCGGCCGGGCCGAACCGGAGTTCACCTGGGAGCGCACGGATCAGGCGGAGAAGCTGGCGGCGTACAAGGGCTGATGCGGGTTGGGTGTTGGGGTTGGACAGTTGCGTTTGTTTTCAAACGCGAAAATCAATCGTGTCTGACCCCATTTATTCTTTATTCCCCCTTACCGGAAAACCGCCGCCTACGGGCACTTCGGACGGGCCGAGCCGGAGTTCACCTGGGAGCGCACGGATCAGGCGGAGAAGCTGGCGGCGTACAAGGGCTGATGCGGGTTGAGTGGGGGTTGGACAGTTGCGTTTGTTTTCAAACGCGAAAATCAATCG
>JANJWF010000128.1 GCA_024709685.1 Thiobacillus sp.
CAACCCGGAGAAAATCCGCGACGTCATCGGCAAGGGCGGCGCGGTCATCCGCGCGCTCACCGAGGAAACCGGCACGCAGATCGACATCCAGGAAGACGGCAGCGTGAAGATCGCCTGCACCAGCATGGAAGCCGGCGAACTGGCGAAGAAGCGCATCGAGGAAATCACCGCCGAAGTCGAAGTCGGCAAGGTCTACGAAGGCCCGGTCATCAAGCTGCTCGACTTCGGCGCGATCATCAACGTGCTGCCGGGTCGCGACGGCCTGCTGCACATCTCGCAGATCGCCCACGAGCGCGTCAACACCATCGGCGACTACCTGAAGGAAGGCCAGGTCGTGAAGGTGAAGATCCTGGAAGCTGACGAGAAAGGCCGTCTGCGCCTGTCGATGAAAGCGCTGCTGGAAGCGCCTGCAACCACCGACAGCGAAACGCCGGCGAGCTGAACCATCGCCCACCCCAAAAAAACCGCGCTCCAGGGCGCGGTTTTTCCTTTTCTGCTTACGCAGACGCCGGCGGAAATTTCACGCTTGCTACCAGGCCATTTCCTCCCTCGCCTGCATCCAGGCTCACCTTCGCGCCATGCAGGTGAGCAATACGCTGCACGATCGTCAATCCGAGCCCGGCCCCATCCACCCCACCCGAGAGTCGATGGAACGGGGCGAAGACAGCGGCACGCAGGTGTTCGGGAATACCCGGACCATTGTCCGCCACCCGCCACGTCACGCCATGCTCTGAGCCATTTACTGTCACGGTGATCCGCGTCCCGCCATAGCGCAGGGCATTGTCGATCAGGTTGGCAAGCAACTCGCGCAGCAGTTGCGCGTCACCCATTACCCACGCTTCGCCGCGCTTCATTTCGAAGCCAATTTCCACGCCTTTTGCCAAAGCCTGGGGGGCCCATTCGCGCGCAACGGCCCTCACGACCTCGCCGGCTTCCAGCCGGTTCAAACGCAAGGTGTTTTCGGCAGCATCGACACGCGCCAGCATCAGCAGTTTCTGCACCAGGTCACCCATGGCCTGCGCCGACTGCGCAATGCGCGCCAGGGCATGTTGAGCGTCTTCATGCCGCACGCTTGCCATGGCAGCTTCGGCCTGTGTGCGGATACCCGCTATCGGCGTGCGAAGTTGATGCGCAGCATCCGCGACAAAGCGCGATTGCGCTTCGACTGCTTCTGACAGGCGCTGCAGCAGCAAATTGATTTCATCCATAAACGGGCGCAGTTCGGCAGGCGTACCCTCCAGCGGCACCGGGCTCAGATCAAACGCTTGCCGTGCCGATAAGCGATCGCGCAGTCGACTCACTGGCTCGAGGCCCCGCCCGACGCCATAGGCAATGGCAGCAGCCGCGGTAAGCGTCATGATCAACATCGGGATCACAATCGCGAGGGTGGCGCGATCGGCCATTGCCGAACGACGTGTCAAGGTTTCCCCCACCTGAATCAGCGCCGTCCCGCTCGCACTGGTGCCCTGGAGGGGCAGCGCAAACGCGGCTACCCGGACCTTCTCGCCGTCCTTGATCCCATTGTAGATAAGCAACTGACCTGACCTGATGCCCTTGTTTCGGGGAAGTGGCGGCATATTGAGCTCACCTTCGATCACTCGCGCTTGCGGGTCGGTGATGCGATGGAACAGCAGGTCGTCATGATCAAATGCCAGCATTTCACGCGCCGCGACCGGGAGGTCGACCTGCACCTGCCCATGCAGCACTTCAACTCTGTCAGCCAGCGCATAGGTTCGCCGCACCAGGGAGCGGTCAAAAGCCGCATTGATGAAATACTGGCTGGAGAAATAGGCAATGCCCCACAACAGGATGAACAGCGGCAGCATCATCGACAGCATGCGGGCGATCAGTTGCCGCCGCAGGCTCTTCTGATTTCCCCCGTTCAACGCTCGGCTTCCAGCAGATAGCCCAGGCCGCGCAAGGTGCGGATCACCACGCCGGATCCCTCCAACTTGCGCCGCAACCGATGGATATAGACCTCCACCGCATTGTCCCCTATCCCTTCATCCCATCCTGCCAGACGGTCTGCGATCGCTTCCTTGGCCGTGACGCGCCCGGCGTGGTTGAGCAGAATTTCGAGCACCTCCACCTCCCGGGCGGACAACGCCAGCGGGGTCTCGCCAATGCAGGCTTGCCGCTTGACGCTGTCAAAACCCAAGTGCCCCACGCGTATCTGGATATCGGCCACCCCATGCGCCCGCCGCAGCAATGCTCGCAATCGCGCAAGCAATTCATCCAGCGCAAATGGCTTGAGCAGATAATCATCAGCCCCCGCATCCAGTCCCCGCACCCGGTCTTCCACCGTATCTCGGGCAGTCAGAATCATGACCGGCACGGTCGCGCCACGTTTGCGCAGAGTGCGCAACAGGTCCAGCCCCGCGCGCCGGGGCAATCCCAAATCAAGTAAAACGGCATCGTAGGCAAAGTCGGCCAGGGCACTTTCCGCCAGCACGCCATCACGTGTCCAGTCGACTGCAAAGCCCGCCTGCCGGGTTGCCAGCATGACCGCCTCACCCAGCGTCGAGTCATCTTCCACGAGAAGAATTTTCATGTTTGAAGTCTGACACAAGCGCATCAATCCAGATGCGTAGCATCATTAATATTGAAGTCCGAATCAAGCTACCTTTGTAAGGTCCATGTAAGCGTCACAACGCGTAGTCTTCACGGTGCAGTGCGATTCGCGATTGCACGTCAACTCGCTTGACCACTGAAGAAGAACGAATGCGCAAACTGATGTCTTCCCTGGTCACCGCGACGATTGCCGGTGCTTTCGGCATGTCCGCTACTGCTGCTGACGCCACGAAAGCCCCCCCGCCATAACTGCCGACAAGAATGCGAAAGTCCGATCAGGATGCTATTTGTAAGGCCTGTGTAAGCATTCCTCTGCATAGTGACACGCATGCAGTTGCAATCCGCGATTGCATGCCACACCCACTTACCTATTGGAGAAATTGATGAGCAAACTGATGACTTCCCTGGTCGCCGCTGCGATCGCCGGTGCTTTCAGCATGTCCGCTGTTGCTGCTGAAGCAACCCCTGCCAGCCCCGCTGGAGCTGCCACCCCCGCCACAGAAAAGCCCGCCGCCGCACCCAAGAAGGCCAAGAAACATGCCAAGAAGCAAGCTACCAAGGCCGAAGAGAAAAAGTCTGACGATGCCGCCACCCCCGCCGAGCCTGTCAAGAAGTAATCTTTCCGGGGCACAAAAAAACCGCGCTCCCGGGCGCGGTTTTTATTGCTTCAATACAGGAAGAACTAGGCCATCTCCCCCAGAAAAGCCTGCCACCAGCGCTTGCGCTGGCCGGTGACCACACCGCGCACCTCCAGTTCGCGCGGCGGCGTCCTGCTCATCAGCCAGCCCGGCAACACCGACGATTTCATCGAACTGGAGCCGCACGAACTGCCGAGATGATTGGGGTCGTAGATCTTGATGAAGTTGGGGGCATCCAGGTTATCGGCGTAAACAATCGCACAGTAGTCCTCATGATGCTCGCGTCGCAGCAATTCATCCAGTTCACGCATGAACTGCTCCACCTTGTTGGAAGAAGACGGCTCCTGCGGCACCTGCTGGCCGACTGCATAGAGATACCAGCCTGCGCCGGCGTCCACTTTTTGCCAGAAGGCCGCCAGCTGGTGCCAGTGCATCACGCTGTAGAGCAGGCCGTTGTAGTAGCGGTCAAATTCGTCGGTATCTGCCATGGGACGGCCAGTTCGTGGATCGGAGAGATTGGGCATCTTGCGCACCGTGCACCAGATTGGCGCCCGGCACATCCAAATTACTTGGCGACCTGACGTTCGCGGATTTCCTCGAGCGTCTTGCAGTCGATGCACAGCGTTGCAGTCGGCCGTGCCTGGAGGCGCTCCAAACCGATCTCGATGCCGCAGGATTCGCAGTAACCGTAGTCGCCGCTGTCGATCTTGGCGATGGTTTCGGTGATCTTCTTGATCAGTTTGCGTTCCCTGTCGCGGTTGCGCAGCTCCAGCGCCATGTCAGATTCCTGGGTGGCGCGGTCGTTGGGATCTGCAAATACGGTCTGCTCGTCCTGCATGGAATGCAGGGTGGTATCGATATCCTGCGACAGCTCGGCTTTCCACGCCTCCAGCATTTTGCGAAAATGCTGCAGTTGTTTCGCATTCATGTATTCTTCGCCTTTTTTCGCCTTGTAAGGCTCAAAGCGCATCAAAGTTTCCGCCATCTATCTTGATCTCTTTGAAAATTTCAGTTGTTCCTGGCAAAGCCAGCCCGACTTAATATCAGAATCGCTCACCCCCTGCAACCCACATGACATTACGCGCCCTGCTCTTCGACGTGGACGGCACCCTGGCCGACACCGAACGTGACGGTCACCGTCCCGCCTTCAATCAAGCCTTTGCCGACGCCGGCCTCGACTGGCACTGGGACATCGCCCTGTACGGCCGGCTTCTCGCCGTCACCGGCGGCAAGGAGCGAATGAAATACTATGTCGACCAGTTTCGGCCTGACTACCACAAGCCGGACAATTTCGACGACCTGGTGGCCGACCTGCACAAGGCCAAGACGCGCCACTACAGCGCCCTCGCCGCTCGCGGCGGCATTCCGATGCGGCCCGGCATCAGGCGCCTGCTGAGCGAGGCCCGGGCCGCCGGCCTGAGGTTGGCGATCGCCACCACCACGACTCCGGAAAACGTCACCGTGCTGCTGGAGCACAGCCTCGGGCCCGGCACCCAGGACTGGTTCGAGGTGATCGCGGCAGGCGACATCGTCCCCACCAAGAAACCGGCACCCGACATCTATCGCTACGCATTGGCTCAAATGGGGCTGGATGCAGCCGAATGCCTCGCTTTCGAGGATTCGGAAAACGGCCTGCGCGCGAGCCTGGGTGCCGGCCTGAAAACGCTGATCACGGTGAACGACTACACGCTGGATCACGACTTCAGCGGCGCTGCCGTCGTGTTGTCCGACCTCGGCGAGCCCCACGTGCCCAACCGGCGGCTTGCCGGTGCGGGCCTCGACCAGCCGCTCGTCGACGTAGCCTATTTAAAGGCGTTGCACCAAAGCTGACCCGCTCAGGGGTTGTGCATCAACGCTGCTTCGAGCGTATTTTCCAGCAGGGTCGCGACGGTCATTGGCCCGACCCCGCCCGGCACCGGCGTGATCCAGCTCGCGCGTTCCGCTGCGGCTTCGAAATCGACATCGCCGACCAGCTTGCCGTCGGGCAGACGGTTGATGCCGACGTCGATCACGATCGCGCCCTCGCGTATCCAGTCACCCGGAATCATGCGCGGCCGTCCCACTCCCACCACCAGCACCTCGGCCGAGCGCACGAAGCTCTCCAGATCGCGCGTCGCGCTGTGGCACACGGTGATGGTGCAACCGGCCAGCAGGAGCTCCAGGCTCATCGGCCGCCCGACGATGTTCGACGCCCCGACCATGACCGCATTCTTGCCGCGCAGCTCCTCGCCGGTAGCACGCAGGAGCGTCATGATGCCGCGTGGCGTGGACGGCCGAAGCGTCGGCATCTTCACCGCCAGACGGCCGATGTTGTAGGGATGGAAGCCGTCGACATCCTTGTCGGGGCGGATGCGCTCGATCACCGTCTCGGCGTCGATGTGCCCGGGAAGCGGCAGTTGCACCAGGATGCCATCGATGGCCGGGTCGGCGTTCAGCGTGTCGATCAGTGCCAGCAACTCGGTCTGCGTGGTGGCGCTCGGCAGGTCGTGCGCGATGCTGGTGACAGCGGCGCGATCGCAGGCGCGTTTCTTGTTGCGCACGTAGACAGCCGAGGCCGCGTCGTCGCCGACCAGGATCACCGCCAGGCCGGGGCGGCGTTTGCCCTGCGCCTCGCGTTCGGCCACCTTGTCGTGGATCACTGCGAGGATGGTGTCGGCCATGGCCTTGCCGTCGAGAATTCGTGCGCTCATCAAGACAACCCTGAAGCAAAAGGGTGATTTTCCCGGAAACCCCCCGACTTACTCAAGCGAAAATTGACCCGACCGATTCGCCGCGGTATAGTCTCGCCTCTCCGAAATGCGCCTTCAGTTTCCTTTTTGGTTTCTGGGCCAATAGGATTTCGGGGTGTAGCGCAGCCCGGTAGCGCGCCTGCTTTGGGAGCAGGATGTCGGAGGTTCGAATCCTCTCACCCCGACCACCCCGTTTTTGCCCGAGAGAGAAGTGAGTCTCTGCCCGTAGCTCAACTGGATAGAGCACCAGCCTTCTAAGCTGGGGGTTACAGGTTCGATTCCTGTCGGGCAGGCCAAGGTTTTCGTTGCCCGCGTTGCTGGCGACAACAATGGTGGATGTAGCTCAGTTGGTAGAGTCCAGGATTGTGATTCCTGTCGTCGTGGGTTCGAGTCCCATCATCCACCCCAATCAATTCAAGCCCTCAGCGCCAAACGGCCTGGGGGCCTTTTCTTTCATGGGACACCGGCGGGACAGTTGACGACCAGTCTCTGGCGGTCGGCCACCCACCGAGCGCCCCTTAATTCCCTGCTCGCTACGTCCGTTAGGTAGATACCCCTGCTCGCGGACAGCGTAGCCCATGAACAACCCGACATCAACATTGCCAATTTCCGAGAGCCTAGTTGAGCTTCAAGGCGAAGTACAGCGCAGAGTTGGCCGGAACCTTCTCCGGCTTCAAGGGTGCGAATTTCGTTGGGTAAGCAGTTAGGCAGGTCGATTGCCGGCCAAATACTAACAAGTGGGCTGACGTGCGACGCATTATCCAGACAATCCTGCTGTGGACGACACGACGATTCATCTGGTTCGTGGTGATTGTCGCGATCCTCGCTACAGCAAACTGGATTCGTGGGGAATTGACGGCATTCCGGTCGCTAACCAATGATCATGCCGCCCTGATTACCGGCAAAGAGGACATCAAAAGGCATTTCCAAGAGACAGCGCGGGAGTCCCTTAATCGGGTCACGCAGGCAGCGAAAGCTTCTCCAGAAAAGCTGGAACTGCGGGTTGGAGAAATTGAGACAGAAATCCAACACAAGAAAGCCGAACAAAAAAAGCACGGCACCATTTCGTCTTTACTGTCCTCCAGCCCTCTCGGCAGTGACTACCTGGAACATCTCAAGCTCGATGTAGAAATCAAGATCCTCACGCAAGAAAAAGACTACTTGACCACTTTGGTCGCCTACCTGGAGCGGGCATTTAACCAGGCGGCTGCAAAGCGGAGGCTGGAGGATTTGCGCCTCGCTCACGTCGATGCTTATGCCAAGCTTGAAAAAATCGCGCGAGAAGTGGGCCGAAGCGATAGAAATGAATTCTGCCAGCCATCATGGAAAACCAGAATCCCGGTTATATGGACGCCCTATAAGGAGTTAAGGGCAGCATGCACCGCGAACGCCGCGGCAGCCGCGAACTACAAAAACCAAAAAGAAGTCGTCGAGGTCACAAGGCTAATCAGGCCCGCAGCGTTCGCACTTCTTCCAGCCTCAACCGATGAGGCGCTGAGCCAGATTGACCGAGCAATCACAGAGCGCGTCAAGAGAATCGATGGTAGCTGGGTTGAAAAAGCCACCGGCCCGGTAATTCAAGTATTGCCGACTGCTGCATTGATTCTGCTGTCACTCATATTCATGCCGATTCTTATCAAGGCATTTTTCTATTTCGTCATTGCACCGATGGCTGCACGTCGCCCTCCCATCAAGCTGCTCCCCCGGTCCGGAAATCTTGATGGCGGCTCCCGCACCCCGCCGAGTGACATTGGCCAGACCAAAGTTTCTTCAGTCTCCGTCTCGATTACCGTTGACGAGCAGAGCGAGTTGCTGATTCACCCTGACTATCTCCAGAGCTCGTCAGTTGAAGGCACGAAAGAGACAAAGTGGCTCCTGGATTGGTCGTATCCAATGAGCAGTCTGGCCTCCGGAATGATCGCGCTGACCCGTATTCGCACAGACAGGCGGAAGACGTTTGTGATTTCCTCAACACGGGACCCTCTCAGTGAGGTGGGGGTAATTTCCGTCGTGGAAGGATCTGCCCTCGTATTTCAGCCTCATAGCCTCGTTGGCATTCTGCAACGCAAGGTCAGGCCCGTGCATATCTCAAGCGCATGGCGCTTCAATAGTCTTCACGCCTGGCTCACGCTTCAATTTCGCTATCTGATTTTTCATGGCCCGGCTCAATTGATTGTGAAGGGTTGCCGGGGGGTACGGGTCGAAGCCCCAGGCACTGGACGAAGCATTAACCAGGCAGCAACCCTCGGGTTCGCAGCCAATCTCAACTACGCGACGCTTCGATGCGAAACATTTGGGGCTTATCTCATGGGAAGGGATGCCCTATTCAACGACTATTTCACAGGGACATCTGGGTTCTACGTTTACGAGGAAATGCCCAATCCGGGAAGCAAGTACGGAATTTTTGGCCGTGGGATCGAGGGGGTGACCGACTCCCTGCTGAAGGTTTTCGGTATCTAGTGTTCCGGTAATCCCCCCATTTTTAGCGGTCGCCAGAAGTGGCGTTGGTTGGTGAGCATCAAGCATCTTCCGGGCAGAATCAGGCCCGGCTCGTCGCTGTCCGGCTTGCTAAAGTGAGAACAGTGCCCTACCTATTTCAGGAACCTCAATGGAACCGACCTCCCGCCTGGTTGCAGAACGCGATATCAGCCGCCGCGCCTTTCTCAAGTTCTGCGCCCTGACCGCCTCCTTGCTTGCGCTGCCACCCGTTGCGGCAAGGCTGCTGGCCGAGGGCCTGGCACAGGGCAAGAGATTGCCTGTGGTATGGCTGTCATTCCAGGAATGCACGGGCTGCACCGAGTCCCTGACGCGTTCCTCCGCGCCCTCCATCGAGCGGCTGCTGTTCGAGCTGATTTCGCTGGATTACCACCACACCCTGCAGGCCGCCTCCGGCGCGGCGGCGGAAGCGGCGCGGGAGGCCATTCTGAAGACCCATGCAGGTCGCTTGCTGGTGGTGGTGGACGGCTCCGTCCCAACCGCCCTGGGCGGTGCGTGTTCCACCATTGCCGGCGAGGATAATCTGAGCCTGCTCAGGCGTTGCCTTGAAGCCGCCGAGGCGGTGCTGGCGGTGGGCACCTGCGCCGGGTTCGGCGGTCTGCCCGCCGCCGCGCCCAACCCCACCGGGGCAATGGGCATCGGCGAGTTGATGGACCGCGGACTGGCGCCGCGCCGGCCGCTGGTCAACCTGCCGGGCTGCCCGCCCATCCCCGAGGTCATGAGCGCGGTGCTCGCATATCGCGTGGCCTTCGGCACCTTCCCCGAGCTGGACGGCAAGGGCCGTCCCCTGGCGTTCTACGGCGAGACGGTGCACGACCGCTGTTCCCGCCGTGGCCATTATGAGGCCGGCCGCTTCGCCAAGACCTTCGACGACGAGGGCGCCCGCGCCGGCTGGTGTCTGCTCGAACTGGGCTGCAAGGGGCCGTTGACTCACAACGCCTGTTCCACCGTGCGCTGGAACGGCGTGAGCAATCCCGTCGAATCCGGCCATCCCTGCCTCGGTTGCAGCGAGCCCGGCTTCTGGGACCGGAGCAGCTTCTACCGGCCGATCGAGCCGAAAGCGCTCGCAGCAGCCGAGCCCGCTGCATCCTCTGTGGAGCGCGGCGCGGCGGTATACGACAGTCGCTGCCTCTATTGCCATGACCCCAACCCGGCCAGCCTGAAAACCCCACCCGATGAAGTGCCGGGCCTGTTGCGCTCGGGGAAGATCCGTAGTCACCGCTTCACCCTGGAGGACGCCGATATGCAGGCCCTGCTGGACTACCTGAAGGATGGTCGCCGCTGATGCGCACCCTGCACGTGCTCATCGCCCTGACCCTCGTGACCGTCGCGCCGATCGCTGCGGCCACCGGACCGAAACGTGCTGTGCCCCAGGCCTTTTCGGTACATGACCAGGACCGGGATGGCTACCTGAGCCGCGCGGAATATGCCGCCCTGCGCGCCCAGTGCGAGAAGCTGCGCGACGCCAAGGGCTGGCCCCTGTGCAACACCACACGTTTGCTGGAGTTCGGCGATCTGGATCGCAACCGCGATGACCGCATCGGCGAGGACGAACTGCTGGAAACGCTTGGTCGCCGTTTCCGCGGTGGCCGGCGCGAGTAAGCTCCGGACTTGCTGGCCACCAAACGCCAGGCGCACAGGAAGCCGCCCCGCACCTAGCCTGGCGTGGCGGCAGTCGGGGCGCTGGACTATTCTTCATGGAGTGCACACCCATGATCCTTCATACATCCTGGAACTTTCCAGGCGGGTCCTTGGCGACCCTGCCAGAGCATCTGAGTGGCTCGACCGCCCCTGCGTGCAGTTGGGCGGGCATACCCCGCGCGACATGCTGGACAGCAGCGACGGTGCACGCCGCATCGAGGAACTGCTGCTCCAGCTCGATGACGATCAGCGACACGGCCCCGGGTAACGGACCACTGCCATCAGCGGCCACCCCGTTCGCGAATCTCGCCGTCGACGTACAGCCAGCGGCCGTCCACCCGCTCGAAGCGGCTGGTCTCATGCAGACTGAATGCACGCCCGTTGAGCTTGTAGCGCGCGACGAATTCCACCGTCGCATGGCTGTCGTCCAGCGGCGTGTGCGACTTGACCGTCAATCCCAGCCATTGGGGACGAGGTGAGGCATCCAGCGCCAGCGCAGCCGGACGGGTGTCGGGGTGCCAGGTTGCCAGCAGGTAGTCCTCACGCCCCAGCACGTAGGCGCTGTAGCGCGAGCACATCAGGCGTTTCGCGTCCGACGCCGGCTCACCGGCATGCAGGCGTCCGCAGCAAGCCTCCAGCGGGTGCCCCGATCCGCACGGGCAGTCCGTCCCGCTCATGGTTTCTTCCCCGGACAGTGCAGTTTCGGCTGGATGTAGGGCCACACCGCATCGCGCATGCGAGGCTGGGCCTTCGCGTTCGGGTGGATGCCGTCGGCCTGCATCATCTCCGGCAACGTGCCCACGCCACAGACAAAGCATGGCACGCGTACGATCTTTTCCGCGCGCGCCACATCCACAGACAGTTTCGCCACGGCATCAGCATACGGCTTGCCGTAGTTCGGCAGCACCGGTGTCTCCAGCAGGACCACCCACGCGCCGGCTGCCTTGGCCTGGCGGATCATCGTGACCAGGTTCTGCCGAATCAGATGTGGCGGCGTGCCGCGCAAGGCGTCGTTGCCGCCGAGCTCGATCAACACGCCGTGCGGGCGGTGCCTGGCAAGCGCGGGCCCGAGGCGCTGCAGGCCATTCTGCGTGGTATCGGCGCTCACGCTGGCATTGATCACCCGCCACTGCGGGGCGGCCTTTTTCATACGCGCGTCGAGCAGATCCACCCAGCCCTGCCCCGCTGCGAGACCGTAGCCGGAACTCAGGCTGTCGCCGACGATCAACAGGGAGCACGGACCGGCCAACGCCCAGCCCGGCATCCACAGCACCAATACCATCCACAAGCGATAATTCACTGATCCGCCTTATTCCGATCCCATCTCAATGACGCCATCCGACAGCGCCCAGTTCCCCGCCACCGTGGTCGCCGCCCACGCCCTGTCGCAGCGCGTGCCGACCGCTGGTGGCATGCTCGCCATCCTGAGCGAAGTCGAGCTCGTGGTCAAAGCCGGCGAAACGCTCGCCATCACCGGCGCTTCCGGCTCAGGAAAATCCACACTGCTGGGTCTGCTTGCAGGTCTCGACCAGCCTTCCGCGGGCGAAGTCTTCCTGCTCGGCGAGCACCTCAACGATCTCGACGAAGACGCCCGCGCTCGCCTGCGCGCCGGGCGCATCGGCTTCGTGTTCCAGTCGTTCCAGTTGCTGCCCGCGCTCAGCGCGCTGGAAAACATCCTGCTGCCGCTGGAACTGGTCGGTCGCGCCGATGCGCGCGAATCCGCCGCCCGCTGGCTCGATCGGGTCGGCCTCGCGGACCGTGCCGACCACACCCCGCGCCAGCTTTCGGGCGGCGAGCAACAGCGCGTCGCCATCGCGCGCGCCTTCGCCACCGACCCTGAAATCGTATTTGCCGACGAGCCCACCGGCAATCTCGATGCCGACACCGGTGCGCGCATCATCGAGCTCCTGTTCGATCTCAACGCCTCGGCTCGCACCACCCTGGTCCTAGTCACCCACGACGACGCGCTGGCGGCACGCTGCCAGCGCCGGCTGCATCTGGTCGCGGGCCGCGCAAGCGAAGTGGCCCTCGCATGAGACTGATACGGCTCGGCCTGTGGCTGCTGCGGCGCGAGGGCGCCCTGAAGGGCATGAACGCCAGCGGCGAATGGCGTGTGCTGCTGCTGGCGCTGGTCATCGGTGTCGGCAGCGTCAGCACCACCGGCTTCCTCGGCGATCGCTTGAAGCGCGCGATGAGCGAGCAGGGTGCGAGCTTCCTCGGTGCCGACGTGGTGGTCAGCAGCCCGCGGCCGCTCGAGAACTGGCCACGCAACGCCCTGCGAACCAGCAGCGCAGTCGAGTTCGCCAGCATGCTCACCCGGGGCAACGCCTTCCAGCTCGCCACCCTGCGCGCCGTCGATGCGGCGTATCCGCTGCGCGGGGTGGTGCGCATTGCCGATCGTCCATTCGGGACCGCCACGCCGCGCCCGGCGCAGCCGCCACCGGGCGCTGTGTATGTCGACCAGGAATTGCTGCCGCTACTGAACGCGCAGGTCGGCGACACGGTGCAGATCGGCGAGGCCACGTTCCGCATCGCCGGGGTGGTCGCCGAAGAACCCGGCCAGTTCGGCGGCGTATTCGGCCTTGCGCCACGCGTATTCCTGCGCACCGATGAAGTCGAACGCACCCGGGTGTTGCAGCCCGGCAGCCGGCTCACCTACCTGTACCAGTTTGCCGGCGAGCCCGATCAGGTGGCGGCTTTCAGCACCGCGCTCAAACCCACGCTCGACAGCGCCCAGCGCCTCATCGGCTCGCGCGAGGGTGTGGAAACCCTGCGCGGTGCCTTCGCCAACGCCGACCGCTATATCCAGCTCACCGCGCTCATCAGCCTGCTGCTGGCGGTGGCGGCGATTGCGATCGCCGCTCATCGGCACGCCCTGCGCCATTACGACCAGGCGGCCCTGCTGCGCTGCATCGGTGCCACCTCCGCTCAACTACGCACGCTCTATGCCGCCCAGCTGCTGACGCTGGGGTTCCTGGGCAGCGTGCTCGGGGTGGCGGTCGGCGCGCTGATGCAGCAGGCGCTGGCGGGACTGGTGCTGCCGGACGCAGCCGCTCGCCTGCCGGCACTCGGTCCCGCACCGGTGGGCGCCGCTGTCGCGAGCGGCCTGCTGGCGCTTGTCGGCGCCAGCCTTCCCGCCCTCATGCGCCTGATCCGCGTGCCGCCACTGCGCGTGTTGCGGCGCGACCTGCCTCCGCTGCCGGTGTCCGGCTGGATCAGCGCAGCTCTGACCGGGTCGGCGCTGCTGCTGCTGATTGCGTGGTACGCAGGCGACGCCAGGCTGGTCGGCATTTTCGTCGGCGCGCTGGCCGGGCTGATCGGCGTGCTGGCGACGCTCGCCAGACTGGCACTGCTGGCCAGCCGCAGCGTCCAGCGCATGGCGCATGGCCCGCTGCGCTTCGGCCTCGCGCAACTGCTGCGCCACCGCTTCGACAGCACCCTGCAGCTCGGCGCCTTCACCCTGGCGCTCTTCCTCGTCGCGCTGCTGGCGCTGGTGCGCAGCGACCTCGTTGCCGGCTGGCGCCAGCAGTTGCCGCCGGATGCGCCCAACTATTTTCTGGTGAACATCGCGCCGCACCAGCAGGAAGCAGTGGCCACGTATCTGTCGCAGCACCACCTCCAGGCCTCCGTCCTCTACCCCATGGTGCGCGGCCGCCTGGTCAGCAAGAACGGCATACCCATCGCCGATACGCTTCCTGAGGAAGCGCGCGACAGCAATGCGCTGCGACGCGAACTCAACCTCACCTGGACCGACGCACTGCCCCCCAACAACGTCGTGCTCGCCGGGCGCTGGCACGGGCAGCGCCGCGCCGCCGAAATCTCTGTCGAAGCCGGCATGGCCGAGCGCCTGAATCTTGTGCTCGGCGACGAACTCGGCTTCCGGGTCGGCGACCAGACGCTCGCCGCGCGCATCACCAGCCTTCGCAGCGTGAAGTGGGACTCCATGCAGCCCAACTTCTTCGTCATCTTCGCCCCCGGCCAACTCGACGCCCTGCCCACCAGTTCCATCGCCAGCGTCCATGTGCCGGCGACTGCCGCCGGCGTACTGCCCGGCTTCGTCAAGGCCTTCCCCGGTATCACCGTTCTTGCCCTCGACAAGCTCATCGCCAACATCGAAGCGGTATTTGCCCAGATCATCGGTGCGATCCAGCTGCTGCTGGGCTTCCTGCTCGCCGCCGGTATGGCCGTCGTCGTCGCCACACTTCTGGCGAGCCTCGATGCGCGCCAGCAGGAAGCAGTGCTGCTGCGCACGCTCGGAGCCCAGCGCGCCTATCTGGCGAAGAGCCTGTGGAGCGAATTTCTCGTCCTGGGATGGCTGGCCGGCCTGCTTGCCAGCGCCTGCGCCGAAATCGCCATGGCACTGATCGGCGATCGCCTGTTCGAACTGCCTGCCCGCCTGCATCCCTGGCTCTGGCTCGTGCTGCCGCCAGCCGGTGCGCTGCTGGTGGGGACGAGCGGGTGGCTCACCACGCGCCATATCACCCGCGTGCCGCCCATGGAGTCGATCCGTGCACTGAATTGAATCGAGGTGTCGGGCACGCTGTGCTGCGCCGTGGGTGATGGACGTCCTGCGGGTTTTTTCGGTTCAGTAGCCCATCACCTGCTTCAGGGTGCGGGCCTGTTCCAGCAGATCGAGATCCCCGCTGCGGCTGAAAACGTACAGCGGCTCGCCGGTCTCCGCCTGCCGGGTAATGCGTTGCGCCAGTCGGCGCAGGTCCGGCGTTTCGTCCAGCCACCAGATATGCGCCGCCTGCCACGCCGGCGTGGCCAGTACCACGCGCGCGGAAGCGGGTTGGGGCGACGCCGGGTCAGCCGGCTCCAGCACGAAGTGGAAACCCTCCTGGGTGTCGTTCAGCCACTGCTCCCAAACGGCCTTCGAGGCTGCCAGCCAGACCGGAGCCGGCAGATAGACCGCCTGGAACTGGGTGTTGTAATAGGCGAGCATCCAGTCGTCAGGCAGGCCGTCCGGATAGAAGCCGTTGCGCCACGCCGGGTGCAGCCAGCCGCTGGCGCCGATCAGGACGAGCGTATCGGATGCCATCCGGACCGTTTCAGGCGCGCCGCCAGGTGGTGCCACCGGCGCCGTCTTCCAGCACGATTCCGGCCGCTGCCAGCTGGTCGCGGATGCGGTCGGACTCGGCAAAATCTTTCGCCTTGCGGGCCGCTTGTCGCGCCGCGATCAGCGCCTCGATCTCGGCTTCGGCGAAACCGCCCGGGGCGCTTCCTGCCTGCAGGAAATCGCTTGCCTCGCGCTGCAGCAGGCCGAGCACGCCGCCCAGGCTGCGCAGGGTCTGCGCTGCGGCAGCATCGCCGCGGTTGGCTTCGCCCGCCAGGTCGAACAGCACCGCGAGGGCTTCCGGGGTATTGAAGTCGTCGTCCATCGCGGCCTTGAAGCGCTGCGCGGCAGGCTGGGTCCAGTCGGGAGCGGCTGCCGTGACGGGCACGTTTTTCAGCGCAGTGTACAACCGCGTCAGCGCACCCCTGGCGTCGTCGAGGTGGGCGTCCGAATAGTTCAGCGGACTGCGGTAGTGCGCGCGCAGGATGAAGAAGCGCACCACTTCGGCGTCGTATTGCTGCAGCACCTCGCGGATGGTGAAGAAGTTACCGAGCGATTTCGACATCTTCTCGTTGTCCACCCGCACGAAGCCGTTGTGCAGCCAGTAGTTGACGAAGGTGCAGCCGCTCGCTCCCTCGGACTGGGCGATCTCGTTCTCATGGTGCGGAAACAGCAGATCCTGGCCGCCGCCGTGGATGTCGAAGTGCTGGCCGAGCAGGTTGGCGCTCATCGCCGAGCACTCGATGTGCCAGCCGGGTCGCCCCGGTCCCCACGGCGAATCCCACGCCGGCTCGCCCGGCTTGGCGGCTTTCCACAGCACGAAATCCATCGGGTCGCGCTTGTTGGGGTCGACTTCCACACGCTCGCCCGCGCGCAGCTCGTCGAGGCTCTTGCCCGACAGGCGGCCGTATGCCGGAAAACTGCGCACGCTGTAATAGACATCCCCGTTGGGCGCCGGGTAGGCGAGCCCGTTGGCGATCAGCTGCCCGATCATGGCGAGCATCTGCGCCACGTAACGGGTTGCACGCGGTTCATGGTCGGGCGGCAGCACGCCAAGCGCGCGTTCGTCCTCGTGCATTGCGGCGATGAAGCGCTCGGTCAGCGCGGCCGGGGTCTCGCCGTTGTCCGCAGCGCGCCTGATGATCTTGTCGTCGATGTCGGTGATGTTGCGCACATACTCGACCTGGTAGCCGCTCGTGCGCAGCCAGCGCGTCACCATGTCGAACACCACGAACACCCGCGCGTGCCCCAGATGGCACAGGTCATACACGGTCATGCCGCAGACGTACATGCGGACCCGGCCCGGGGTCAGCGGAACGAATTCTTCCTTGGTGCGGGTGAGGGAATTGGTGATGTGCAACATGGGTGCGAGCAGGCCACGAATGGTATGACGACAAGCGGAAATCCGGCGGCACGCCGGCTGTCTCAGCCGGGTCGATGTTGCTAGAATGCCGTCTTCCCAGGATCAGTCGAGCATATCACATGGCCTTGCCGCGTTTCCTCTCCGCCATTGTCGCCGGTGCGATGCTCGCCAGCAGCCTCGTGCTGGCCGACGAGATCGGGGACATCCGGCAGCAGTTTCAGCAGGGCGACCTCGCCGGCGCGCTCGACCGCGCCGACCGTTACCTGGTCCAAAACCCCGGCAACGCGCAGGTCCGCTTCCTCAAGGGGCTGATTCTCGACGACCAGGGCAAGCCCGACGCAGCCATCGAGGTGTTCACCGCGTTGACCGAGGATTACCCGGAACTGCCCGAACCCTACAACAACCTGGCTGTGATCCACGCCGCGCAGGGCCGCTACGGATCCGCGCTGAACGCGCTGGAAATGGCCATCCGCGCCCGCCCCGGATACGCTACCGCGCACGAGAATCTCGGCGACATCCATGCCAAAATGGCATCGGTCGCCTATGAGGAAGCGCTGGCCCTGGACAGCAGGAACACGACCGCGCAGACCAAGCTCACGCTGATGCGGACCCTGCTCGAGAAGCAGGCGTTCAAGCCGGCCGCCAGCCGGTCGCTCCAGACCGCCCCCGAATCCGCGCCGTCACAGGACAGATAAACCAGGCATCATCCTTCCGGGGCTGGGAGAGCGGCCACCGGGATATCATCTTTACCCACTCATCCAAAAGGGACACTCATGGTCAAGCTGCACACCAATCACGGCACCCTCACCCTCGAACTCGACGCCGCCAAGGCGCCGAAAACGGTGGAAAACTTTCTGCAATACGTGCGCGACGGATTCTTCGACGGCACCATCTTCCATCGAGTGATCGACGGCTTCATGATCCAGGGTGGCGGCTTCGAGCCCGGCATGACGCAAAAGCCCACGCGTGAGGCGATCGAGAACGAAGCGTCGAACGGCCTCAAGAACGAGGCCTACACCATCGCCATGGCGCGCACCCCGAACCCCAATTCGGCCACCGCGCAGTTCTTCATCAACGTCGCCAACAACAGCTTCCTCAATTTCACCGCACCCACCCCGCAGGGCTACGGCTATGCGGTGTTCGGCAAGGTGATCGAAGGCACGGATGTGGTCGACAAGATCAAGAAGGTGAAGACCGGCAACCGCGCCGGGCACCAGGACGTGCCGCTGGAAGATGTGGTGATCACCAAGGCGGAAATCGTCTGACGGTGTCGGTGAGACCGGGTCCGAAGTCAGGCACGGGGCGGACCTTCTTCGTCGCCGACCTGCATTTGACTGACGAACGCCCGGCCGCAACCGGGCGTTTTTTTCGCTTTCTCGACGAAGAGGTAGCCGGGGCGGACGCGCTCTACATCCTGGGCGATCTGTTCGAGGCCTGGGTGGGCGACGACCACGACGAAGCGGTTGCGCGCGACACCGCACGTCGGCTCAAGGCGCTCACCGACGCCGGCACGCCGGTGTATTTCATGCACGGCAACCGTGATTTCATGCTGGCCTCGCGCTACGCTCAGCGGTCCGGCATGACGCTGCTGGCCGATCCTGCCCGCATCGACCTGTACGGCGTGCCGACGCTGCTGATGCACGGCGACACCCTGTGTTCCGACGACACCGCCTACCAGTCCTTTCGCCGGCGCGTGCGCCATCCGCTGACGCTCGCACTGCTGCGGCGCCTTCCCTTTTCCCTGCGCCGGCACCTGGCGCGCCAGGCGCGCGCAGGCAGCGAATCGGCCAAGGCGGACAAGCCGGCAGCGATCATGGACGTGAATGAAACCGAAGTGGTGCGCGTGCTGCGCGCGCAGCGTGCGGGCCGCCTGATTCACGGCCACACCCACCGGCCAGCGCGGCATGCCCACGCGGTCGACGGCCACGACTGCGAGCGCTGGGTGCTTCCGGACTGGTATGCGCGCTGGGGCTACGTCGTGTGCGACGTGGCCGGGTGCGCGCTCAAACTGGAAAGCCTATGACGGTGCGTCGATCAGCGTCACGCCGTCAGGCACGCGGAACAGTTCGGGCTGCATGGGCTCGCTCGATTCGCGCTCGAACTGTCGGGTGCGGCCGGTGAACTCGCGCTCCTGCAGCGGCAGGCCAAGCTCAAACGTGGCGCCCGCTTCCCATACCTGATTCGCCAGATCGCAGTCGTGCTGAAGGTCGCGCGGCGTATCCTTCCACACCCGGTACTGCGTCGCGGCCAGCACGGCTTTCAGCTCGGCCATCGCGCGCGCCGCATCGGGCGCCGCCGCAGCGGCCGCAACGCCCTCACTGCACACCACGCCGTTCAGCGTGAGGCGGTAACGCCGGGTGCCGGGTGCACCCGCCTGCGCGTCGAGCCGTGGGCTCCAGCCGGTCGGCTTGGGCGGCAGCGTACCCGGCGTGAACACCATCGCCAGCCCGTTGTCGCGCATGACGTTGATGACCTGACGCTGCCGCCGATCGAGCAGCACGAAGTCGCCGTCGTCCTCGCCGCCGTCCATGCGCAGGAAATCCGGCGTGACGAGGATGCGCGTCGAGTAAGGCGGATCGCCCGGATCCTGATCGACATAGCGCAGCGCAATCATCTCCTGGCGCAGCGCAATCATGTCGGCCTGGGCCATGCCCGCGCCGAGCAGCCACAGAGCGCCCCACCAGATCCTCACCCGGCCAGCCCGCGCGCGAGATCAGCCTCGATGTCGGCCACCGCTTCCAGGCCCACCGCGATACGCACCAGCCCGTCGCCGATGCCGGCCGCGGCGCGCTGTTCGGGCGTCATGCGGCTGTGCGTAGTGCTGGCCGGGTGAGTGATGGTGGTCTTGGTGTCGCCGAGGTTGGCGGTGATCGACAGCAACTGTGTCGAATCGATCAGTTTCCAGGCGGCGTCCTGCCCACCCTTCAAATCGAACGCGACGATGCCGCCGCCCGTTTTCTGCTGCGCCATCGCCAGTCGATGCTGCGGGTGCGACGGCAGGCCGGGATACAGCACGCGCGCGACCTGCGGCTGCGCTTCCAGCCATTGCGCCAGCGCCAGCGCATTCTTCGAATGCGCGTCCATGCGCAGCGCAAGCGTCTCCATGCCCTTGAGGATGACCCAGGCATTGAACGCGGAGAGCGTCGGCCCCGCAGTGCGCAGGAAGGTGTAGACGCCCTCCATCAGTGCGTGGCTGCCGAGCACCGCACCGCCGAGCACCCTGCCCTGCCCGTCCAGATACTTGGTGGCGGAATGAATCACGATGTCGGCACCGAGCTCGAGCGGCTTCTGCAGCGCCGGCGAACAGAAGCAGTTGTCGACCGCGAGCCAGGCGCCTGCCTCGTGCGCGATGGCGGCAAGCGCGCGGATGTCGCTCACCTCGGTGAGGGGGTTCGACGGCGACTCGACGAAGAACAGCTTCGTGTTCGGCTTCAGCGCAGCGCGCCACTCCGCCGGATCGGTCGGCGACACATAGGTCGTTTCGATGCCGAAGCGGCCGAGGATGTTGGAAAACAGCTGCACGGTCGAGCCGAAAATCGAGCGCGACGCGACGACGTGCTCGCCCGCTTTCATCAGCCCCATCACGGTCGCCAGGATCGCCGCCATGCCGGAGGCGAACGCCACGCAGCGCTCGGCCCCCTCGAGCGCGGCGAGTCGCGCTTCCATCATCTGCACCGTGGGATTGGTGAAGCGTGCGTAGATCGGGCCGGGCTGTTCGCCCTTGAAGCGCGCAGCCGCCTCGGCAGCGCTGCGGAACACGAAGCTGGAGGTGAGGAACATCGCCTCCGAGTGCTCGTTGAACTGGCTGCGTACCGTGCCGGCACGTACCGCCAGCGTCTCAAGGTCGTAATCGTGGGTGTCGTTCATATTCGATCCAAATAAAAACCCCGAACGGCAAGCACGGTTCGGGGTTACGCTTTAGCCGTATTGATCAGGCGCCCGCAAGCTGAGCTTCAAATCGGCGCCGGATCACTGTATGGCCGGCGCCTGGCAAGGTCAAGAACCGGTCGCCAGGTTGAGGTCGAGCTGCTGGGTGGACAGCGCCGAAGGCGGCGGGGTTTCGCCATTGCGCAGAGCCTCGACGTACTGCAGGTACTCAGGCGTGACGTCGCCTGTGACGTAGCGGCCGTCGAAACACGAGGTATCGAAATCGGGAACCGCCGGATTGCCCGCGCGAACCACGTTCACCATGGCGGCTAGGTCCTGGTAGATCAAGGCATCGCAACCGATCTCGCGCGCGATTTCGGCGTCGGTACGCCCGTTGGCGATCAGTTCGTTGCGCGTCGGCATATCGATGCCATAGACGTTGGAGTAGCGCACCGGCGGCGAGGCCGAGGCAAAGTACACCTGCGCGGCGCCGGCATCACGGGCCATCTGCACGATCTCGCGGCTGGTGGTGCCGCGCACGATGGAATCGTCGACCAGCAGCACGTTCCTGCCCTTGAATTCCTCGCCGATGGCGTTGAGCTTCTGTCTGACCGATTTCTTGCGCAGCGCCTGTCCCGGCATGATGAAGGTACGCCCGATGTAGCGGTTCTTGATGAAGCCTTCGCGGTACGGCACATCAAGATGGTTCGCCAGTTGCAGCGCGGACGGGCGACTGGTGTCGGGGATCGGAATCACCACGTCGATCTTCAGGTGCGAGAAATCGCGCTTGATCTTTTCGGCAAGCGAGATGCCCATCGCCAGGCGCGTGCTGTAGACCGAGATGCCGTCCATCACCGAATCGGGGCGCGCAAGGTAGACGTATTCGAAGATGCAGGGATTGAGCACGGCCTTGTCGCTGCACACGCGGCTGTGCATCCGGCGCTGGTGGCGGCCGGTGCTGGGGCTGTATTGCCGGCAGTACCGGCGCCTGCTCGATTGCGCACGGCTGCTGCGCGATGCCGGTGTGGATGTGTACGAGGCCGACATCCGCCCGCCGGAGCGCTACCTGATGGAGCGTTTCATCACCGCGCCGGTGTGCTTCAGCGGCACGCCCGCTGGCGATGAAGGCCTGATCGACGCGCGGCTCAAACCGGCCGCCGACTACCGGCCGCGGCTGCGACTGGTCTCGCTGGATATCGAAACCAACGCCCGCGGCGATCTCTACTCCATCGCGCTGGAGGGCTGCGGCCAGCGGCAGGTCTACATGCTCGGCCCGGCGAACAGGTCGGACGCCACGGTGGATTTTCGTCTCGACTACTGTCAGAGCCGCGCCGAGCTGCTCGAGTGCCTGAACGCGTGGCTGGCGGCGCACGACCCGGATGCGATCATCGGCTGGAACCTTGTGCAGTTCGACCTGCGTGTGCTGCACGAGCACGCGCAGCGTCTGCAGATTCCGCTACGCCTGGGCCGCGGCGGGGCGCAAATGGAGTGGCGCGAGCACGGCCAGCGGCGCAACCACTTCTTCGCTGCGGCGGCGGGGCGGTTGCTCATCGACGGCATCGAGGCGCTGCGTTCGGCGACCTGGAGCTTCCCCTCGTTCAGCCTGGAGAACGTCGCCCAGAGCCTGCTCGGCGAGGGCAAGGCGATCGACAAT
>JANJWF010000147.1 GCA_024709685.1 Thiobacillus sp.
ACCGGCAGCCGCTACACGCTCACCAGCGAAACCCGCGCGACCGGCCCGCTGAAAATGCTGTGGCCGGGCAACATCCGCCTCGAAAGCACCGGCGAGGTGACGGACGACGGTCTGCGCCCCATCGAGTTCCAGCACGCGCGCAGCGACGCGCCGCACAAGCTGGCGACCGCGCGTCTCGACTGGAAACAGGGCCTGATCGCCTATCAGTACAAGGGCAGATCGTGGCAGGTGAACGGGCTGAAGGCCGGCACGCAGGACCAGCTTTCGCAGCTGTATCAGTTCATGTTCCTGCCGGCGCTGCCGAAGGAAATCGCGCTGCAGGTGACGAGCGGGAAGAAGCTCAACGACTACCTCTACACGCGGCGCGACGGCGGCTCGATCCGCGTCCCGGCCGGGCAGTTCGCGGTCCAGCAGTTCGTGCGCGTCCGCGACCCCGGCGACGAGAAGGCCGTCACCGTGTGGGTCGCCCCCGGGCGCGACAACCTGCCGGTGCAGATCCGGGTGACCGAGGACAACGTCACCCTGGAGCAGCGGCTGGTGAGCGTCACGACGAAGGAGTGACGGGACGACAATCCCCGAATGGGTTCTTCACGGGAGCGGCATTGCAGCAATATGCAATGCCGCGTCAGTAAGAAATGGTGACCGTGTGTGTTTGTGCCGCCGTGCAGGTGCCCAGTGTACAGGAGCCTGCTTGGCCTGCCGGGATGGTGCCTATCAGGGTGACCGTCTGCCCAGTGCTGCCTAGACCCGTTCCCGTCGCCGGGCTGGCTGCGATCGAGTAGGCAAGGCCGAGCAGCGAGGAGGCTGGTGGGTCGACCGAGACGGCCCATGGCGTACCCTGGCTACAGCGCAGCACGAAGGGCTGCGAGGCGGTCGCGGGAGAGGGACTAAAGGACGTGTAACTGAAGGTCATCGTTCCCGGATAAGTGTTGAACACGCAGTGATCGCCGACCCACACCGTGTAGCTCAGTAGCGTGGCCGGCGTGGTGGCGCCTGCGGTGTTGTCGGGATATCTGGCGGAGAGGTTGACCGCGTCAGTGTAGGTGCCGGCAGTCGGCAGGCCTTGGGCTGGCAGGCGGATGCAGTAGCCCCAGGTGGCCGATGCGGTCAACGCAACGCCGAAATTGAGCGTTCCAGTGATCACCTTGCCGGCCCCGGTGGTCGGGTCTTCCCAGTTCGAATTGTTCGAACACCCGGCGCCGCCGCCCTCCACAGTTCCCCGGCTCAGCCAATACGCGAGGTAATCGTTGGTGGTCGCGTGCTTCACCCGGCGGCCCTGCCTGTCGCCGCTCAGACCTGGGCCGGCCATGATCCGATAGGACAGGGTGTTGGCATCGTCGACGCTGCGGCTACAGGTGAACGTCACCATGCCGTGGGTGTCGACGCCGGTGATGCTGTCGTAGAACGTATCCACGCTGGTGACGGAAACGGAACAGTCGTACGCACCCCACGCGTTTCCGCCCGCGAGGGCCAACATGGCGAAAGAGGCCAGGCGTGCAGATCGTTTCATCGTTTGACTCCCGAACATTTCAGCGGCCCGATGCGGGCGATCTCGTCCACTGCGCCGGGTGGCAATTCGACCACTATCGTGCAACCGGCACCGTTCCATTTGAGGCGGATCTCGCTCCTGGCCTGCAGGCCTGTAATGAACGCTTCGCCGCGCCGCGCCACGAAGAACGCCTCATCGTCACCGGCGAGTTCGACTTCCGCGCCAGCGGGCGCAGGTTCTCCGTCGTCGAGCACCAGCGTGACTAATGCGCCGCGCCCAGCCCGCACCGGGAAGGCGACTTTCACGGCGCTACGCCAGGCGGGCACGACGACCTGCTCGATGCTGTCGAGTTCGGCGCTGATCGGCAGCTCGGATGGATCGAGGCGGATGCTGTTGTTCTGGAATGGCTGCAGGCGCGGCAGTAGGGCGATACCGTCCTCATCGGTGCGCGTGAGTTTGCTGCCCTGGAAGCCGACGCCGACACCGGCATAGCCCGGCACCTCGACCAGGGCGAAGCTGTCCTGCACGGTACGCGAGGCGAACAGCCGCCCGTCGATCGCCACCACGCCGCCCTGCGCGCCGACGCGCAGCGTCTTCTGGTCGACCGAGGCGCGCGCATCTGCCGTCAGCAGGCCCTTGCTGCCCTGATAATAGAAGCCGCCTTCGCCGTAGGCGGCGCCGGTGCGCGAGCCACCCAGCACGCGCCATCCGGTGCCGGTCTCGGCGGTTAGGCCGCGACTGGCGGCGACGTAGCTGTCGACCTGGCCGTCGCGGTTCGTGAGGTTGCCCGATACGTTGATGCGGTTGTCGAGCGGCATGACGAAGGACATGCCCACCGACGTTGCCGCGATCACGTCGTCGACGTGGGTCGCGGTGAAGGTCAGCGAGCTGCTCTTGCCGACACGGATCGAGTAGTTGAGGCTGTAGGTGTCGATCTTGTCCTCGTCGTAGGGGTCGATCCGCGCAATGCCGGCCCCGATGGCACCGAACCGTTCGGACGAATAGCTGTAGCTCCCTGACAACTGCAGCCGATAGGGTGGGTTGTCAGGCATGCCGATCCAGCGGTAGTCGCGGCTCGCGCCTTCCGAGCGCAGGGTGAAGCCGTGGCGCAGGCTGCGGTGCTCGAGGCCCAGCAGCCACTGCGTGCCATCGCCCACGACGTTGCTGTGGCTGCCGGCGAGCGCAGCCTGACCGAGTGTTTGCCACGGCAGTGCGAGGCTCGCACCGATCCCGGCGCCACGGATGTTCGCCCCGAGCTCGCCGCGTGTCTCCAGGGTGAACGACTTGTTCATACCGTGGCGCCACAGACCGGAGGCGAAGCCTTCGCCGTAGTGGGCGTTGTCGATGCCCAGATCGCGCCGCACCACGCCCGTGTCGAGGCTCCAGTCGCTCAACCCCTTCTCGAGCAGGTCGGAATGGGTGAAGAAGGGCTGGACGACGACGGTCTCGCGGCCGAGCAGGTCGCGCACCACCACGCGGGCCTGGCCGGCTCCGGTCAGTAGCGGAAAGTTGTCGATCGTGAAGGGGCCGGTCGGCACACTCGACGTCTGCCGCAGCGCATCGTTGATGTAGAGCTCGACCGTGCTCGGAGTGGTCGACGTGCCCTCGATCACCGGAATGGGTTGCGTGACGAAGCCCGGGGTGAGGCCGAAGTTGCGTCCGATCTGCACGCCGGCGAAATAGACCGAACGGCCCCACATGCTGGCGCGCGTCGCGGTGTCACCCAGGCGCAGGGTGGTGTTGCTGGCCGGGAAATCGCGCGTGAACGTCGTCTCGAGCCGCCGCCAGCTGCTGGTCGTGTCGGCACCGTCGGCGAGATTGCGGCCGACGAAGCTCGAAGTCAGCACACCGAGCCCGCTGCTGAAGCCGGCTTCGGTCAGCGCACCGAGCTCCTCGCTGCGGTCGATGCCGCGGGTCGCCGTGGTCGTGTAGCTGAGGTCGTAGTTGAGGAAGGCCGCGGGGACCGCTGGCGTGAGCGCTGCGCGTTCGGTCACCTGCTGCACCAGGCGGGTGGCGGCGAAGGTCTCGGCCGAAAACTTGAGGTCCAGCGACTGCTCGGCGAGGTTGAGTTTCGCCTCGAAGCCGGGGATCGACGACAGCGGGTGCCAGGTCTGGTCGCGATGTTCGATCGCAGGGCCGCCTGCCGCGCGGTTCACCCGCCATTCGTCTAACGCGTCGGCCGGCGCGTAGAGCTGGCCCTGCGATTCGAGCAGCACCCAGTTGCCGACGCTGGCGCCGTTCAGGATCACTTCGAGCGGTAGCAGACGGGGGGCTGCGACCGTGGGGGTGGGTGCCACGTCCTGTGGCCAGGCGACACCGGGTACTCCAGCGCCTGCGATCAGCAGGGCTGATGTGATATAGCGAAGCGCCGCCATCGGGGATCAGGGCAGGGTCACTTCGAAGCGCTGGGTCTTGCCGTCGTCGTAGCGCACGTCCATTTGCGCGGGGCCGGGTTCGATGGCCTGGTCGCCCTTGACGGCGAGGGTGTGGCGGGCGCCGGGCAGGATGTAGCTGCCGCCTTCGAAGCGCGCCAACGTTTGCTTACCACGCGAGACGACGATTTCGCGAATCTGCGCATAGGCCGTGCCGATGTTGGCGCAGCGGGCCTCGAGCGCCTGCGCTTCGGTGCGCGAGAGCTCGCAGTCGACGACACGCGCGGTGTTGGGCGGGGTGATGAACACTGGCATCGACAGCGCGAGCGCGATCGGCACCTGGATCGTCTTGTCGTGTGGCGCCGTGGCCTCGGGCACCTCGCGTACGATCAGACGGTAGGTCAACTGGCGACCCAGGTCGGGCGGCTGCAGTCGTGCCAGGCGCACCACCTGGCGCGCCTTGGGCGCAAGCCTGATGATCGGCGGCGAAACAATCATGTCCTCGGTGAGCTCGATTACGTCGCTGCCGTCGGGCTGCTGGGTCCAGCTGTTCATGTCGGCCTGCAGCGCGACCTCGGTCGTTCCCTCGTTGACGATGGTCAGCGCGACCGCGCGGTCGTGCGGCTTCATGTAGATGCGGACCGGCGTCACCGAGAAGGCCCCGGCATGGAGAATGGGGGAGGCGAAGGCAAGCGCTGCCAGCGCAAGCACGGCGAGGTACGCGGAGATGATACGGAGTCGAAGCATGGACGTCAGGGTTCCGTCAGGCCGGTCGTTCCGCATCAGAAGCTGACCAGCAATGCCGGCAGCAAGATCCTGTTGCCGGGGTTGTAAACGCGCGCAGCTATGACCATGCAGGCGCCGGCGTAGCGGAGTTCTCCGCCACCGAGGCTATCGGGCGGTCCGATCTCGTAGCGCGGCCAGAACTGGTAGAGGAAAGCGGTGTTGCGTACCCCCAGGAACGGCTTCGCGGGATCGGGGTCGATGCGGACGAACTGATCGGACGAGCAGACCACCTGCACAACGGTGTTGGGCCGCGCGCTCAGGGCCTCGCTGATGGAGACCTGCTGAGAGGCGGGCAGCGAGTCGTTCAGCGTGATGCTGACGTTGAACGCCGCGCTGGTGGAGTCCGCCCAAGCCGCAGGCGCAATCAGCGCGGCCAGCAGTGCGCCGGCGCCTGTAAGCCTGCGGCTGCCATGCGGGCGCTTCATCTCACGGCATCAGTAGGTAACAGTGAGCGTACGCTGCTTGTTCGTCGCGGCTGAGTTGGTGCAGAACGCGGACGTGCACGTGCCGGCCTGGTTCTTCGCGATGGTGCCGGTCACGGTGAACGGCTGGTCGGTGCCGTTGCCGGCACCGCTGGTGGAGGACAGGGCGAGCGTGTACTGCAGCTTGAGCGCGTCGTCCGTCACCGTTGTGTTGTCGAGGCCAAGGCTATAGCTGAGACCGTCGGTGCAGCGCACGTTGAGGTTTGTCGTGGCCGTCGCGTCGACGGTTTGGAAGGATGTGTAGGTAAGGTCGAGATTGGTGATTACGGCACCGGTCGGTGCTGCCGCGCCGTTGATCTCGCACTTCGACGTGAGTGTGATGTTCACGTCGAAGTTTCCGGTGGCGGTTGCGGCGTGGGTGCTCATGGCGATAAGACCCGCGTAAGTCATGAATACTGCCGAAGCCATCTTTTTCATTTTCTGTTTTCCGTTGATTGATTGATTGATTGAATGAATGAATGAATGGGTTGGTGCCGCCGTGCCTTATCGGCGTTGTGTCAGGGGGCTTTTTTTAACGGTCGGACCGTTCCTTGCCGTGCCCATAGCTCGTTTCCCGGGGTCTGTGTTAGCAATGTCCATGCCAGCGGCATTGATATTGCTTCATGGCCCAGCCACTAGTAGTTGTGCGATCCCGCAAACCCAAAAGTGAGCGGCGTGGAATCGAGCGCGACGAAAACACGACGAAACAGACGAAAAAACGACGGCGGCATCGATCTTTTGGTGGAGGTTTGGATCAAGCCGCGCACGCTCACACGTATGGAACGGGGCCCAGCCAGATGGGAATCAAAACTACGGGTGGCTGAATGGTCCGCCGGAGAGCCGTATCCCCACCGGGGTCCTGTTGTCGCCGAAGTCACCCTGCTTCACCTCGAGCGCGAATCGCACGGGCACGCTCGCGCAGTGGAGCTCGCGTGTTCTCGGCTGCATGTCAGCAATGCCGACGATGGTGCCGTCGTCGGCGAGGAAGGCGATCGACAGCGCCAGCGGGGTATCCTTCATCCAGAAGCAGTGGCGGTCGGCTTTCTCGAAGACGAACAGCATGCCGGCGCCGTCGGCGAGCTGGGCGCGCCCCGTCAGGCCCCGATTGCGCTGCTGCGGGGTGGCGGCAACTTCTACCTCGAAGGCGTGAGGGCCGGCAAAAAGCTTCAGGCGGGGCAGCGGGGCGGAGAGATCGCCTGCCGCGGCAGACGTAGCCAGCGCAAGCAGCAGGGGGAGATGCGCCCGAAGCCGCAGCCTAGAGGGCGCCACGCATCTGCTCCGCCAGCGCCAGCGCGGCGGACAGATCGGCGTCGAGCACGTTGAAGTGGCCCATCTTGCGCCCGGGCCGCGCAGCCTCCTTGCCATACAGGTGCAGCTTGATGTTAGGGTGGGCGAGCAGGGCGTCCCAGTGCGGGCCGCCGTCGTGCCAGCGGTCGCCGAGGATGTTGACCATGACCACCGGCGACAGCAGGCGCGTGTCGCCGAGCGGCAGGCCGCACAGGGCACGAACCTGCTGCTCGAACTGGTCGGTGACGCAGGCGTCGAGCGTGTAGTGGCCGGAGTTGTGCGGGCGCGGGGCGATCTCGTTGACCAGCAGGCGGCCGCTGACGACGAAGAACTCGACCGCCATGACGCCGACGTAGCCGAGCCTGTCGGCGATCGCGCGCGCCATCGCGCGGGCCTCGTCGGCGAGGTGGTCCGGCACGCGGGCGGAGACGACGGAGACATCGAGGATGCCGTTTTCATGGCGGTTCTCGGCGATCGGGAACATGACGCATTCGCCGGCGTCGCTGCGGGCGAGCACCACCGACACCTCGCATTCGAGCTTGACGAAGCCTTCCAGCACGCAGGGCTGGCCGCCGAATTCGCGGAACGCCGCGCGCGCTTCCTCGCGTGTGTTGACCCGTACCTGGCCCTTGCCGTCGTAGCCGAAGCGCGCCACTTTCAGGAGCGCCGGCGTGCCGGTGTCGGCCAGTCCGGCGTCGAGGTCGCCCTCGCTGTAGATCAATGCGAAGGGCGCGGTGGCGAAGCCGTTTTCTGCGAGCCAGGACTTCTCGTGGCTGCGGTCCTGCGCGATGGCGACGCAGGCGGCTCCGGGCGACACGCGGGTGTGGCCGGCGAGCTCGATCAGGCTGGCGGCAGGGACATTCTCGAATTCGGTGGTGACCGCCGCGCACGCGGCCCCGAGCTGCTTCAGCGCGCCGTGGTCCGTGTACTCGGCCTGGAGGTGGACGTCGGCCATCTGGCCGGCGGGGCTGGCGAAGTCGGGGTCGAGCACCATCACCTTGTAGCCCATGGTGCGCGCGGCGATGGTAAACATGCGGCCGAGTTGGCCGCCGCCCAGGATGCCCAAGGTTGCCCCCGGCAAAATAGGCAGTGCCTTACTCGACATCGGGCAGCCCCATCGCCAGCACCGAGTCGGACTGGCCGCGGCGGAAATCGGCGAGCTGCTGGGCGAGGCCGGCATCGTAACGGCCGATCAGCGCGGCGGCGAACAGCGCCGCGTTGGCCGCGCCGGCTTCGCCGATGGCGAAGGTGGCGACCGGGATGCCCTTCGGCATCTGCACGATCGAGAGCAGCGAGTCCATGCCCTAGAGATACTAGGACGGCACTGGCACGCCGAGCACCGGCACGATGGTCTTGGCGGCGATCATGCCGGGCAGATGGGCGGCACCGCCCGCTCCCGCGATGATGGCCTTGAGGCCGCGCGCCTCGGCGCTGGCGGCATACTCGTAAAGCAGATCCGGCGTGCGGTGCGCGGAGACGACCTTTGCCTCGTACGGGATGCCCAGATGCTTCAACTGCATCGCGGCGTGCTTCATCACCTCCCAGTCGCTGGAAGACCCCATCACCACCCCTACCTGTGGCGCGTTCATCATGCCGACCCCCTGCTATGCGAAAGGGCGCATTTTAACGCGCGGATTCCCTACAATGGCGCGCGTTATCGGAGACCGACCATGCCCGCCTCGCTGCAGACCCTGATCCTGCTGACGTTGTCAAACGTGTTCATGACGTTTGCGTGGTATGCGCACCTGAAGGACATGAACAACCAGCCGTGGGTCGTCGCCGCGCTGGCGAGCTGGGGCATCGCGCTGTTCGAGTATCTGCTGCAGGTTCCGGCAAATCGCATCGGCTTCACCGTGATGAGCCTGCCGCAACTGAAAATCATGCAGGAGGTAATCGCCTTGACGGTATTTGTGCCGTTCGCCGTGCTCTACATGAAGGTCGAGCTGAAGTGGGATTTCCTGTGGGCGGCGCTATGCCTGGTGGGCGCGGTGTATTTCATGTTTCGCGGCAACGCTTAGCCACGGCCGCCGCCGCGCTGGGCCAAGCGGCGGGCACAACACGGCCCGCCGAACACCTTACATGGCGGGCGACACGCGGCGGTCGTCGGGGCCCATGCGCCGCTCGCTGCCGCTCGGCGCGCGTCCGTGGCGCTCCGCCCGTGCGCCCGTAACCATGCCGATCTTATGGCGGTAAGCCATTTCACCGCCCAGCCAGCCCGTGTAGATGAGAATTCCGACCGTGATCAGCGATAGCACGATGCCGTTTAGCGCCAGTCCGCCCATCGATGTATCCATTCGGAAATAGAGGTTGATCGCCGCCAGGATCAGTACGGTCGCGTTGCCGATGAAATGGTGCCAGGCGATGCCGTACTGGCGGATCGCGGGGCGCGCGAGAAAGTCGGTCAATCTGAAGATCGCCGCGGCGGCACCCATCACCAGTCCGGCGCCGATCAGCCACAGCGAAGCGCGCGCCCAAAACGGGTCTTGCGTGACGAGATAGGCGATGTCGGTGAGCAGGGCTCCGACGAGATAAGCGATCGGGAAAGGAATGAGCAGCGGGTGGATCGGATGGCCCGAAATTTGGGCCGCGCTGGGAATACCTGACTCGTGTGCCATGGTGCACCTCCTGAGGCGGCTGTTAAGGTTCCGACCGGAGGTGGAGCCCCCGGTCCGCTGGTCTCAGGATAGGACGCGGCACCCAACATGCAAACGAGCCGCGAAGGCTCCGAGGCGGGCGGGCTCATGCGACAAAAAAAGCCCCCTCAGGGGCTTTTCGTGGCATGACCGCCCGTGGAAGGCGGATATGCGTCGTCGCGGATTAAACGCATCCGGTCGGTTTGGGGGTGCCGGCGTAGCGGCCGGCCTGCTTGGCGGGGCCGAACGGGAACAGGTCGAACAGGAATTTCTTGTCGCCCCATTCGTCGCCGAATTCTTCCTTCAGGCCCTTCTGCAGGAAGCGCAGGTTGGGCGCGGTGCCGTTCTGGGAAAACTGGTCACGCATGTAGTGAATGACCTTCCAGTGTTGCTCGCCCAGTTCCACCTTGTCTTCCTTGGCCAGTTCCACTGCCAGTTCCTCGGACCAATCGTCCAGGTTCACCAGATAGCCCTCAGGGTCGGTTTCGACGGTTTTACCATTGATGTTGCGTTCCATTTTGCAGTCCTTGCAGTAAAAAAAAGATGATTAGTGTCGCACACCTTAAAATGACCAAGTAAATTAGTCAACCACTTGCTGTGAC
>JANJWF010000095.1 GCA_024709685.1 Thiobacillus sp.
GCAGATGCCGATCCAGGTCACCAAGGTATGCAGCGCACGCGCATAGGCCACGGCCTCGGCGGAAGAGCGCATCTCGGGCTCGGAGACGATTTCCAAGAGCGGTGTGCCGGCGCGGTTGAGGTCGATCCCGGTCATGCCGTGGAAGTCCTCGTGCAGCGACTTGCCGGCGTCCTCTTCCAGGTGCGCGCGGGTGAGATGGACGGTCTTTTCCTTGCCGTCGACCGTGATCGTCAACGCGCCGCCCTCGACGATGGGCTTCGCCAGCTGGCTGATCTGGTAGCCCTTGGGAAGGTCGGGGTAGAAGTAGTTCTTGCGGTCGAACACGTTGACGCGGTTGAGCGTCGCGCCGATGGCGAGGCCAAATTTAATGGCGCATTCGACCGCGCCGCGGTTCAAGACCGGCAGCACGCCTGGCAGCGCGATGTCGACCGCGGAGGCCTGGGTGTTGGGCGCGGCGCCGAAGGCGGTGCTGCTGCCGGAGAAGATCTTCGACTGGGTGGCGAGCTGGGTGTGGACTTCCAGCCCGATGACGGTCTCCCATTTCATGGTTACAGGCCCTCCGGTTGGCGGGCGTGCCAGTCGGTGACGCACTGGTACTGATGGGCGACGTTGAGCATTTTCGCCTCGGAAAAATAATTGCCGACGAGCTGCAGGCCGATGGGCAATCCCTGGCGGTCGAAGCCGCATGGCAGCGACATGCCGGGCAGGCCGGCGAGGTTGGCGGGAATGGTGTAGAGATCGTTGAGATACATCTCGACCGGATCGTCGGACTTTTCGCCGAGCTTGAACGCGGTACCCGGCGCAGTGGGGCCGAGGATGACGTCGCAGGCCTTGAACGCTTCATTGAAGTCGTCGGCGATCAGGCGGCGGATTTTCTGCGCCTGCAGGTAGTAGGCGTCGTAGTAGCCGTGCGAGAGCACGTAGGCGCCGATCATGATGCGGCGCTTGACCTCGGCGCCGAAGCCCTGCGCACGGGTCTTGGAATACATGTCGTTGAGGTCGGCGTATTCGGGCGCGCGGTGGCCGTAGCGCACGCCGTCGAAGCGCGACAGGTTGCTGGAGGCTTCGGCCGGTGCCAGCACGTAATACACCGGGATCGCCAGCTTCGAGTTGGCGAGCGAAATCTCGACGGTCGTGGCGCCGAGCTTCTTCAGTTCGGCAACGGCGGCGTCCACGGCGGCGGCGACTTCATTGTTCAGGCCCGTGGCGAAGAATTCCTTCGGCAGGCCGACGCGCAGACCAGACAAGGGCTTCTGCAGGTCGCGCGCATAGTCTTCCTTGTCGCGCTCGAGACTGGTCGAGTCGTTGGGGTCGAAGCCGGTCATCACGTTGAGCAGCAGCGCGCAGTCCTCGGCCGACGGCGCCATCGGTCCGGCCTGGTCGAGGCTGGAGGCGAACGCGATCATGCCGTAGCGCGATACCAGGCCGTAGGTGGGCTTGAGGCCGGTGATGCCGGTGAACGCGGCCGGTTGACGGATCGAGCCGCCGGTGTCGGTGCCGGTCGCGGCGGGCGCCATGCGCGCGGCGACGCAGGCCGCGGCGCCGCCCGACGAGCCGCCCGGCACGCGGGTCATGTCCCAGGGATTCTTCACCGCACCGAAATAGCTGGTCTCGTTCGACGAGCCCATCGCGAACTCGTCCATGTTGGTCTTGCCGAGGCTGGGCATGCCGGCGGCCTTGAAGCGCTGGATCACGTGCGCATCGTAGGGCGCGATGAAGTTGGACAGCATCTTCGAGCCGCAGGTGGTGAGCCAGCCGTCGGTGCAGAAGATGTCCTTGTGCGCGATCGGCACGCCGGCGAGCGGGCCGGCATTGCCGGAGGCGATGAGGGCGTCGGCAGCCGCAGCTTCAGCCAGCGTCCTGCCGGCATCCACCGTGATGAAGGCGTTGAGGGACGGATTCAGCGCGGCGATGCGGTCGAGATACTGCTGCGCGAGTTCGCGGCTGGAGACCTGCCTGGCGGCGAGTTGCGCGGCGAGCGCGGAAAGGGACGTTTCGGACATGGCGTTATCGACTTGGCACGACGGGGTCATTGAGGCAGCCCCGGGATTCTTGAAACATCTGTATGTCGCCCCGATTACTCGATGACTTTGGGCACGAGGTAAAGACCGTTCTCGACCGCCGGGGCGATCGCCTGGAAGGCGGCATGGCGGTCGCTTTCGGTCACGGCGTCTTCGCGCAGACGCTGGTAGACCTCCTGCGCGTGAGCCATCGGCGCAATGCCGCGAGTATCCACCGCCTGCATCGTGGCGATGAGATCGAAAATCGTGTTGAGCTGGCCCTGCGTGGCCTGCGATTGCGCATCGTCGATTTCAATGCGCGCAAGGCGTGCGATGCGCTTGACGTCGTCCGGACTGAGGGACATGGAAGCACCTGATGACTTTACGGGAATCAAGCTCGTTAGGTTATCATAGGAGCCTTGTTTTTTCTGCCCTTTCGCCCGAATGAACCCGGGTGCCGATCCCAATGTTCAAGTTTCTCTTCAGCTATTTTTCGACCGATCTCGCGATCGACCTGGGTACTGCGAACACGCTGATTTACGTGCGTGACCGCGGCATCGTGCTCGACGAACCGTCTGTGGTGTCGATTCGCACCGAGCCTGCGGTGGGCGGCAAGCGCAGTGTGCAGGCGGTGGGACTCGAGGCCAAGCAGATGCTGGGTCGCACCCCGGGCAACTTGCAGGCGATCCGGCCGATGAAGGATGGCGTGATTGCCGACTTCACCGTGACCGAGCAGATGCTCAAGTATTTCATCAAGAAGGCGCACGACACCCGGATGTTCCGCCCCAGTCCGCGCATCATCATCTGCGTGCCGTGCGGCTCGACCCAGGTGGAGCGGCGCGCGATCCGCGAATCGGCGATCGGTGCCGGGGCGCGACAGGTCTATCTGATCGAGGAGCCGATGGCGGCGGCGATCGGCGCCGGCCTGCCGGTGGCAGAGGCCACCGGCTCGATGGTGGTCGACATCGGCGGGGGCACCACCGAGGTCGGCGTGATCTCGCTCGGCGGCGTGGTCTACGCCAACTCGGTGCGCGTCGGCGGCGACCGCATGGACGACGCGATCACCAGCTACATCCGCCGCAACTACGGCATGCTGATCGGCGAAGCCACCGCCGAGCACATCAAGAAGAAAATGGGGTCGGCCTTCCCCGGCGCCGAAGTGCAGGAACTGGAAGTCAAGGGCCGCAGCCTGGCCGAAGGCGTGCCGCGCAGCTTCAACGTGTCGTCCAACGAGATTCTCGAGGCCTTGACCGAACCGTTGAACGCCATTGTCAGTGCGGTCAAGCAGGCGCTGGAGCAGACCCCGCCCGAACTGGGTGCCGACATCGCCGAACGCGGCATGGTGTTGACCGGCGGCGGTGCGCTGCTGCGCGATCTTGACCGCCTGCTGATGGAAGAAACGGGGCTGCCGGTGATCGTGGCCGACGATCCGCTGACCTGCGTGGTGCGCGGCTCCGGACGTGCGCTGGAGGAAATGGACAAGCTGGCATCGGTGTTCACCAACGAGTGAAGGCAGCGGCACGCATCGCGGACAGGGGCATCTGATGGGGACGCCCGGTCAGCTCATGTTCGCCCGCCGCCTGGGGTCGACGGCACACCTGCTGATCTGGCTCCTCATCGGGGTGGCGTGTATGGTGCTCGATACCCGTTATCAGGCACTCGAAGGCCTGCGTAGCGGCTTCTCGCTGCTTCTGCAACCGGCGCGGCAATTCATGCGCGCCCCCATCGAAGTTTCCTCCGAACTCAGCGGTTTCTTTACCCGCCACCGCCTCCTGCAAAAAGAACGTGACGCCCTGCTGGCCGAACGTGCAGTACTGGCTGTCAGGCTGAATGCCGCGAACGAAGTGGCACGCGAAAACACCGAACTGCGTACCCTGATGCGGCTGCAGACGCGCCCCGGCCAGCAGGTGGTGCATGCGGCTCTGCTGTACCAGGGGCACAACTGGTTTTCCCAGCGCATCACGCTGGACCAGGGGGCTGCTGCCGGCCTGCGCCGCGGCTTGCCAGTGGTGGATTCCATCGGGTTGGTGGGGCAGGTGGTGCGGGTGTATCCAGGTTCGAGCGACGTCGTGCTGGTGAGCAGTCTGGAGCAGCTGACGCCGGTATTCATCGAGCGCACCGGACAGCGCGGGCTGGTGGCCGGCAGCGGGCGCGGCCAGCTGGAACTGCGCTACATGCCGGCGCATGCCGATATCCGGGAGGGTGATCGCCTGCTGACATCGGGCATCGACCGCGTGTATCCGGGCGGGATTCCGGTGGCGCGCGTCAGCCGGGTTTCGCGCTCGCAGTCCAGCCCGTATTTGCGGGTGGCTTGCCAGCCGCTGGCGGGTCTCGACCAGTCGCGTGCCGTACTGGTGCTGGTGGCGGAGCCAGAGGTGACCGCACAATGAAAGTGACCGATCAAGCCGGTGTCAGCTGGCGTTTTATCCTGGGCACCCTGGCCCTGGCCGTGCTGCTCGAGCAGATACGCTGGTCGGGGCTGGCGCTGGTCTTGCGGCCGGATTTCGTGCTGGTCGGCGTGCTGTTCTGGACGCTGCATCAGCCCGCACGCATCGGCTTCGGGGCCGCTTTCTTTCTTGGCCTGCTGGCAGATTTCCAGGATGGCGTGGTATTCGGCCAGCACGCCATTGCGTACGTGATTGGCGTCTACCTCGTCCTCTATCTGCGCCTGCGACTGCTGCAGTTCGATCCGTTCCGCCAGGCCGCGCAGATGTTTCCCATTCTGTTGACGGTGCAGCTGGTGGTGCTGCTGGCCGGCTGGCTGGCAGTCAGTCCGCCGGGGGGGCTGGCCATCCTGGTGCCGGTGCTGGGCAGCACGGTGCTGTGGTATCTGGTCGCGCTGTATATGCGTCTGTGGCATGGCAGGGGCTTGCAGGACAAGGCATGAGCTTCGTCGCGCCGCTGAAGAACCTGGACCGCGAGCTGGCCCGTTTTCACGGCCGGCTCAAAGCGGGCGGAGCCCTTGTCGGCTTGCTGGCGATCGCGCTGCTGGCGCGCACGTATCATCTGCAGATCGGGCAGCACGACCTTTACAGCCAGCGCGCTGAAAGTAACCGCATTTCGCTGATACCCACCGCGCCCAACCGCGGGGTGATCCTGGACAGGAAGGATCGCGTCCTCGCGGAAAACTACTCGGCCTACACGCTGGAACTGACGCCGACGCAGAGCCACGACCTGGACGCCACGCTTGCCGAAATATCCAAGCTGATCGAGATCACGCCCGGGCAGTTGCGACGTTTCCGGCGCCTGGTCGCCGAATCGCACGAGTTCGAAACCGTGCCGCTGAAGAGCAGACTGACCGACGAGGAAGTCGCGATTCTGGCAACCAACCGTTATCGCCTGCCGGAGATGGAAGTGAAGGCGCGGTTGTTCCGCAACTACCAGGCCGGGCCCGGCATGGCCCACGTGGTGGGCTTCATCGGCCGCATCAACGATCGCGATCTGGCGAGGCTGCGCGAGAGTGGGCGGGAGGAGAGCTATCACGGCACCGCGCATATCGGCAAGACGGGCCTCGAGCAGAGCTATGAAAACGTGCTGCACGGCCGTCCGGGTTTCGAGCAGGTGGAGATCGACGCCGCGGGGCGCGCCGTGCGCATCCTGTCGCGGATTCCTCCGGTGTCGGGCAAGGACCTGCGCCTGTATCTCGATCTCGACCTGCAGGCGGTGGCCGAGCAGGCGTTCGGCGATTATCTGGGCGGGCTGGTGGCGCTCGACCCCAACACCGGCGGCGTGCTGGCGCTGGTCTCAAAGCCTGGATTCGATCCCAACCTCTTCGTCGACGGCATCGATCCGGATGCCTGGAAATTCCTCAACGAATCGCCCGAGCGGCCGATGGTGAACCGGGTGCTGCGCGGCATCTATCCGCCGGGCTCGACGATCAAGCCGTTCATGGCGATGGCCGGACTGGAGCTGAAGCTGCGCAAGCCGTCCGACAGCATCGCCGATCCGGGTTATTTCACCCTGCCCAACAGCAGCCACCAGTATCGCGACTGGAAGCGCGGGGGGCATGGCAGCGTCGACCTGCGCCGGTCGATTGCACAATCGTGCGACGTCTACTATTACCGGCTGGCGGCGGACATGGGCATCGACCGCATGCACGACTATCTGGCGAAGTTCGGCCTGGGCGAGAAAAGCGGCATCGACCTGGACGGCGAGTCTTCCGGTCTGCTGCCCTCGCCCGACTGGAAACAGCGTCGCTGGAAGCAGGCCTGGTATCCCGGCGAGACGGTGATTGCGGGCATCGGACAGGGCTACCACTTGACCACCCCGCTGCAACTGGCGACGGCGACCGCCATGCTCGCCAATGGCGGCCGGCGGGTCGAGCCGCGCCTGGTGGAGGCGGTGCGGGATCCGCTCACGCGCGTCTGGCAGCCGCAACAGCCGGTGGTGCACGGACAGGTGGCGTTCAGTCCGGCGAATCTCGCCGTGGTCCGTCAAGGCATGATCGATGTGATGCGCCCGGGCGGCACGGCATCGGCAGCGGCGGCCGGCGCCCCCTACGCGATCGCCGGCAAGACCGGCACCGCGCAGGTGGTCGGCATCAAACAGGGCGCGCGCTACGACGCCAGCCGGCTCGCCAGGCAATATCGCGATCATGCGCTGTTCATTGCGTACGCGCCGGCTGAGGATCCGAAGATCGCGATCGCGGTGATGGTGGAAAACGGCGAACATGGTGGTTCGACCGCCGCGCCGATCGCGCGCGCGGTATTCGATTACTACCTGGCTGGAAAACGCCCCGCCGAGAAGACAGTGGAGGCAGTCGATGCCGCAGAGTAGCAACTGGTTCATGCGCAGGCTGGGCCATCTCGACGGTATCCTGCTGACGCTGGTGCTGCTGTTGCTGGGTATCAGCCTGGCGGTGGTGGCGAGCGCTTCGGGACAGAGTTCCGCGCGCATCAGCGGCCACCTGGTCAACATCGGGCTGGCGCTGGGGGTGATGGTGGTCATGGCCAACGTGCCGCCACACATCCTGTCCAAGGTGGGTTTGCCGCTGTATGTGACCGGGGTGGTGATGCTGATCGGGGTGGCGCTGTTCGGCGAGATCCGCAATGGCTCGCGGCGCTGGCTGAACCTGGGCTTCATGGCGTTCCAGCCGTCGGAACTGCTGAAGCTGGCGCTTCCCTTGATGCTGGCCTGGTACTTCCAGCACAACGAGGCGGTGCTGCGCACGAAACATTTCCTGGTCAGCGGCGTGCTGTTGCTGCTCCCGTTCCTGCTGATCCTGCGCCAGCCCGACCTGGGCACGGCGATGATGCTCGGCGCCTCCGGCTTCTATCTGCTATTCTTTGCCGGCTTGCCGTGGAAGGTCATCTTCGGCGGGGCCGCGCTCGGTGCAGCCAGCCTGCCGGTGGCGTGGGGGTTGCTGCACGATTATCAGCAGCGCCGCGTGCTGACCTTGCTCGACCCCACCTCGGACCCGCTGGGCGCCGGCTATCACATCATCCAGTCGACCATCGCGATCGGCTCGGGCGGCCTGTTCGGCAAGGGCTGGACGCAGGGCACGCAGAACCAGCTCGACTTCGTCCCGGAGCGGACGACCGATTTCATATTCGCCGTGTTCGGCGAGGAATTCGGCTACGTCGGGGTCATTTTCCTGGTTGCGCTGTATCTGGCCATCGTTGCGCGCGGCCTCACCATCGCCGCGCGCGCGCCGACGCTGTTCGGGCGCCTGATGGCGGCCACCATCAGTCTGAATGTGTTCACCTACGCGTTCGTCAACATGGGCATGGTATCGGGCATTCTGCCGGTCGTCGGCGTGCCGCTGCCGCTGATGAGCTATGGCGGTACTGCGCTCATCACGCTGTTGCTGGGGGTGGGCATCGTGATGAGCGTGGCGACGCATCGCCAGCTCAACAAAACGTGAGGCTATATATAGTTAGAGTGCTTATGATCAAGACATTAATTTTGGGCGTGTTTGCCGTGGTCCTGACGCTTGGCGGTTGCAGCAGCACGCCTCCCGCGCAGCAGGCGCCCATCGCGAAAGACGGCGGCTACTACCTCGACGATGGCCCCGAGGCGAATCCGCCGGCCAATCTGGACAATATCCCCGACGCAGTGCCACGCGAGGAGCCGCTGCACCGTTATGCCAACCGTACCTATGTGGTGATGGGCAACACCTACACGCCGCAGACGAAGGCCGGCGGCTACAGCAAGGAAGGCGTGGCGTCGTGGTACGGTCGTCGCTTTCATGGCAAGAAAACGGCATCGGGCGAGCGCTACGACATGTATGCCATGACCGCTGCGCACCCCACCCTGCCGATTCCGAGCTACGCACGCGTCACCGCCCTCGGCAGCGGCCAATCGGTGGTGGTGCGCATCAACGACCGGGGCCCGTTCCACAGCAAGCGCATCGTCGACCTGTCGTACGCCGCGGCCCACAAGCTGGGCTACATCAAGCAGGGCAGCACCCGGGTACGCGTGGAAAGCATCGATCCCGATACCTATGCCGCGCGGGATGCGGCCGCCGGCCAGGGGGTTTATCTCCAGCTCGGCGCATTCTCGCGTCCCGCCAATGCCGGGCAGCTGCTCGGCCGGCTTGCCCGGGAACTGGACATCGATGCGAATCTCACGCGCGTGGTGAGCGACGGCGCGCTGCACCGGGTCCAGGTCGGGCCCTATCGCAGCGACGAGGCGGCGCATGCGGATCGTGAGCGGATGCGGGAACGACTCGAGCTCAATGCAGTCTTGGTCAGACGCGATTGATCAATAGGAGGGGCATGAAACTGATATGGTTGGGGCTCGCATGCCTGTTCTCGGTGTCGGCGTGGGCGGTCCCCAGCGGCATGACTGCACGTGCCTGGGTGGTGATCGACCAGGCGAGCGGACGCGAGCTGGCGGCGTATCAGGCAGACCTGCCGATGGCGCCCGCCTCGCTGACCCAGCTGATGACGGCCTACGTGCTGCTGGACGATATCCGCAAAAACAGGCTCCGCCTGGACCAGACCGTCAGCGTGCCGGAGGCTGCCACCCACACGGATGGTGCCCGCGTGTTTCTCGGAGCCGGCGAAGCGGTGCGTGTCGACACGCTGCTGCAGGCGATGCTGGTGCACTCCGCGAGTGACGCTACGCTGACCCTGGTGACGGCGGCCGACGACAGCGAAGCGGCGTTCGTCGAACGCATGAACCAGGAAGCGAAGCGGCTGGGCATGACCAGGACCCGTTTCACGAATGCCAGCGGTCTGCACCAGCCGGGGCACGAATCGAGCGCACGCGATCTCGCCCTGCTCGGACGCGCGCTGGCGCGCGATTTTCCCGATCGCCGGGAATTGTTCATGCAGAAGGAACTGGTTTTCAAGGGGGTCAAGTATTACAACAGCAATCGCCTGCTGTGGCGCGACAGCACGGTGAACGGCCTCAAGGTCGGGCGTACCGCCGAGGCCGGCTATTGCATGGCGGCGTCGGCGCAGCGCGGTGACCAGCGGCGCATCGCCGTGGTACTGGGTGCGCGAACGGACGCACAGCGCACCCAGGATGCCCTGAGGCTGCTGAATTACGGGTTCGAGAATTTCGACAGCATCCTGCTCTATCGTGCGCAGCAGCCCGTCAAGGCCGTCAGCCTGTATCGCGGCGCCCGCGCCTCGGTGAGCATGGGATTTGCGCAGGATTTCCACCTGCTGATGCCGAAGGGCAGCGCCTCCCGCGTCAAGGGAGAAGTCATCACCAAGCAGCCCATCATCGCACCCGTCCGCAAAGGCGAGCGCATCGGCACGCTCAGGCTGTCGCTGGATGGCAAGCCGCTCGGGGATTATCCGCTGGTCGCGCTGCACAACGTCTCGGTGGCCGGTATCTTCGGCCGCGGCTGGGATACGCTTCGGCTTTTCTTCGGCAAATGAGCGTCTACCTGAACGGCCGTTTCCTGCCGCTTGCCGAGGCGAAAGTATCCGTGCTCGACCGGGGCTTCCTGTTCGGCGACGGCGTGTACGAAATGGTGCCGGTGTACTCGAAAAGGCCGTTCCGGCTCAAGGAGCACCTGCGCCGGCTGCAGGCCAGCCTTGACGGCATCCGCCTGGCCAACCCGCACAACGAAGCCGAATGGCGCGACCTGGTCGTGAAACTGATTGCACAGCAGGACTTCGCCGACCAGTCGGTCTGCGTGCAGGTCACGCGCGGTACCCCGAGTGGCGCCCAGCCGCTACGCGACCATCCCTTCCCCCGCAATGCGGCACCGACCGTCTTCATGTTCGCGCAGCCGCTGGTAACCGCGTCGGCAGCGCAAAAGGCCGCTGGCGTGTGCGCCGTCTCCGCCGTGGACAACCGCTGGCAGCGCTGCGACATCAAGGCGATTTCGCTGCTGGCCAACGTCCTGCTGCGCCAGCAGTCGGTGGACGCCGCCTGCGCCGAAACCGTGATGCTGCGCAACGGCTTTCTGACCGAGGGGGCGGCGAGCAACATCTTCGTGGTGAACGACGGCGTCCTCATGGCTCCGCCACCGTCGAACCTGATCCTGACCGGCATCACTTACGACGTGGTGCTGGAACTCGCGGCTGCGCACGGCATTCCGCATGAAGTGCGCCCGATCAGCGAGGTCGAGGTACGCGGCGCCGACGAACTGTGGATGACATCGTCCACCCGCGAAATCCTCGCCATCGTGAAGCTCGACGGCGCGCCGGTCGGCGCTGGCGTTCCGGGACCGCTGGCCAGTCGGATGGACGGCCTGTACCAGACATTCAAACAGCAGGTGATGCGGGCGTGAGCGACGAAACCCTGCTGACGTTTCCGACCGATTTCCCGATCAAGATCATGGGCGAACGGCGCGACGACTTTGCGCAGACCATGGTCGAGCTGGTGCGGCGCCATGCGCCCGATTTCAGGGCGGAAACGGTGGAAATGCGCGTGTCCCGCAACGGCAACTACCTGTCGGTGACCTGCGTGGTGCGTGCCACCTCCAGGGCCCAGCTCGATGCCCTGTATCGCGAGATCACCGCCCACCCGTGGGTGAAGATGGCGCTGTGAAAAGACCGGAGCAGGACCCAGAGGGAAGGATGCAGGCCGCGGCTCATGAAGGCGTCCATGCTTATGTGCGGCAACTGGGGCGGGTCGAGTACGTGCCGACGTGGCGGGCGATGCAGGCCTTCACCGCGGCACGCCAGCCGGATACGCCGGACGAGCTTTGGCTGCTGGAGCATCCGCCGGTCTACACCCTGGGGCAGGCTGGCAAGGCCGAGCACCTGATCGCTGCAACCGATATCCCGGTCGTGCCGATCGACCGCGGCGGGCAGATCACCTATCACGGGCCAGGGCAGGTTGTGGCCTATGTACTGGTCGACCTGCGGCGGCGCGGCTTCGGCATCCGCGAACTGGTTGTCCGCATGGAGCAGGCGGTGATCGACCTCCTGGCCACGCATGCCATCGTCGCCGAACGGATTCCCGGTGCGCCCGGCGTGTATGTCGGCGGCGCCAAGATCGCCGCACTGGGCCTGCGCGTCCGGCAAGGCTGCACGTACCATGGACTGGCGTTCAACGTCGACATGGATCTGGCGCCGTTTGCCGCCATCAACCCCTGCGGCTACCCCGGCATGGCGGTGACGCAATGCCGCGGCCTCGGTGTGAATCTGACCTTGTCTCAGGCGGAGCAGACGCTCGGCCGGGCTTTGCTGCG
>JANJWF010000153.1 GCA_024709685.1 Thiobacillus sp.
ACTGGTGCGAAAATCCACGGATGGCACGGACCGCTCCCCTCTCCCCCCGCGACCACGACCGCGATAACGCGGGAATGACCTATGTCTACCCCGTCGTTTCACGCCGTGCCGGTGGCGTATCCGTGGGAATCAACCTCAATCCCAACAATGCCTGCAACTGGGCGTGCGTGTATTGCCAGGTGCCCAATCTGACGCGTGGCACGGCACCTGACATCGATCTGGCACAACTGGACGCCGAACTGCGCACAATGCTCGCCGACATCCTGCACGGCGACTTCATGCTCACGCGCGTGCCCGAAGGCGTCAGGCGCCTCAACGATATTGCGTTGTCGGGCAACGGCGAGCCGACCAGTGCCAGGGCCTTCCCGCAGGTCATCGAATTGATCGGCCGGGTAATGGAAGACTTCGATCTCCTAGGCAAGATCAAGCTGGTGCTGATCACTAACGGCAGCCTTGCCGACCGCCCGCGCGTACAGGACGGCCTCAGGAAAATGGCGGCGCTGAATGGTGAAGTGTGGTTCAAGTTCGACAGCGCGACGGCTGCCGGCATGCGTGCCGTCAACCAGACCCGCATCACGCCGGCCAAACACTTCGAACGCCTGGCAGTGGCCGCAGGCCTGTGCCCGACCTGGCTGCAGACCTGCGTGTTCGCGCTGGACGGTGCGCCACCTGGCGATGCGGAACAGGCGGCCTATCTGGATGCAGTGAAGCACGTCACGCAGCAAGGGATTCCAGTGCGGGGCGTGCTGCTGTACGGCCTGGCACGGCCTTCGATGCAGCCGCAGGCCGGCCGGCTATCCGCACTACCTGCCGAATGGCTCGAAACCTTCGCTGAAAAAATTCGTGTGGCCGGCTTGCCGGTGAGGGTTACGCCATGATTCACGGCATTGGAACCGACTTACTGGACGCCCGCCGAATCCGCGACGGCCTCGCCCGCTTCGGCGAGCACTACGCCGACCGCATTCTCGCCCCGGCCGAGCACGCGGCGTATTACGCCAGCCGCGACCCGGCACGCTATCTGGCCAAATGCTTCGCCGCCAAGGAGGCATTTGCCAAGGCAACCGGAACCGGACTGCGTGCACCGGTGACGCTGCGCAACATCGCCGTGCTGCGGGACGCGCGCGGCAAGCCGCACATCGAATGCGCACCCGAGCTCGCCGCCTGGCTGGCGTCGCGCGAGGTATCCGCGCACCATGTATCCTTGTCGGACGAGGGCGATCTCGTCCTTGCCTACGTGATTCTGGAGAGACCATGACGCTCGGCCCCCTGATGCTCGATGTGGCGGGCACCGAACTCACCGACGACGACCGCCGCCGCCTTGCCCACCCGCTCGTCGGCGGGGTGATCCTGTTTTCCCGCAACTACCGCGACCCGGCACAGCTGGCCGCACTGACTACCGACATTCACGCGCTCAAGTCCGCGCCGCTGCTGATCGCCGTCGACCACGAAGGGGGGCGCGTGCAGCGCTTCCGCGAAGGCTTCACCCGCCTGCCACCGATGCGCAGCTTCGGCGAAATCTGGAACGACCACCCGCAGCGCGCCAGGGAAATGGCGCGCGAAACCGGCTACGTGCTGGCGAGCGAGCTGCGCGCGCACGGCATCGACTTCAGCTTCGCGCCGGTACTTGACCTCGACTACGGCGCTTCCTCGGTCATCGGCGACCGCGCCTTCCATGCCGACCCGCATGCCGTGTTCGAGTTGGGGCAGGCGGTGATGCTGGGCATGAAGGAAGCCGGCATGGCCGCCTGCGGCAAGCACTTTCCCGGCCACGGCTACGTCGTGGCGGATTCGCACGTGGACATCCCGGTCGATCGGCGCACCCTGGCCGATATCGCCATCTCCGACCTGGTGTCGTTCCGGCTGATGATCGAGGCGGGGCTCGCTGCCGTCATGCCGGCACACGTGATCTATCCGGAAGTCGACACGCAGCCCGCCGGATTTTCGCGGGTGTGGCTGCAGAAAGTACTGCGCCATCAGCTGGGCTTCGACGGCGCGATCTTCAGCGATGATCTGTGTATGGCCGGCGCCGCGGTGGCAGGCGGCGTGGTCGAGCGGGTGGCCGCCGCACTAACCGCCGGCTGCGACATGGCGCTGGTGTGCAACCGCTCCGAACTGGCCGACGAGGTCCTGGCGAACCTCAGGGTGGACTGGCCCGCGCCGGCCCGCGCCCGACTGGCCCGCATGCACGGCCACCCGCATCCACCGACGCTGACCCAGTTGCGTGAATCGGCACGCTACGTCGATGCGCTGCACCATATCGCCGGACTGGGATCGGATACCGCCGCGCTCGACCTGAAAGTCGATCCGACGGATTACTGTGGGCGTTCATAAGCCCGCGCACGGCACCGCACACGGGCACGACGACCATCACGCCCATGCCCACGGAAGCGGCAACGGCGGCCTGCTCGCTGCCCTGTTGCTGACCCTGTCCTTCGCCGGTATCGAGTCACTTGCCGGTTGGTGGTCAGGCTCGCTCGCGTTGCTGGCGGACGCCATCCATATGATGACCGACAGCTCGGCGCTGGGACTTGCGGCCATCGCAAGCTGGCTGGCACGGCGCCCCCCGAGCGCGCTGCACTCCTACGGGTTGGTCCGCTCTGAGGTGCTGGCTGCGCTATTCAACAGCGTGCTGATGCTGGTGCTCCTCGGGTTCATCGTGAGCGAGGCGGTTGATCGCTTCGGCACGCCACGCGACATCCGCGGCGAAGCCGTCATTGGCGTCGCCGTCGTGGGGCTCGTGGTCAACCTCGTCGTCGCCTGGGTGCTGAGCCGCGGCGAGTACACGCTCAACACCCGCGCCGCACTGCTGCACGTGCTGGGCGACGCGCTGGGATCGGTGGCAGCGATTACCGCCGGTGTCGTCATCGTCGCCACCGGTTGGACACCGATCGACCCCCTGCTATCGCTGCTGGTGGCCGCGCTGATCCTGATTTCGGCGCTACGCCTGCTGCGCGAGGCGGTACACGTGCTGATGGAAGGCGTGCCGCTCCACGTCCGCCTCGACGCCGTCGGCCGCGACCTGGCGACACTTGACGGGGTGAGGCGCGTGCACGACCTGCACGTGTGGACGCTATCGTCCGGCAGCATCGCGCTGTCGGCCCATCTTGAAATCCGTAATCTGGCCGACTGGCCGGACATCCTCGCTGCCGCACGCCAGACCATGGACAAGCAACACGGCATCCGACACGTCACCCTGCAGCCCGAGGCAACGGCGCCGCAGCCACTCGTCCGCGGCAGTTACCCGCTGTCCCGCTGAGGGTGCGACACAAATAGAGACCATCACTTGACATAAATAAACACGAATCGTTATTCGTCACCTGCTGTCCCGAAAACAACGTTCGCCACGGCGAAATCCCCGCCTACACCACAATCGACTTCTGCGCACGCTACGTGGTTGGCAAGCAGCTCAGCATGTCCGGCACCATGCTCAACCTGACCGACAAGAAATCGCAACCCCGACGGCATCTTCCCGGGGGCCGAGCGCAATTTCAAAGTCGGCGTCAGCGACAAGTTCTAAGTCGCGGACCGGCGGGCCATTCGACCCCATTCACATTCTGCGCCGCACCTCAATCATATTGACAATCATTCGCATTTAGTGAAAGATGCATTCATCGCATGCAAAAGCACCGGAGCCCACCATGTACGTCTGCCTTTGTCACAGTGTCACTGACACCGATATCCGCCGGATCGTGCGTACCGAAGGTGTCTGCACGATGCGCGAATTGAGCGGCAAGCTCGGCGTCGCCAGTCAATGCGGCAAATGCGGGCGCTGCGCCAGGGAGGTGCTGCGCGAGGCGGTGGCGGAAGAAAATGCCGCAATCCCCTGCGCAGGCCTGGCGGCGGTCTGACCCGTTCCGCAAAATCCCGGCGGGCGTTGCCTTATACGTCTGCACATCTAGAATTCCGATAAGCCCGCACCGCCTTAGCCACCCCGTCGTCCAGCCACAGGCACGCTAGCGGGCTCTCAACGAGCAGGAGGCACCATGAAAGGCGACAAGAAGGTCATCCAGTATCTGAACAAGGCTCTGGCGGTCGAACTCACCGCCATCAACCAGTATTTTCTCCACGCCCGGATGTACAGGAACTGGGGGCTGAACGCGCTGGGCAAGCACGAATACGAGGAATCGATCGAGGAGATGCGCCACGCCGACAAGCTGATCGAGCGCATCCTTTTTCTCGAAGGACTGCCCAATATGCAGCACCTGGACAAGCTGATGATCGGCGAAAACGTCATCGAATGCCTGAACTGCGACCTCAGGCTGGAACTCACTGGCCGCGCGCTGTACGTCGAGGCGATCGCTCACAGCGAGGGGGTCAAGGACTACGTATCGCGCGAGATCCTCGTCGGCATCCAGTCCGACACCGAGGAGCACATCGACTACCTCGAAACCCAGCTCGATCTAGTCGAGCGTATGGGCGAGCAGAACTACATGCAGACTGCCGCCGGCCCCGTCGAAAGCTGAAGGCATCACGCATACAATGGATGCCCCCATTGTGGGGCATTTTTTATTTCTCCCGATGCCATTCGACTTCGACCCTGACTGTCGCGCCTGCCCGCGTCTCGCCACGTTCCTGGACGCGGTGCGCGTGCGCCACCCCGACTACCATGCGCGCCCGGTGCCCGCCTTTGGCGATTCTGCACCGGATCTGCAGATCGTCGGCCTCGCCCCCGGCATGCACGGCGCCAACCGCAGCGGGCGCCCTTTCACCGGCGACTATGCCGGCGTGTTGCTCTACGAGACCCTGCACCGCTTCGGCTACGCCAGCGCGCCGCAATCGCTGTCGGCCGACGACGGTTTGCAGCTCAGCGGCTGCCGCATCACCAACGCGGTGAAATGCCTGCCGCCCGCCAACAAGCCGGAACCGGGCGAAATCCGTGAATGCAATCGCTATCTCGCAGCGGAACTGGCGGCCCTGCCCGGGCACGCCGCCATCCTCGCACTGGGCCGGATTGCGCACCAGGCGGTGCTGCGTGCGCTGGGCCTCAAGCTCAGGGACTACCCCTTTTCCCACGCCAGCGACCACCGTCTGCCCGACGGCCGGCGACTGGTGAGCAGTTACCACTGCTCCCGCTACAATACGCAGACGCGCCGCCTCACCCCCGAGATGTTTGCTGCGGTGTTCACGCAGATTCAGAGCCAGGAGTAACCATGCCCGTCGTCACCATCAAGCTTGCCGGTTCGCTCAGCCGCGAGCAGAAGCAGAAGGTCGCCGAGGAAATCACCGCCACGCTCGAGCGCCACGCCGGCAAGCCGGCGTCCTACACCACCATCGTGTTCGAGGAACTGCCGGATGAGAACTGGGCGATCGCCGGCAGGCTTTTGGACGAGGACGAATAAGCCGCCTTGAGCGTCACTAAGGAATTCCTCGCCTCGCTACCCACCCTGCCGGGCGTCTACCGCATGGTCGACACGGCCGGCGCGGTACTGTATGTCGGCAAGGCGAGGGACCTGAAAAAGCGCGTCTCCAGCTACTTCCAGAAAAGCGACCAGAGCCCGCGCATCCAGCTGATGCTGCGAAGCGTCGACCACATCGACACGACGGTGACACGCACCGAGGCCGAGGCGCTGCTGCTGGAAAACAATCTGATCAAGGGGCTGAAGCCGCGCTTCAACATCCTGTTTCGCGACGACAAGTCCTACCCCTACCTGCTGCTGACGGGGCACCGCTTCCCGCGCCTGGCCTACTTCCGCGGCACGCCGAAAAAACGGGATCAGGCATTCGGTCCCTACCCCAACGCGTACGCGGTGCGCGAGAGCATCCAGCTGTTGCAAAAGGTGTTCCAGCTGCGCAGCTGCGAGGACACCGTGTTCGCCAATCGCTCGCGCCCGTGCCTGCTGCACCAGATCCAGCGCTGCACCGCCCCCTGCGTCAACTTCGTCACTGCGGACATCTACGCACGCGACGTCGCCGCAGCCGCGCAGCTCCTGAAAGGCGAGGCGAGCGCATTGACCGAGCAAATCACCGAACAGATGAACGCCGCTGCCGAAGCCCTGGACTTCGAAACCGCCGCCTTCCTGCGTGATCGCCTGCGCATGCTGGCGACGGTGCGCGAAAAACAGTTCGTCGACACGACCGGCAGCGAGGCTGACGCCGACGTGGTCGCGGTCGCCGAAGCCAGTGGGGTGATCGCGGTCAACCTCACCATGATCCGCGGCGGCCGGCATCTGGGCGACCGCAGTTTTTTCCCGCAGCACGGCGAGGGCGCGACACTCGCCGAGGCGCTGGAAGCCTTCATTGCCCAGCACTACCTCGAACACCCCATCCCGGCGCGCATCCTGGTAAGCGAGGCGATCGAGACCGGCGCACTGGAAGCCCTGCTGACCGAACAGGCCAGCAGGAAGGTGGCCATCCAGCACCGCGTCACCGGCAAGCGCCGTGTGTGGGTCGGCATGGCGCAGGCCAACGCCCGTCTGTCGGCCGAGCGCCGCAGTGCCGACCGTGCCAACCAGTCGCAGCGGCTCGCCGCGCTGCGCGACACGCTCGACCTGCCGGCGCTCAACCGCATCGAATGCTTCGATATCTCGCACACCATGGGCGAAGCCACGGTGGCCTCGTGCGTGGTGTACGAAGGCGGCGACCTGAAGAAATCAGACTACCGCCGCTACAACATCAGCGGCATCACGCCCGGCGATGACTACGCCGCGATGCACGCGGCACTGATCAAGCGTTTTCACCGAAGTGTCGAGGAGAACGGTGTGCTACCCGACCTCCTGCTGATCGACGGCGGCAAGGGGCAGGTAGCGATGGCGGCCGAGGCGATGGTCGAACTCGGCCTCGGCGAGGTGCTGCTGCTCGGCGTCGCCAAGGGCGAGGCGCGCAAGCCCGGGCTGGAAACCCTGATCTTCGCCGACGGACGTGAATTGAGGCTCGCCAAGGACCACCCTGGCTTCCACCTGATCCAGCAGATACGCGACGAGGCCCACCGCTTCGCCATCACCGGCCACCGGGCCAAGCGCGGCAAGGCGCGCGTGCAGTCGACGCTTGAAGACATCCCAGGCGTCGGTCCGAAGCGGCGCCGCCAGCTGCTCGAGCACTTCGGCGGCCTGCAGGGGGTGCGCAACGCCGGCGTCGATGCGCTTGCCTCGGTCAACGGTATCAGCCGAGAATTGGCGGAAACCATCTACGACGTTCTTCACTGATGCCGCTCAATCTCCCCAACCTGCTCACCTGGCTGCGCATTCTCTTCATTCCGCTGATGGCAGGCGTGTTCTACCTGCCCGACGGCTGGGTGACGCCGTTCGAGGCGAATGTCCTGGCCGCGGCATTTTTCGGGGTCGCAGCGCTGACCGACTGGCTCGACGGCTACCTGGCGCGTGCACTCGGGCAGACCTCGGCCTTCGGCGCCTTTCTCGACCCGGTGGCCGACAAGCTGATGGTCGCCGCCGCGCTGATCGTACTGATTGACCTCGATCGCGTGGCGCCGCTGATCGGGCTCATCATCATCGGCCGCGAAATCACCATTTCCGCCCTGCGCGAATGGATGGCCAAGGCTGGCAAGTCGGCCAGCGTGGCGGTGTCTTTCGTCGGCAAGCTGAAAACCACCGCACAGATGGTCGCCATCGTGCTATTGCTGTATTTCAGCCCGATCGCCGGCCTGCCCACTTCCAGCATCGGGACACTGCTGATCTGGATCGCCGCCCTGCTCACCCTGGCGTCGATGGCGTACTACCTCTTGATGGCTACGCGTGCGCTCCAAAAATCTTCATGAAATTGTTGACAGAAAAAGACGAAATCCCCATAATGCGCAGCCTTCAACGCGGGAATAGCTCAGCTGGTAGAGCGCAACCTTGCCAAGGTTGAGGTCGGGAGTTCGAACCTCCTTTCCCGCTCCAGTATTCTGGGGAAAACAGATGGCTCAGCCCGGATGTTTTCCCCTTTTCGTTTGAAGCGGTTTACCGCGATGGCGCGTTAGCAAAGCGGTTATGCACCGGATTGCAAATCCGTGTAGGTCGGTTCGACTCCGGCACGCGCCTCCAGATTCACGATCGACCGTCCGCTTCGCCCGGATGGTGAAATTGGTAGACACAAGGGACTTAAAATCCCTCGCCAGCGATGGCGTACCGGTTCGATTCCGGTTCCGGGCACCATCCTCCTTTCAGTCTGCTGGTCTGGGTGATATAATTTTGAATTGATTTAAATAATCAATGGGCGGTTCGCCCATTTTTTATTTGTGCTGCGTGTATGGCGCCGCGAGACGAAAAAATGGAGTTGCGATGATGGATTTGCCCGCCCGTCTGGAGCCTGTGCTGGCCGGACTCGGCTACGAGCTGGTGATGCTGGAACGCGCCGGCCGCGGACTGATCCGGATTTTCATCGACAAGCCGGGCGGCGTCACGATTGACGATTGCGTGACGGTGAGCAATCACCTGACCCACCTTTTCACGGTCGAGAACATCGACTATGACAGGCTGGAAGTATCCTCGCCCGGTCTCGACCGGCCGCTGGTCAAGCCGCAGGACTATGCACGCTTCGCCGGTGAGCAGGTAACGCTCAAGCTGCGGGTGCCGATGGACAATCGGCGGCGCCTCAGCGGTCAGCTGGTCGGTTTGGAAAGTGATGCGGTGAAGTTGATCGTCGATGGCACGGTAGTGTCGGTTGATTTGAGAAATGTGGATGCTGCCCGCCTGAAACCCATGGTTTAGGCGAGGCTGGAGGAAAAGATGAGTCGTGAATTGTTGATGCTGGCCGATGCGCTGGCACGCGAAAAAAACGTGGACAAGGAAGTGGTGTTCGAAGCACTCGAGCAGGCGCTCGCCTCCGCCACCAAGAAACGCTTCAAGGAAGAGGCCGACGTGCGCGTGTCGATCGACCGCAACACCGGCGAATACGAATCCTTCCGCCGCTGGCAGGTGGTATCTGAAGCCGACCTGGAATCCGAGGGACACCAGATCCTGCTGATCGACGCGCAGGACAAGCATCCCGACATCGAAATCGGCGACTACATCGAGGAGCCGCTGGAAAACATCGAGTTCGGCCGCATCGGCGCCCAGGCTGCCAAACAGGTCATCCTGCAGAAGATCCGCGACGCCGAACGCGAACAGATCATCAGCGACTTCCTCGCCCGCAAGGAACACCTTGTCAACGGCGTGGTGAAGCGCATCGATCGCGGCAATGCCATCATCGAATCGGGCCGCGTCGAAGGCTTCCTGCACCGCGACCAGATGATCCCGCGCGAAAACCTGCGCATCGGTGACCGTGTGCGAGCCTACCTGCTGCGCATCGATCGCGGCGCCCGCGGCCCGCAGGTCGTGCTGTCGCGCACTGCGCCCGAGTTCATCATGAAGCTGTTCGAACTGGAAGTACCGGAAATCGAGGAAGGCCTGCTCGAGATCAAGGCGGCTGCCCGCGACCCCGGCCTGCGCGCCAAGATCGCAGTGGTGTCGCACGACCCGCGCATCGATCCGATCGGCACCTGCATCGGCCTGCGCGGTTCCCGCGTCACTTCGGTGACCAACGAGTTGGCCGGCGAGCGCGTCGACATCATCCATTGGTCGACCGACCCTGCGCAGTACGTCATCAACGCCTTGGCACCCGCCGAAGTCAGCTCCATCGTGGTGGATGAAGACAAGCACAGCATGGACGTCGTAGTGGACGAGGAACAGTTGGCGATGGCGATCGGCCGCGGGGGCCAGAACGTGCGCCTGGCATCCGAGCTGACCGGCTGGGACCTCAACATCATGTCGCGCGAGGCTGCGGAACAGAAACAGTCCTCCGAAAGCGGCAAGGTGCTTTCCCTCTTCATCGAGAAACTCGATGTGGATGAGGAAGTCGCCCAGATTCTGGTCGACGAGGGTTTCTCCACGCTGGAAGAGGTCGCCTACGTCCCGCTGAACGAAATGCTCGAGATCGAAGCATTCGACGAAGACCTGGTCAACGAACTGCGCAACCGTGCCCGTAACGCGTTGCTGACCGCTGCCATCGTCGGCGAAGAACAGGTCGAGGCGTCTGCGGGCGACCTGCTGTCGCCCGAGGGCATGGATGCGGAAACTGCGCGCACGCTCGCCAGCAAAGGCGTCCATACCACCGAGGATCTGGCGGAACTGGCCGTCGATGAACTGACCGAAATGGCCACCATGGACGCCGAACGCGCCAAACAATTGATCATGGCCGCACGCGCGCCCTGGTTCGCCCAAGGCTAAGAGGACTGCATGAACGTTGAACAATTCGCCCAGGAACTGAAACTGCCGCCCCAGCTGTTGCTCGAACAGCTGAAGGCGGCGGGCGTCAGCAAAAATGATGTCGTGGACCCTGTCACCGAAGCGGACAAGGCGCACTTGCTCGACTATCTGCGCAAGATGCATGGTGGCGGCGGTGCCGAGGCCGGCAAGACCAAGATCACCATCACGCGCAAGCAGACCGGCGAGATCCGCAAAACCGACAGCACCGGCAAGTCGCGCACCATCCAGGTAGAAGTGCGCAAGTCTCGCACTTACGTCAAGCGCGATGCTGCATCCCTGGCGGCCGAAGCCCAGCCGGCAGCCGAACTCGCGCCGGAGGCCACGCTGGCTCCCCCGTCCGAAGAACCGACGCAGCCCGCCATCGAGAGCCAGGTCGCGGCCCCCCCCCCAGTTGTCGAACCGGTTGCAGTCCAGCCTGCCGAGATTGCGCCCGCTATTGTGGAGCCTGTGGCCGTTGAGCCTGCCGCGATCGAATCTCCGGCCGCTGAGACCGCGCCCACGCCTGCTGAACCCGCAGCCGAACCCGCGCCAGCGGCGAAGAAAACCACCCGCATCAAGAAAGCTTCGATTCTGAACGAAGCCGAGGTCAAGGCGCGCGAAGAAGAGGCGCGCCGCCACCAGGCGCTGCAGGAACGCCAGGCTGCTGACTCCAGGGCCCGCACCGAGCGCGAAGCCTTGCGCAAGCAGGCCGAGGCCGCGCGCGAAGCCGCCAAGCTGGCAGAAGCCCAGAAAGCTGCTGCACCCGCGGCACCGGCTGCCCCCACCGAAAAAACACTGCACAAACCGGAAAAACCGGGGACGGCCAAGGGTGCCAAAGGCCCGGACAAGAAGGCGGGAGGGACCTGGAAGGATGACGCGGCACGCCGCAAGGGTGGACTCAAGACCCGTGGCGGCGCCACACCAGAGGCCGGCTGGCGCGGCCGCAAGGGCAAATCCAAGTCTGGCCACGAAGAAACCACATTTATTGCACCGACCGAACCGATCGTGCGCGAGGTGCTGATTCCCGAAACCATCACCGTGGCCGAACTCGCCCACAAGATGTCGGTGAAGGCGGCCGAAGTCATCAAAGCGCTGATGAAACTCGGCAGCATGGTGACCATCAACCAGGTGCTCGACCAGGAAACAGCGATCATCGTGGTAGAGGAAATGGGCCACATCGGCAAACCTGCGGCGCTCGATACGCCGGAAGCCTTCCTCATCGACACCGGCGAAGTAAGCGAGCATGAAGTGCTTGCCCGCCCGCCGGTGGTCACCGTGATGGGTCACGTCGACCACGGCAAGACCTCGCTGCTCGACACCATCCGGCGCACCCGGGTAGCCAGCGGCGAAGCCGGCGGCATCACCCAGCATATCGGTGCCTACCACGTCGAAACCGAAAAAGGCGTCATCACTTTCCTCGACACCCCGGGCCACGAAGCGTTTACCGCGATGCGGGCACGCGGCGCGAAGGCGACCGACATCGTGGTGCTGGTGGTGGCGGCGGACGACGGCGTGATGCCGCAAACCATCGAAGCCATCCATCACGCCAAGGCGGCGCAGGTGCCGCTGGTGGTGGCGATCAACAAGATCGACAAGCCCGATGCCAACCCCGAACGGATCCGCCAGGAACTCGTGGCGCAGGGCGTCACCCCGGAAGAGTGGGGCGGTGACACCATGTTCGTCGAAGTCTCAGCCAAGGCCAACACCAACATCGACGGCCTGCTCGACGCCCTCCTGCTGCAGGCCGAGGTGCTGGAACTGCAGGCTGTCGCCGAAGGTCCGGCCAAGGGCATCGTCATCGAGGCGCGCCTGGACAAGGGCAAGGGTCCGGTCGCCACGCTGCTGGTGCAATCCGGCACCCTGCGCCGTGGTGACATGGTGCTGGCGGGTCAGGTATACGGCCGCGTTCGTGCCATGCTCGACGAAGCAGGCAAGACGGTGAGCGAAGCCGGCCCCTCGATCCCGGTCGAAATCCAGGGCCTGTCCGACGTACCGCAGGCTGGCGAGGACATGATGGTGCTGCCCGACGAACGCAAGGCACGCGAAATCGCGCTGTTCCGTCAGGGCAAGTACCGTGACGTGCAACTGGCGAAGAAACAGGCCGCCAAGCTGGAATCGATGTTCGAGCAGATGGGCCAGGGCGAAGTGCAGCATCTGCCCATCATCCTCAAGGCCGACATGCAGGGTTCCTACGAGGGTCTGGCGCATGCGCTGGGCAAGCTGTCGACCGACGAGGTCAAGGTCAACATCATCCACAGCGCGGTGGGTGCGATCACCGAGTCCGACGTCAACCTGGCGCTCGCCTCCAAGGCGGTGCTGATCGGCTTCAACGTACGCGCCGATGCGTCGGCCCGCAAGCTGGCCGAGTCCAGCGGCGTGGACATCCGCTACTACAACATCATCTACGAAGCGGTGGACGAGGTGAAAGCCGCGCTGTCCGGCATGCTGGCGCCCGAGAAGAAGGAAAGCGTCATCGGCACCGTGGAAGTTCGTCAGGTGTTCGTCATTTCCAAGGTCGGCACCATTGCCGGCTGCTATGTGACGGATGGCGTGATCAAGCGCAATGCCGGCGTGCGAGTGCTGCGCAATAACGTGGTGATCCACCAGGGCGAGCTCGATTCGCTCAAGCGCTTCAAGGATGACGTCAAGGAAGTCAAGGCCAACTTCGAATGCGGCCTGTCGCTGAAGAACTTCAACGACATCCAGGTAGGCGACATCCTCGAAGTGTTCGAGGTCGTGGAAGTCGCGCGGTCGCTGTAATGCCGAAGGACTTCCCGCGTGCGCGACGTATCGCCGACCAGATCCAGCGCGAACTGCCGGAATTGATCCGGCAGGAAGTGAAGGATCCGGGTGTCGGCATGCTGACCATCACCGAGGTGGAGGTCAATCGCGACATGGAGTTTGCCAAGGTCTACTTCACCACGCTGGGGGGCGAAGCCGAGCATGCTGCCTGCCTGAGGGGACTGCAGCGTGCCAGCGGTTTTCTACGCTCGCAGCTGTCGCATCGTATGCAGCTGCGCGTAGTCCCCAAGCTCACGTTCGTGTACGACCGCTCGGTCGAGCGCGGCATTGAACTTACCCACCTGATCGAGACGGCCGTCGCCGAAGACGCCAAACACCCTCGCGACGAGTGACAGGCGCGCAGCATTGATACCCTCTCCCCGACCCTGCCCCCAAACGGGGGAGGACGCCAACGTGGGGCTTCGCCCGCGCAAACCGATCAGCGGCGTGCTGCTGCTGAACAAGCCGGTCGGCATCACCTCCAATGCCGCGCTGCAAAAAGCCAAGTGGCTGCTCAACGCCAAGAAGGCGGGCCACACCGGCACGCTCGACCCCTTCGCCGACGGCCTCCTGCCGCTATGTTTCGGCGAAGCCACCAAGTTTTCCGCCTACCTGCTCGACGCCGACAAGCACTACCGTGCCGTGCTGCAACTGGGCGTCACCACCTCTACCGGCGACCCTGAGGGTGACGTGCTCGGCACCTGCAAGATCACCGTCGACGGTGCCGATGTCGCTGCGGTGCTGCCGCGCTTCATGGGCGAAATCGAGCAGGTTCCGCCCATGCATTCGGCGCTCAAGCACCAGGGGCGTCCGCTCTACGAATACGCCCGCGCGGGGATCAACATCGAGCGCCCCGCCCGCCGGGTGCACATTCGCGAGCTTCGTCTGCTCGAATGTGCGCCGCCCCGCGTCGTGCTGGACGTGCAGTGCAGCGCCGGCACCTATATCCGCACCCTGGCCCAGGACATCGGTGCCGCACTCGGCTGCGGCGCCCATCTCACCTCGCTGACGCGCACCGCCGCCGGCGGGTTCAGCCTGGACCACGCGCATACCCTCGCGGACCTGGAAGCGCTCGACGCCAGCCAGCGCCAAGCCTTGCTGCTCCCCGCAGACTGCCTCGTTGCGCATCTGCCCGCCGTACAACTCGGGGCGGCCGATGCCGAGGCCCTGTGTCAGGGTCGCAGCATCGCGCATGCGGATGCGCCCCCGGGACTGGCACGCATGTATACGACACCACACACCTTCATCGGCCTGGCCAATGCAGAGGCCGGCCGCCTGGTGCCGCACCGTCTGATCGCCACGCAACCGGCGGCGCGACACACACAGGCTTGAATCAGCCCCCCGATTCAGCGTAAAATTCACCGTTTTCCCCGAACGTGTCCCGCTCAGCCGCAGGCCACGCGATTTAGAAGGAGTGCATCATGGCTGTTACCGTCGCGCAAAAAGCTGAAATCGTCCAGAATTACCAACGCGCCGCCGCCGACACCGGCTCGCCCGAAGTGCAGGTTGCCCTGCTGACCGCCCGCATCAACGACTTGACTGGCCACTTCAAGGCCAACATGAAGGACCATCACTCGCGTCGTGGCCTGCTGAAGATGGTGAGCCGCCGCCGCAAACTGCTGGACTACCTGAAGCGCACCAATCTCGAAGGCTACAAGACCCTGATCGATCGTCTCGGTCTGCGTAAGTAATCCCGCCAGGGCCACTGTGATGTACCCTGCGGCACCGGCACAGTGGATGGGGCGTGTTGCCCCATGAATTCCCCACGCCCCGCATATGCGGGGCGTTTTCGCTTTGAAAGGAACTCGTTGTGAGCGCTATCAAGAAAACCTTCACCTACGGCCGCCACCTGGTCACGCTGGAAACCGGCGAAATCGCCCGCCAGGCCTCTGGCGCGGTCATCGTCAACATGGACGACACCGTGGTGCTGGTCACCGTCGTCGCCAAGAATGAAGTCAAGCCGGGCCAGGATTTCTTTCCGCTGACCGTCGACTACCAGGAAAAAACCTACGCCGCCGGCCGCATCCCCGGTGGCTTCCTCAAACGCGAAAGCCGCCCGTCCGAAGGCGAAACCCTGATCTCGCGCCTGATCGACCGCCCCATCCGCCCGCTCTTCCCCGAAGGCTTCTTCAACGAAGTCCAGGTGATCGCCACGGTGATGTCGTCCAACCCCGAAGTCAGCGCCGACATCCCCGCACTGATCGGCGCCTCCGCTGCGCTGTCGCTGTCCGGCCTGCCGTTCGAAGGCCCGGTGGGCGCCGCCCGCGTCGGCTTCATCAACGGCGAATATGTGCTCAATCCGACCAACTCCGAGCTGAAGGATTCGGCACTCAACCTGGTCGTCGCCGGCACCGAAACCGCCGTGCTGATGGTCGAGTCCGAAGCGATGGAACTGCCCGAAGACATCATGCTGGGCGCGGTCGTGTTCGGCCACACCCAGATGCAGGCCGCGATCAGCGCAATCAACGAACTTGCCGACGAAGCCGGCGCCGACGCCTGGGACTGGCAGCCACTCGCCGAAGACACCGCAATGGTCGAACGCCTCAAGGCGCTGGCCGAGGACGGCCTGCTGGCCGCCTACAACATCAAGCAGAAACGGGCGCGCATGGCCGCGGTCGACGAAGTCCGCAGCAAGGCCTTCGCCGAACTCATCACCGCCGACATGGACACGGTCGCTGTCAACCACGTCAAGGACGCGTTCCACCGCCTGGAAGCCGGCGTCGTGCGCCACCGCATCCTGTCCGGCCAGCCGCGCATCGACGGCCGCGATACCCGCACCGTGCGCCCGATCACCATCCGCACCGGCGTGCTGCCCCGCACCCACGGCTCGGCCCTGTTCACGCGTGGCGAGACCCA
>JANJWF010000165.1 GCA_024709685.1 Thiobacillus sp.
GTGCTTGCGCGAGTTGCTGAAGCTGGACGTGACGCGGGAGAATTCGAGCGGCGAGCGCAGGAAGCCTTTCTTCAGCGATTCGCCTTCCGGCGTGTAGTAGCCCTCACCGCCGTTGGGGTCCCGGAACAGGACGGCGCGGTAGGGCTTGCCGCCATTGACGAATTCGGCTGCCAGCAGCTTGCCTGCGGCGACGGGTTCGCCGTTGCGGTAGCTGACGGTATAGATGACCGAGAAGGTGTCGCCGCGACGCAGGTCGTCACGGAAGTCCAGGCTGGTGGAGAAGGTTTCCGCCATCTGGTTGGCAATGCTGTCGGGGATCCCGGCGCTGTCGGTGGCACCGTACAGCGAGGACATGATGACACCGGAACGCATGACCACGCGGGTCTCCAGCAATTCGCCGGTTTCCTGTGCGACAAACTGATCGCCCTGCCGAAGCACCGTCAGGTTGGGTCCGCCAATGCGCTCGAACTGGATGGCAAGCAACTGGCCATCCTGGGTGGTGGTGGCCCGAATGCGCTTGCCCGGCTGGATGCTGGAGGCCAGTTTGCGAACCGTGCCGGCTGCCATCAAACGCTGGATTTCAAGATCGTCGATGTTCAGGCGCGACAAGGCGCTGGTCAGCGTGTCGCCTGGCTGGATCACGTTTTCGCGTTCAAACGAGCCCGTATTGCTGGCGCTGGCAAGTGCCGGCATGGCAATGGCCTGGGTGATGGTTTCCTGGGTGATGTTGAGGGCGTTGGTATCGGGTGCCAGACCAAAGGCGGCAACGACGCCAAATAGCGGTAGGCTTGAGACGGCAACCAGTGTGCGCAGTCCGAAGCGGCGTTCCGCTCCGGTCATGCGATCGGTTAAGATTCTCAGTTTGGTGAGCGGCATGGACCGTTTCCCTTCCGTAATCGAGCCGGGAGTCTACCACAAATGCTCCCCGGCGTTTTTTATTAATTCAAACAGTGACTTGCATACGCCGGGCGAAGTGATACTGATTGTAACGGACGGGCTTGAGGTGAACTTGAGCGCGTATTGGAGAGGAATTTGATGCAGGACGCCTTGCAGGAAATCAAGCGTGGAGCCGACGAATTGCTGGTCGAGGCCGAGCTGGTCGAGAAGCTGAAAACGGGCCGACCGCTGCGGATCAAGGCGGGGTTCGACCCGACGGCGCCGGATCTGCACCTCGGACACACCGTGTTGTTGAACAAGCTGCGCCAATTCCAGTCGCTCGGACATCATGTCATTTTCCTGATCGGGGATTTCACCGGCATGATCGGTGACCCGACCGGCAAGAACGCCACGCGCCCGCCGCTGACTCCCGAGGCGGTGGCGGAAAATGCCAGGACCTACCAGGAACAGGTATTCAAGATTCTCGACCCGGCACTGACCGAGGTGCGCTTCAATTCTGAATGGATGGAAAAGCTGGGTTCGGCCGGCATGATCCGGCTTGCGGCGACGCATACGGTGGCGCGCATGCTGGAGCGCGACGACTTCCACAAGCGCTATGCCAGCCAGCAGCCGATCGCGATCCACGAATTCCTGTACCCGCTGATCCAGGGCTACGACTCGGTCGTGCTGAGGTCGGATGTCGAGCTCGGAGGGACGGATCAGAAGTTCAACCTCTTGATGGGGCGCGAGCTGCAAAAGCATCATGGCCAGCCCCCGCAGTGCATTCTGACGATGCCGCTACTGGAAGGCACGGACGGCATCAACAAGATGTCCAAGTCGCTGGGTAATTACATCGGCATCAACGAGCCGCCGCAGGAGATTTTCGGCAAGCTTATGTCGGTCTCCGACGATCTGATGTGGCGCTATATTCATTTGCTGTCGTTCGAAGCGCTGGCGACCGTCGCGGGCTGGAGGCAGCAGGTGGCCGCCGGCGCCAACCCGCGCGATATCAAGGTGCGGTTTGCGCAGGAGATCGTGACGCGCTTTCATGGCGCAGCAGCGGCGACTCGGGCGCTGGCCGAATTCGAGGCGCGCTTTCAGAAGGGGGTGCTGCCGGACGACATGCCGGAGATCAGCCTGCCCGGCATCGAGGGTGCCCTGCTGGTACCGCAGCTGTTGAAGCAGGCCGGACTGGTGACGAGCACCTCGGATGCCATCCGCCAGATTGCCGGTGGCGGCGTCCGGCTGGATGGTGAACGCGTGGCAGACAAGGGCGTGAGCGTGCCCGTGGGCGCGACGGTGGTGGCGCAGGTCGGCAAGCGGAAATTTGCCCGCGTGACGATCATCTGAAAATTATTTCGTCGAAAGTGTTGACGGATATTTTTTGCTCTGTAGAATGCGCAGCTTCTCGAAACGCAGCGCCCGACGCAAACCGCGAAAAGCACTGCTAATCGATTGATCTTTAACAATTTACAGCCGATAGGTGTGGGTGTTGTTGTGGTAGTTGGGCTGGCTTCGGCTGGTCTGACAACTAGCATAAATGCTCACACTTGAATCAAGTGCCGTTATTAATTTAGCGGCGCGAGTTTGAGTTGAGCGACAGAAGTATTGAAGTAATTGCAGGTATTGAACTGAAGAGTTTGATCCTGGCTCAGATTGAACGCTGGCGGAATGCTTTACACATGCAAGTCGAACGGCAGCACGGGTGCTTGCACCTGGTGGCGAGTGGCGAACGGGTGAGTAATGCGTCGGAACGTACCGAGTAA
>JANJWF010000098.1 GCA_024709685.1 Thiobacillus sp.
ATAAAAAAAGCCGGGGTCTTTCGACCCCGGCTCTCTAATCAACCTAAGTGCTGCTGATCATTACAGCTTCCAGCTGTACTGGATGCCCAGCAAGTTCTCGTCCATTTCGATGGTCTCATTGCCAGCCGGTGGCTGTGTACCGCCACTGAACATCACCGGAAGGATGGAAGCGCCGCTGACGTCATTGCTGAAGGCGTGCGTGTAGCTCATGGTCAGCTCGTTGCCCGATGCCAGCGTGTACGTGAAGCCAAGGCTCAGGTGATCCTCGACCACGCCGGGGGCCAGGATGTTGAAGGTGACATTGTTCGCCGTGACCGGGTTGTCGCCATGGTTGTAACCCGCACGCAAGATCAGTTGCTGGCTGTATTTGTACTCCACACCCAGCTTCCACACATCGATGTCCTCCCAGCCGAAGCCGGGGCCATTGTCGGCGCCCAACTGCGCCATAACCAGGCTTTGATTGGCAATCGAATTGACGCCGCTATAGCTGATGCGCTGGTAATCCAGGGCCAGCTTGACCGCGGGGGTGGCCTGCCAGGACACGCCCAGGTTGTAGTTTTCGGGAATGTCGAAGCCGCCCTGCTCTGCAAACAGACCGGCGTAGTCGCTGAACTCATCAAACTTCATCTTGGATGCGTAGGCAGCGCCGACGGCCACGGTCGGCGTGATTTTGCCCATGTAGCCGATGCGGACACCGTAACCAAAAGCGTCGTCGTGCCCGTTGTTGGTCAGCTTGGTCGGATCGGAAGACATCCCGCCAAAGGCTTGGAGGCCTTTGGCCTCGAAGGCCTGATAGCCCAGCAACGGGGAAATGCCGATGGAATGGTTGGGGGCCACCTTGTACGCCAGGGTCGGTGCAATGATGAGCTGCATCAGGTCAACCCCCAGGTCACCTTGTCCGCACAGCATGTTGCTGGCAGGTGAGCCAGGGCCGCACATGCCCGCTGCGATCTGTCCGCCAGCATAGTCCGTGTTCATCCCGCCGTTGCCATAAACCGTGAGGCCCAGAGCCAATTGCGAGGACATCTGCTTGGTCATGCCGAACTCGGGCATCAAGAAATATTCGCTGTCGCTATCCACGCTCATGTCGTAGGGACCCAAGCCGGTGCGCTCGGCGCTGCGGTTGGGGTTGAACAGAGAGGCGCCCACATCGATACGGTTGCCGGCGAAGGCCATGGAGGCGGGGTTGTTGGCGCCGCCGAAGGCGTCATCCGAACTGGCTGTGGCAGCACCGCCCATGCCCAAGGCCTTCATGCCGTAGCCGTGCGAGAAATAGCCATTGGTGGCGAAAGCGCTGCCGGCCATGCCAGCCAGCGCCATGAATGCGAATACGCGGGTGAACTTCATTATTAATGTCTCCTCTGGGCGAAATTGATACGGATAAGCTGTTTGAATACCCGCCGAGCTAGGCTACGCGTGGCGCGGCTTTTGGACAAGACGAGTAGTCCATTCCGACTACGCGAGACGCCCGTCCGTGGTAAAAAAGAGACAAAAAAAGAGCCGGGAAATCCCGGCTCTTTTTCATCGTGCTGAAGTACTGGCGCTCAGATGAACAGGCAGACGTCGGTCTCACCCGCGAACTCGAAGAAGGTGGCGGCGCCGCCGTACTCGAGGCCGTCGATGAAGTCGGAATGCTCGAAGCCGAACAGTTCGACGGTCATCTGGCAGGCGATGAACTTGACTTCGGCTTCCTGGCACAGATCGCGCAGATCGGGGATCGTCGCCACGCCGTTGTTGGCGATGGTCTGCTTCATCAGGGCCGTCGCCACGTTCTCATAGCCGGGGATAATCGCCTGGATTGCGTTGGGCATGTTCCAGTTGATGTCCTTGAACCACTTGGGGCCGAACGGCATCTTCATCGGCATGCCGGGGTTGCCGAGCGGGCTGACCTTGAGCACGGACAGATCCTTGCGGACGAGCTGGAGACCGTAGAATGTGAAGAAAATCTGTGTTTCATAGCCCAGCGCAGCCGCCGTCGAAGCGAGGATGAACGGGGGGTAAGCCCAGTCCAACGTGCCCTTGGTGGCGATGATGGCCATTTTTTTGGTATCCATGCTCGTTCTCTCCTGATGGTTAAAAAAACAACGCCGCATGTTCCGCGAACAAACGGCGCTGGTGTCGAATCATATTTATTTTTTCTTCATGAAGAAGGTGAATTCACCACCCGCTTCGGCGGTGGAAAGCAGCTCGTTGCCGGTCTGCTTGGCGAACGCGGCGAAGTCCTTGACCGAACCCGGGTCGGTCGACAGGATCTTCAGCACCTGGCCGCTGGCCACTTCCGCCAGGGCTTTCTTGGCACGCAGGATGGGCAGGGGGCAGTTAAGGCCACGTGCGTCGAGTTCTTTATCGAAATTCATCGGGTTCTCCTTACATTAAATAACATTAAATCGACATGTACTAAAAATAGCTGGCGTACCTTAAACCAGAAGCCTGCCCTTTGCAACTCAAATTGCAGTGGAAAAAATCCGTGATTCAGGGGCTGTCTGATTGCCTCAACGCGGCAGGCTGAGCGCGTTGCCCGAACGCGCCCACGCCATGATCCCGCCGGCCAGGTTGTGCATGTTGTCGTAGCCTCTGGAGGCCATGAACGCACAGGCCTGAGCCGAGCGCGCGCCCGAGCGGCAGTAGATCACCACCGGCTTGTCCTGGGGAATATCGGGTGCGCGCAGCGGCAGCAGGTGCAGCGGAATATGAATGGCGCCATCGATCACGCCCTGCGCCACTTCAGCCTCGGTACGGACATCGATCAGATGCGCGCCCTGGGCGGCGATTTCAGCAACGTAGCCGGGATCGACTTCCTTGAAGCCTGACAATCCAAACATAGCGGGTCACTCCTAAAATCAGGTAAATAAGTAGTTTATAATACTCTAACGTCAACAGCGCTGTGCGCCGTGATAAAGATTGACCACGTGGCGGGCTTCCGCGAAGAACAGCCAGCGCTCGACTGCAGCGCCGACGATTCCGGCGGCGACCGCGACCAGTGCCGCGGTCGGTCCGCCATTCTGGTTGAATACCCACACCAGCATCAAGCCCGGCAACATAAACCCGACTGCGAACACGACGATCTTGAGCAGGCTCGCTTTCCGGCGCGCGATCTGGAAGCCGAACTCCTCGGTCAGGAAGGTACCGTGCGTATGGCCGGCGTCGAGCAGTTTGACCTTGGCACGGGTGAGACCGGTCGCGGTATTGATGGTCGGCGTCAGGCCGGGGCTGCGGATCCAGAAATAATAGATCGCCTTCAGCACCGCTGCGATCGAGACGATCAGGGCCGACATCGCGATGTAGGGCGTGGTGTCGAGGCGGGCGTAGACCGCACCCAAAAGGAGCAGCAGGCTGCCGCTGGCATAGCCAAGCGCCAGATAGTTGGCAGGCACCAGCGGGGTGTTCCACTGGCGGATGGTTTTCAGGCAGGCGTAGATCATTCCGGTGGAGAACACCGTGATCCAGGCCAGCACAGCAGCGAGGAAGCCAAAGGTTTCGCGCAGCCACGACGGCGCGTCGAACCAGATGCTGGCAAGGTAAACCAGCGCCAGCGGCATGAAGGCGATGGCGAACACCCCTTCGCGCGACAGCCACGAGGTGCGGAAGCGGGTCATGGCGCGCCAGGCATTTTTCGGGTTGGCAAGATGGAAGGTCGACGATACCAGGCCGAACACGATCAGGCTCAACGCGATAAGGCCTCCGATCACCAGCTGCTCACGGCTGAAGCCGCCGCCGAGCTTGAAGACGTCGGCGATGAACAGCAGCGAGATCAGGCCGAAGCCCGCGCCCGACGCGACGGTGAAGAAGATGACTGAAAATGCTGGATGCATATTGATTTCCTATCTGATCAGCAACCCGCATTGGGGTGAAAAAGCGGGATGCATGGATAACTTCCTGGCGCAAATATCGGTACTTAGCGGCGCACCAGCTTGTTGGCGAACTGCTTGATGCTTTCCTTCAGACCGCCCTTGGGCCTGGCGTCGATCGGGATCACCGGCTTGCGGCGCGGCGGCAGGTAGGTGTTGGTCGGGTTGTAGTTGAGTTCGGGCATCAGCGGGAAGCCGCCGCGTTCGCGTACGGCGCGCGACACCGCCGAATCGGGATCGTCGAAGTCGCCGAACATGCGGGCGTGCGCCGGGCAGGTCAGCACGCACGAGGGCTGGCGCTCCTCGACCGGAAGCGCCAGGTCGTAGATGCGGTCGACGCACAGCGTGCATTTCTTCATCGTGCCGCTCGAACGGTCGAGTTCGCGCGCCCCATACGGGCAGGCCCACGAGCAGTAGTTGCAGCCCATGCACTTGTCCTGGTCGACCAGCACGATGCCGTCTTCGGCACGCTTGTACGAGGCGCCGGTCGGGCACACGGTGACGCAGTCGGCGTCCTCGCAATGCATGCACGACATCGGAAAGTTGATGGTCTTGTTGTGCGGATACTCGTCCATCTCGAAATGGCGGATCCGGTTGAACCACACGCCCGACGGCTCGGCACCGTAGGGCTGGTAGTCGGACAACGGGCCGGTGGTGCCGGAGGCGTTCCATTCCTTGCAGGCGATGGCACAGGCGTGGCAGCCCACGCACACGTCGAGGTCGATGACCAATCCAAGTCTCATTCTTTGCTCGCTCTATTTATAGGGTGCCGCTCAGTTCTGCTGCTCAGTTTTTCTCATGGCTGCGCGCGTCGTAGCGCAACACGTCGGGCCGCTCATAGCGTTCGTCGCCCGGCAACGCCTTCAGCGCGTCGAACTGCGGCCACGAGCCGGTTTCACCCGGTGCGGCTTTCCAGAGCTTCACGCGCAGGTCGAACCACGCTGCCTGGCCGGTGACCGGGTCGGAGTTGGTGACGCGACGCTCGCCGGCCTTTTCCGGCAGCAGTTCCGAGATCAGGTGGTTGAGCAGGAAGCCTTTGGTCGCTTCCGACGCGTTTTCCTTCAGGCCCCAGGCGCCCTTCTGCTTGCCGATGGCGTTCCAGGTCCAGATCGTGTTTTCCTGGGTGCCTTCCATGGTCTTGACCTGGCAGCGGATCTTGCCGTTGTGCGACTCGACCCAGATCCAGTCGAAGTCCTTGATGCCCATTTCCGCCGCTTTGCGCGCGTTCATGTACATGTAGTTCTGCGCCATGATCTGGCGCAACCACACGTTCTGCGAATCCCACGAGTGGTACATGAACATCGGACGCTGGGTCAGCGCGAAGAAGGGATATTCGTCCGCGTCGACGCGCTGCTGCTCGAGCGGCTCGTACCACATCGGCAGCGGGTCGAAGTACCTCACCAGGCGCTCGCGGTCGACCAGGTTGTTGGGCTGCGGACCGTCGTAGAGACCCTGGCCGGCGAGGCGGAACTTCTGCAGCGGCTCGGAATAGAACTGCATGATGATCGGCTCGACCTTGCCGACAAAGCCGGCGTCGGCCGCGACATCCAGGTAGTCCTTGTTCACGTAGCGCATGTACTTCTGGTTGTCGGGCCAGTGATGCGCGTGGAAGCTCTGGTTCTCGATGTACTTCTCCCATTGCTTCGGATTCGGCTCGCCCTTCAGCGATTTGGTGCCGTCCTTGCCGCGCCAGCCCGAGAGAAATCCGATGCCGGGCGAACGCTCGTAGTTGACGATGAAGTCGGGATAGTCCTTGAACTTGCGCGTGCCGTCCGGGTTGGTGAACGCGGGAAACTTCAGGCGCGACGCCAGTTCGACCATGACTTCCTGCCACGGACGCACGTCACGGTCGGGCTTGACCAGCGGGTAGCGGATCGCGTCGGCGGCCGCATCCGGCTCGGAAATCGGGCGGTCGAGCAGCGAAATCGTGTCGTGGCGCTCGAGATAAGTCGTGTCCGGCAGGATCAGGTCGGCGAAATTGGTCATCTCCGAATGGAAGGCGTCGATCACCACCAGGAACGGAATCTTGTACTGGCCCGGCTCTTCCGGATCCTTCGAACGCAGCATGTCCTGGATGTTGGCCGTATTCATGGTCGAGTTCCACGCCATGTTGGCCATGAACAGGATCAGCGTGTCGAGCGCATAGGGATCGTGATTGGTCGCGTTGGTGATGACCATGTGCATCAGGCCGTGCGAGGCGATCGGCACCTCCCACGAGTAGGCCTTGTCGATGCGCAGCGGGTTGCCGAATTCGTCGATCACCAGGTCTTCCGGGCGGGTGGGGAAGCCGAGCGGCGGGCGCGACAGCGGGGTATTCGGCGCGTTGATGACGTCGATGTTGTTTTCCGGCAGCTGGTGCGGCGGAATCGGTTTCGGATACGGGGCTCGGGCGCGGAAGTTGCCCGGGGCGTCGAGCGCGCCCAGCAGCATCTGGATCATGTGGATCGCGCGGCAGGAGTGGAAGCCGTTGGAGTGCGCCGCAATGCCGCGCATCGCGTACATCGCCACCGGGCGGCCGACCACCTTGTCGTGCGTGCGGCCCCAGACGTCGGTCCATTTGATCGGCAGCTCGACCGTTTCCTTGAACGCGATGTGCGCCATTTCCAGCGCGATGCGCTCGATAGCCTCGGCCGGCAGGCCGCATTCCAGCGCGACATTCTCCGGGGCGTAGCGCGGGTCGAGATAGCGCTCGGTCATCAGCGACATCACGGTCTTGACGCGGCGGCCGTCGGGCGCGATGTATTCGCCGAACAGCGCGGGGGCGATGTCGCCGTCGATGCCGTTCCTGAACGCTTCCTTGGCGATATCCCAGATCAGCGGATGGCCGTTCTCGTCGCGCAGGAACAGGCCGTCGCCCTTTTGGCCCGGAGTCTGCACGACCAGCCAGGAGGCGTTGGTGTAGCGGACCAGGAATTCGTAGTCGAACTTTTCGTGCTTCAGCAGCACGTGCACCATCGACATGGCGAGCAGGCCGTCCATGCCCGGCTTGATGGGCAGCCATTCATCGGCAATCGCCGAATAGCCGGTGCGTACCGGATTGACAGTGACGAACTTGCCGCCGCGGCGCTTGAGCTTTTCCAGGCCGATCTTGATCGGATTGGACGAATGATCTTCCGCCACGCCCCACATCAGGAAGTACTTGGCGTAATCCCAGTCGGGCGCGCCGAATTCCCAGAACGAGAAACCGATGGAGTAGAGGCCAGCCGCCGCCATGTTGACCGAACAGAAACCGCCGTGCGCAGACCAGTTGGGGGTGCCGAACTGCTGCGCCCACAGCCCGGTGAGTGCCTGCATCTGGTCGCGCCCAGTGAAATAGGCAAGCTTGGAGGGGTCGGTCGCGCGAATTTCCTCCAGGCGGTCGGTCAGGACGTCGAGCGCCTGCTCCCACGAAACCGGCTCGTAAACACCGTCGCCACGCTCGGTGCCGGGTTTGCGCATCAGGGGCTGGGTCAGCTTGGCGGTCGAATACTGCTTCATGATGCCGGCCGACCCCTTGGCGCACAGCACGCCCTGGTTGGTGGGATGGTTGCGGTTGCCCTGGATGAAGCGGACCTTGTTGCCCTCCAGCGTCACCTTGATGCCGCAGCGACAGGCGCACATATAACACGTGCTGTATTTGATTTCCTGTGCTTCGTGATTTTCGAGTTTGATCGTGGCGTTCATGCGGTCTCTAAGTTCAAAAAGCCCCCGCAGCTCCATGGCGGAGCCGTTTTTTTCGTGCCCGGATATACACACTAGGTGAAGCTGGAGCGAGCACCAGCGCATCGACACTGGAGGCTGCGGAGTAGCTATATATTATATGTTTCTAATATGCTGTTATTTTGCACTTTAAGCGCTCTGCTTAGCAAGCAAAATGGTTGATGGGCCTATAAGAAACCATGTGCGAAAAAACCGTTATTAATTACGGACTTGCGCATCCTGATTTCTGCTATCTTGCATCTGGCGGCAACTCTGCGAGCAGCGATTCGATTACCTGCAGTGCCTCGCCTTCGTCCCATTCGGTCGGCCCCGTCAACACGTAGCGCACGCGCCCCTCAGCGTCCAGCAGGAAGCTGGTGGGCAGGACAAACACCTTCCAGCGTTTGGTGTTGCTGCCGTCCGGATCAAGCAAAACCGGAAACCCCAAACTCATGCGGGACAAGTAGGCATTCACCTCTTGCGGCGTTTCAGCGCTGTCCAGCGCAACGACGACCAGCGGCCGCCCCGCCATCCTCGCCCGCAACCGCTCCATCGACGGCATCTCGCGCAGACAGGGCGGGCACCATGACGCCCAGAAATTGAGCAGCACCACCTTGCCGCGATAGTCGGCGAGGGTTCTTTCCGTCCCTGCCAGGTCCTGCGCCTTGAGTTGCGGCGCCGGCACTGCGGGACGCGCGTCGAATCCGGCCGCTTGCGCTGCGCCCGCCAGCACGAGCACCACCACCCCCAGCCATCCTTGTCTCATTTGCACCCCCAGGCGTCCAATTCATGCAGCAGCAAGGCGTCCATACGACGGCTCTCGGCAATTTCGTAATCGGTCGGCGTCTCGCGCGCCCAGTAGCCTTCGCGCAGATTTTCCAGCACCACATGACTGGTGGTCGCCCCCTGCTGCGCAAGATGATCCAGCAGGCCAGGCAGCCACGGCGTAGCGGCCGAACGGCGCGGCTGCAGGACAAGCACGCGCAAGCCGGCAAGGCTTCCAAGGTCGAGATAATCCGGCTCCGCCAGCGGCTCAACCGTCGAATAAAGATTCGGGTGCATCAGCATGACGCACAATGCCTGCCGTTCGGCAGGCTCGAGCGCAGCCGCCGCGCGCAGCACCGGCACGGCTGCGCGCGCCACCGCGTACACGGCGACCCGCTTGCCGCCAGCCTGCGCTTCCCGCAGCCACGCCTCCAAGTCTTGCAGCGGAACCTCATCCATGCTGCTCGGCAGCTGCGGCAGCAAATAGGCGCTGGCGAAGTCGAGCGACCACGTCTCCACCCCTCGCGCAGCCAACTGCCGCGCGGCCTGCACCTCGGGGGCGGTGCGCCCACGCTCGGATGCCACCCACAGCAACAATTGCTGCCCGTCGGCCGGGAAGGTCTGAGCGACCGGCAGGTCGGCCCGCACCACAAACGTGCAGGCCCACATACCCAACAAGAGAAATCTGAAGAAACGCATGAATTCGTCCAGGTCCGCCATCTTGCCGCAACGGCTTTTCGGCACAAGATGACTTTCCGACTAGGCGCTTCCCGAAGCGGCGCGCCAGTGGCCCGAGCGGCCGCCCTGTTTTTCCTGCAGCCGGATTTCGCCCATCGTCATGCCGCGGTCGACCGCCTTGCACATGTCGTAGATCGTCAGCAACGCGACGCTGACGCCAGTCAGCGCCTCCATTTCCACCCCGGTCTTGCCGACGGTTTCGGCAGTCACCGTGCAGCTGATCGACGACCCGGCTGCATCATGGCTGAATTCCACGCTTACCCGGGTCAGCGCGATCGGGTGGCACAGCGGGATCAGCTCGGCGGTACGCTTGGTCGCCTGGATCGCCGCGATGCGCGCGATGCCCAGTACGTCACCCTTGGCCGCCTCGCCGCCGAGAATGCGTTCCAGGGTATCGGGTAACATGCTGATTCGACCGCTGGCTACGGCAACGCGCCGGGTATCCTCCTTGCCCGCCACGTCGACCATGACGGCGCGGCCGCGTTCATCAAAATGGGTAAACTCGCTCATGCTCAGGAACCTAGTCGGGAATTTACACATCCTAAACGAAATGCCGACATTCTCCCCCGACCGCCCGATGGGCCGACCGCTGATGCTGCGTGCGCTGCTCGCCCTCGCCCTTGTAGCCCAGCCGGTCGCGGCCTCTGACCTGCCCGACCTGGGCGAAGTATCGCGCCAGTATTTTTCCGACCAGGAAGAGCAGGCGATAGGGCGCGCCATCATGCGCGACGTGTACGTCGACCCGCGCTACCTCGACGATCCCGAAATCGAGGCCTATCTCAACCAGCTCGGCTACAAACTGGTCTCGGTCAGCACGCGCAACCAGCGTGAATTCACCTTCTTCGTCGTCAACGACCCCACCATCAACGCCTTCGCCATGCCCGGCGGCAACATCGGTGTCCACACCGGCCTGCTGCTCGCCGCACAAAGCGAGTCGGAACTGGCAAGCGTTGTCGCGCATGAAATCTCCCACGTCACCCAGGACCATATCGCGCGCATGATCGCCGCCCAGAGCCAGAGCCAGTGGCCGACCATGGCCGCATTGGCGCTGGCGCTGCTGGCGGCACGCTCCAATCCGAACGTGGCGAGCGCGGCGGTCGCCTCCACCCAGGCCTATTCCATCCAGAATCAGCTCAACTACAGTCGCGACTACGAGCGCGAGGCCGACCGCCTCGGCTACGAGATGCTGACGCGCGCCGACTATGACCCGCGCGGCATGAGCGGATTTTTCAGCCGCTTGCAGCGCGCCAACCGGTTCTACGACAGCAGCGCGCCGGCCTATCTGCGCACCCACCCGCTAACCACCGAGCGCATCGCTGACATGCAGGCACGCAGCGAGGGTTCTTCCTATCAGCAGGTGGAAGACAGCCTGGAATTTCAGCTGGTGCGTGCACGCCTGCGCGCGCAGGAAAACAGCCCCGCGGATGCGGTGCTCGCCGCGCGCACCGCGCTGAAGGAAAAACGCTACGGCAGCGAAACCGCCGCCCGCTACGGCCTCGCCACGGCTCTGGTCCGTGCGCGCCAGTTCAAGGATGCCGAGTCGGAGGTGCAGAAACTGCTGTCCGGCAAACCAGCCTCGCCGATGATTCAGCAACTGGCCGCCGACACTGCACTGGCTGCCGGCAATCAGGCGCTCGCGCTGCAACGCTACCAGGCAGGCAACGCGGCCCACCCCGGCTATCGCCCTCTGCAGTATGGCCATATCCAGGCCTTGCTGGCTGCCGGGCGCAACGGCGACGCCTTGAAGCAGGTCGACAAAGAACTGTCGCTCTACCCGCTCGACCGCCGCCTGTGGCGGCTGGCGGCCCAGACCCATGCCCAACTCGGACATCGCCTGCAAAGCCATCGCGCCCAGGCCGAGGCCGCCGCACTCAGCGGCAACCTGGTCGCCGCCATCGAACAGGTCAGCCTCGGCATCAAGGCGGGCGATGGCAGCTTTTACGAATTGTCGGCGGCCGAAGCACGGCGCCGCGAGTGGGAAGCGGCCGAGAAATCGCAGCGCAAGAACTAAGCACGCGGATGCGCTCGCCAGCAGCTGCGGTGCGCTGGTAAGAATTTACCCTGCGTCATGGACGTAAAAACTCGTTCGTGGCCTTGCGTGGCAAAATCCAATTCCTCTATGCTCTGCACCATCCATCATTGGATAGTGTCCAGGCACTTTCATCACGACTTCAAAAAACAGGAGGATGACCATGCGAAAGTTGCATCACGTAGCAGCGGCCTGCGCGATCAGCGCCATCATGTTCTCGGGCGCGACTCTGGCCCAGGCTACTGCAGCCGCAGCCCCCAAAAAGGAAGAGACGGGTAAGGACATCGCGTTCAACCGCACCAAGGGCAACTGCCTGGCCTGTCATGGCATGCCGACCGTCCCCGACGCGACGTCGACCGGCCTGTACGGCCCGCCGCTGATCGCCATGAGCGCCCGCTACCCCGACAAGGCCAAGCTGCGCAGCCAGATCTGGGATGCGACCGTCGCCAACCCTTCGTCGAGCATGATCCCGTTCGGCAAGCACGGCGTGCTGACGGAAGCTGAAATCGATAAAGTGACCGACTTCGTGTACGGTCTTTGATCACTCGTTGCATTGTTCAATCAGGAGATATGCCCCATGAACGCACTTCGTAGAAACGTACTGAAAGGTGCCACTGGCGTCGGTGCCGTGGCCGTGGCCGTGGCTGCTGGCCTGCTGAAACCGACCCAGGCAATGGCTGCCTGGAACAAATCCGCATTCGAGGCCAAGAACGTCAGCGACGCGATGAAGGGCCTCGGCGCAACCAGCCCGGCCGACAGCAAGGAAATCAGCATCAAGGCGCCTGATATTGCCGAAAACGGTGCCGTGGTGCCGGTGGAAATCACCAGCAGCCTCCCTGGAACTACCAGCATCGCCATCATCGCCGAAAAGAACGGTACGCCCCTGGTCGGCAACTTCAACCTGTCTGGCGGCACCCAGGGCTTCATTTCCACCCGCATCAAGATGGGCCAGACTTCGCTGGTCCGTGCAGTGGTCAATGCGGGCGGCAAGTCGTATATGGCTGCCAAGGAAGTGAAAGTCACCATCGGCGGCTGCGGCGGCTGATCGATCCCGCCCCCGACACCCAACAATTCATATTCAGGAAAGGAAAGCCAAATGGCTGAACCCATGCGTATCCGTGCCACCATGGCAGGCGACGTCGCCGACGTCAAAGTACTGATGAACCACCCGATGGAAACCGGTCTGCGCAAAGACGCCAAGACCGGCCAGCTGGTACCCGCACATTTCATCCAGGAAGTGACCACCACCATCAACGGTGCAGCGGTGCTGAATGCCGAAATCGGCGGCGGCGTGTCCAAGAACCCCTACCTGGGCTTCAAGGTCAAGGGCGCCAAGGCCGGCGACAAGGTCGTCGTCAGCTGGGCCGACAACAAGGGCGACAAGAACAGCGCCGAAGCGACCATCAGCTAAGCCAGGCAATGCGCGAGCGGGGCACGGTGCCTCGCTCGCGCTTATCACTAGATTTGAGGAGGACGGATGAAACAACAAATCATCATGAGACTGCTGACAGGCATTGCCGGTCTGGGCATTGCACTGGGCGCCGCGACGGCGCACGCCACGCCCGAGTCGGACCGGCAGGCATTCATCAAGTACTACACATCCAAATATCCCAACATCAAGCTCGAAGACTACGTCTACGGCGCGCTGGCTTTCGATGAGGACAGCAAGGCGCAGTACGACGCCATCATGGAATTCCCGCCTTTTGAATCGGACATCGATGCCGGCCGCAAGATGTGGGAAACCCCGTTCAAGAACGGCAAGACCTACGCCAGCTGCCTGCCCGGCGGCGGCCAGCAGATCGCCGGCAACTACCCCATGTTCGACGAGGCTAAAGGGAAGGTCGTCACCCTGAACGATGCCATCAACGACTGCCGGGTAGCGAACGGTGAGGAAGCCTTCAAGATCAACGACGCCAAGACGCTCGGCAAGCTGACTGCCTACATGCGGACGCTGTCGGACGGCATGATGATGAATATCAAGGTCCAGGGCCCCAAGGCCACGGCTGCGTATGAGGATGGCAAGAAAACCTTCTTCAGCCGCAAAGGCCAGCTCAACTTTGCCTGCTCCAGCTGCCACGTGCAGAATGCCGGCGTACGTCTGCGTTCCGAGCTGATCTCGCCTGCTGTCGGCCACGCCGTGCACTGGCCGGTGTTCCGCGGCGGCGACAACCTGGTGATGTTGCAGAACCGCTATACGGGCTGCTTCAAGCAGGTTCGCGCGGTGCCGCCGGCTGAGGGCAGTGTCACCATGAACAACCTGGAGTATTTCCACTCCTCGCTGTCGAACGGGCTGCCGATGAAAGCCTCGGTGTTCCGCAAGTAAAGGCGGTCCCGCTGCAAGAGAGAGCCCGGGCAACCGGGCTTTTTCTTTTGGCGCACGGCCCCGATGGGCCGGAGCTACTATTTACCGGCAATACGGCTAACTCGACAATAGCCGCAACGCCACATCATCTTTCCCGAGGATCTCCCCATGCACATGAATCGCCGCGAGTTTCTGCAACTGCTGGCTGTCGCAGCTGCATCCGGCATGGTACTGGACAGCAAGTCCGCGCTGGCAGGCAAGGCGCCCGCGAATTTCTACGAGGTGCCGCGCCATGGCAACGTCTCCTTCCTGCACTTCACCGATTGCCACGCCCAACTGCTGCCAGTGTGGTTCCGCGAGCCCAACGTCAACCTGGGCGTCGGTAGCGCGGTCGGCAAGGCGCCCCACCTGGTCGGCCATCACCTTCTGAAGCAGTTCGGAATCAAGCCGGGCAGCGCCGAGGCGCATGCGTTCACCTATCTCGATTTCACCGAGGCCGCCCGGGTCTACGGCAAGGTCGGCGGCTTCGCCCACCTGAAAACGCTGGTCGACAAGCTGCGTGCGCAGCGGCCCGGCGCGCTGCTGCTGGACGGCGGCGACACCTGGCAGGGCTCGGCCACTTCGCTGTGGACCAATGCGCAGGACATGGTCGACGCCTGCATCGCGCTCGGCGTCAATGTCATGACGCCGCACTGGGAATCGACCTTCGGCGCCGAGCGCGTGATGGAGATCGTCAACGGCGACTTCAAGAAGGCCAACATCGATTTCGTCGCGCAGAACGTCGTCACCAACGACTTCGGCGACCAGGTGTTCAAGCCCTACGTGATGAAGGAAATGAACGGCGTGAAGGTCGCCGTCATCGGCCAGGCCTTTCCCTACACTCCGATCGCGAACCCCCGTTACATGGTGCCGGACTGGAGCTTCGGCATCCGCGACGACAGCATGCAGAAATGGGTCGACGAGGCACGCGCCAACGGCGCCAAGGTCGTCATCGTGCTGTCGCACAACGGCATGGACGTCGATCTCAAGATGGCCGGGCGCGTCACCGGAATCGACGCCATCTTCGGCGGCCATACTCACGACGGCGTGCCGCAACCGGTCAAGGTCAGGAACGCCAAGGGCATCACCCTGGTGACCAACGCCGGCTCCAACGGCAAGTTCCTCGGCGTGATGGACTTCGACGTTCGCGGCGGCAAGGTACAGAGCTACAAGTACCGCCTGCTGCCGGTGTTCTCCAACCTGCTGCCGGCAAACCCCGCGATGGACGCCTACATCAAGAAGGTACGCGCGCCCTACGCGGACAAGCTCAACGAGAAGCTCGCCGTCACCGACGACTTCCTGTATCGCCGCGGCAACTTCAACGGCACCTGGGACCAATTGCTGGTCGATGCGCTGATGGACGTCAAGGGCGCCGATGCAGCCTTCTCGCCAGGCTTTCGCTGGGGCACCACGCTGCTGCCGGGCGATGCGATCACCATGGAACGGCTGATGGACCAGACCGCGATCACCTATCCGCAGACCACCTTGACCGAAATGAGCGGCGAAACCATCAAGACCATCATGGAGGACGTTGCCGACAACCTCTTCAACCCCGACCCCTACTACCAGCAAGGGGGAGACATGGTGCGCGTGGGCGGCATCGAATACACCATCGATCCGACCAAAAAAATCGGGCAGCGCATTGGCAACATGATGCTGAACGGCAAGCCGGTCAATGCCGACAAGACCTACACGGTCGCCGGCTGGGCACCGGTGGGTGAAGGCGTGCAAGGTGAACCGGTGTGGGATGTTGTTGCGGCCTATCTGCGCGACAGGAAGGTCATCAAGGGCCTGAAGCTGAACGAGCCCAGGATCATCGGCGTCGGCAAGGCCAACCCGGGCATCGCGGGTTATAAAGGCGGCCTGTCCTGATTTCATCGTTCGGAGAAGCCGAAAGGGGCGCAAGCAGCCCCTTTTTTTCATCCTCGAAAAGACGAGAACGCGCGCGGCCGAGCCCGCGGGCAGGGTGATCGCAGCCCGGTGCGCACAAACCGGCCAGGACAGACGACAGGCGTTTTCCACTTGGGCGGCATTCCCCGGGAGACCTCCCTGTCGCGCGTTGATCAAAGTCAAGGCATTCGTGCCGAAGAAAACTTAACCTGCCATCGTCGCATGCGGGATTTCGTCTGGCAGTCGGACCCGCCTGACGAAGCGCACACAAGCACGTCGATCGAGAGGCTCATCATGGGAAAGTTTTTCTTTACAAACCAGTATTTAAAATATACATTTGCATCCTGCGGAAGTTGGCTTGGTGCAGAGGCAAGTGGGAAGCGCACCGCAGCACGCGATTCGCATCGAATTCATAACGAAAGGGACCCAAAATGAGCTCGGCATTTACCAAATCCGCAGCCCGCAACATCTTCTACGGCGGCGCGGTGTTCTTCTTCCTGCTATTGGTCGCACTCACGTTCGACACCATGAACACGCTCCCCAAGCGTGACAATCGTGCGAACCTGACCGAGTCGGCCGCACGCGGCAAGCACATCTGGGAGACGCGCAACTGCGTCGGCTGCCACTCGCTGCTGGGCGAAGGCGCGTACTTCGCACCGGAACTGGGGAACGTCTACGTCCGGCGTGGTCCGGAATTCATCAAGACGTGGCTGAAGATCCAGCCGACGGGTGCACCGGGGCGCCGTCAAATGCCCCAATTCAACCTGACCGAGCAACAGCTTGACGACCTGGTGAGCTTTTTCAAGTACACCTCGGGGATCAATACGGCAAAGTGGCCGCCGAACATTGAAGGCTGAGACGTCTCAATTGCATTCCAATAAACGGGGTAACCTATGAAATACAAATCACAGGCTGTCGCGAAGCCTTATTTCATCGCGGCGATCGGCCTCTTTCTCGGTCAGATTTCGTTCGGTCTGATCATGGGCCTGCAATACGTGGTCGGGGACTTCCTGTTCCCTGCCATTCCTTTCAACGTCGCACGCATGGTGCACACCAACCTGCTGATCGTGTGGCTGCTGTTCGGCTTCATGGGTGCCGCCTATTACCTGATTCCCGAAGAGTCGGAACGCGAACTGCATAGTCCAAAACTCGCGTTGGCGATGTTCTGGATATTCCTCGTCGCCGGGGCGGCGACCATCCTCGGCTATCTTCTGGTGCCGTACGCGACACTGGCCGAATTGACCGGCAACAATCTGCTGGCCACGATGGGACGAGAGTTCCTGGAACAGCCGCTACCCACCAAGGTCGGCATCGTGATCGTGGCACTCGCGATGCTCTACAACCTGTCGATGACCGTGCTGAAAGGACGCAAGACCGCGATCAACCTGGTCATGCTGCTGGGCCTGTGGGGACTCGCGATCTTCTTCCTGTTCTCCTTCTACAACCCGGCCAACCTGGTGAAAGACAAGTTCTACTGGTGGTGGGTCGTGCACCTCTGGGTGGAAGGCGTGTGGGAACTGATCATGGGTTCGATGCTGGCGTTCGTGCTGGTCAAGGTGACCGGCGTCGACCGCGAGGTGATCGAAAAATGGCTGTACGTGATCATCGCCATGGCCCTGATCTCCGGGCTCATCGGTATGGGCCACCACTACTTCTGGATCGGCGCGCCGGAATACTGGCAATGGTGGGGTAGCGTGTTCTCCGCACTGGAGCCGATTCCGTTCTTCATGATGACGGTGTTCGCCTTCAACATGGTCAGCCGCCGCCGGCGTGAGCATCCGAACAAGGCGGCCGTGCTGTGGGCGCTCGGCACCGGCGTGATGGCCTTCCTGGGCGCCGGCGTCTGGGGCTTCCTGCATACCCTTGCGCCGGTCAACTTCTACACGCACGGCAGCCAGATCACCGCGGCGCACGGCCACATGGCGTTCTACGGCGCCTACGCGATGGTCGTGCTCACCATGATCAGCTACACGATGCCGCTGATGCGCGGACGCGAAGCCAACAGCCCTGCCGCGCAACTGGCTGAAATGTGGGGATTCTGGCTGATGACGATCAGTATGGTCCTCATCACGCTGTTCCTCACCGCTGCCGGCATCCTGCAGGTGTGGCTGCAGCGCATGGGGGCGTCACCGATGTCGTTCATGGCAGCGCAGGACCAGATTTCACTGTTCTACTGGATGCGTGAAATTACCGGCCTGTTCTTCTTCCTCGGCCTCCTGCTCTACATCGGAAGCTTCTTCATCAAAGGCAAGCCGGCAACCGCCAAAGACCCCGCCACCGCGCGAGGCCTGGCATCCGCTACCGCCTGAGTCTGACGCTCCGCCCGGCTTGCCGGGCGGAATGGAGACCATCATGAGCAGCTCGATCTCTCCCCCCCTCCCACATGGCCATCGCCGCGAATTACCTGGCGATCTCGCCATGTGGTTTTTTATTCTGGCCGAATTGCTGGTATTCGGAGTCTTTTTCCTCGCGTATGCGTTTGCCCGCATGCGCAATGTCGAATTATTCAACGCGTCGCAGCTGGAGCTGGATCGGCTCAGCGGCGCCATCAATACCGTGCTGCTGATCTCCAGCAGCTATTTCGTGGTGCGTGCCGTCGATCACATCCGGCATGGCCGCTCGCGCGCCTGCGCACACTGGTTGCTCGCCGCGATGACGCTTGGCGGAGCGTTCCTGGTCGTCAAGATGGCCGAGTTCATCGCCAAGACCGAGGCCGGCATCAGCATGTCGACCAACACGTTTTACATGTTCTATCTCGGCCTCGGCTTTTTCCACTTCATGCATGTCGTACTCGGCATGGTCATCCTCGGCGCCGTGACGCTCAAGGCATGGAAGGGCGGCTACAGCGCAACCGACCACGTCGGCGTCGAAACCGGCGCAGCGTACTGGCACATGGTCGACCTCGTGTGGATCATCCTGTTCCCCTTAATTTACGTACTGCACTGATCATGACGAATACGGCGACTTTCCAATGGCTGATCCTGCTTGCAATGACGGCGGTCGCCGTCGGCCTGTCGCAAGCGACTCTCCCCGACAACGCCCTCCTGGTCCCGGTGCTGCTGACGACACTGGTCAAGGGCCGCATCGTGATTGACCGCTTCATGGCGCTGCAAGGCGTGATCGCACCCTGGCGCTGGGTCGTGCTGGGCTGGCTGGCGCTGGTGGTCGGCCTGATCGGCTACACCTTCCACACGACACAAATCTGACCGGAGACCTCATGAACGACCTGACTGCGCCGGGCCTGGAAGCCGCCCTGAATATCCCGTTCTACCAGCCGGTCGGCAACGAGTGCGCGTTGTTCGAGTACGCGTTCCGCAACCGCCTGCCGCTCCTCATCAAGGGCCCGACCGGTTGCGGCAAGACGCGCTTCGTCGCGCACATGGCGGCGCGCCTGGCACGACCCCTGATCACGGTGGCCTGCCACGATGACTTGACCGCTGCCGACCTGGTGGGTCGCCATCTGATCGGCGACGGCCAGACCGTCTGGTCGGACGGTCCGCTAACACGCGCAGTGCGGCAAGGCGGCATCTGCTATCTGGACGAAGTGGTGGAGGCGCGCAAGGACACCACCGTGGTGCTTCATCCGCTGACCGACGACCGGCGCATCCTGCCGATCGAGCGCACTGGCGAAGAATTGCACGCGCCTGACGATTTCATGCTGGTGGTGTCCTACAACCCCGGCTACCAGAACCTGCTGAAAAGCCTGAAGCCGTCGACGCGCCAGCGCTTTGTCGCGATCAGCTTCGACTTTCCTCCGGCCTCGCTGGAAGAGAGGATCGTGATCGCCGAAACCGGTATCGCACCCCAACTGGCCACGCAACTTGTCACGCTGGCCGGTCATCTGCGCCAGCTCAAGGATCATGACCTGGAGGAAGCCGCCTCGACCCGATTGGTGGTCTACGCCGCCAGCCTCATCGCCGCAGGCTGCGACCCGGTCGCCGCCTGCGCGGCGGCACTGGTGGAGCCGCTGACCGACGATCCCGATACCGCGGAAGCCCTGCTCGAGGTGATCAAAGCGAGCTTCGGCGAATGAGCTGATGGGTGCTCATCCCTACCCGCGGGCGCAGTCGCGCAGCCAGGCCGCACCGGCGCTGCTTGACGTTACAGGGGCATCCCCTGCGAGCGCAGGACAGGCCGCGGCCCGCTTGATTGGCACACAGGCCGCTCCTGCAATCCGTGCGAGCATTGCGCGCAAGACGCGCGGATGGCTGGGTCTGCCGGTGCAGCGCTGGCGCCAATTGACGCAAACCGGCTTTTTCCTGCTGTTCGTGTTTGCACCGGTCTTCGACATCTTGCGGCTCGACCTGAATCTCAAGCACTTCATCCTGTTCGGCTTCGACTGGACGCTGGGGATGGACGACTTCGTGGCTGGCCGCGCATCCGCCGCGCAGGCCTCGCTTAACATCGTCTTGCGCGGCTTCCTGCCGCTGGTGGCAGTCGCCGGCACTGTGCTCTACGTCGCCTGGAAATGGGGCCGGCTGTACTGCGGCTGGCTGTGTCCGCATTTCTCCGTCGTCGAGACCCTCAACCAGACGCTGCGGCGCGCGATCGGCAAGCAGAGCCTGTGGGACAAGAAACGGCAACCCGAGCGAAACCCCGACGGCAGCGAAACTCCCCGCGACGCCCTCTGGTGGTTTGCCGTGCTACCACTGACCATCGGCTTCGCGATGCTGTGGGCGGTGGTGCTGCTGACCTACCTGCTGCCGCCCGCCGAGGTGTACGGCAACATCTGGCACGGCACCCTGACGCGCAACCAGGCGACTTTCCTGACCGCCGCCAGCCTTGCGTTCTTCGTCGAATTCATGTTCGCCCGCCACCTGTTCTGCCGCTATGCATGCGCGGTCGGCCTGTTCCAGAGTCTGGCATGGATGGGCAACGGCAAGGCCATGGTGGTAGGCTTCGGCCGCGAGCGCGCCAAGGATTGCGCCAGTTGCCATTCGGCGTGCGACCATGTCTGCCCGATGCGTCTGAACCCGCGCAACGTCAAGCGCTTGATGTTCGCCTGCGTGCAATGCGGGCAGTGCATCGACGCCTGCGACCATACGCAGGCCACCAACCCGGATGGGGCGCTGCTCGGCTGGGTGAGCGACCTGCGCGCCGAGTCCGAGGCAGCGTTCAGCTCGCGTGCCGCCCGCACCTCGCAGGCGACATGCCCCGACGCGGCGGCCACCCCGAACGGCGCCACGCTGCTGGCCTGGGTGCACGGCCTGCGCACAGAGTCTGAAGACCCCGCCTCCCACGTAGCGGTTCGCGCCTCGCAATCGACGTGCCACAGCGCACGCGTGGAGGCTTAGTCCGTGGAAGAATTCGTCGGCGGCCTGTGGGACAAGCTGATCACGCGCACCGCGTATCGCGGCTTTCCCAAGGCGCGCGTGGAACTCAAGCAGATCGAGGGCATTGCGCCGATCTTCTTTCGCGCGCTGGGCGGGGATGCCGGTTTGACGGTGCGCGCGGGCAGTGCGACCGAACATGGCGCGCGCCGCAGCTGGATGGAACGCGTGGCCGGCATCGGCAACAAGGTGGAACTGACCTGGAGCGACGAAACCACGCTCTACCTGCCGGCCATGCTCGAGGTGTTTCCCGAACGCGGACTGAACCGCGAACTGTATCTGTGGCTGCTCGCACTCGCAGCGCACGATGTCGCGCCGGACGCGCCGTGGATCGCGCGCAACCAGCAGGCAGCGCGGGCCACCCTCGCGGCCCTGCCCGGCCTCGCACCGCGCTATCGCAAGCTGGTCGATGCCCTGTTCGCTGTCCGCCCGAACCCTGAGAGCCTCACGGGAGCGGAACGCGCAGCAGAGGCGGCGATTCGCGCGGCGCTCGTCGAGCCGGGCTCGGTCGAGCAATTCGTGCCCGGCAAGCAAGCGCCGATGCCGGTGGCGCTGTGGTTACATCCCGAGCCGCCGAAAAACCCGGGCCAGCAGCGCCAGGCCGGCAGCGCGAAATCGACGACCCCTGCAGGGACCAAGTCCAAGGCCGACGAGGAAGCCCGCAAGCGGCGCGCCGAACGGGTCGACATGCCGGAGGCGAAGAGCCCGTTCATGCTGATGTTTCGTGCCGAAAGCCTGTTTTCCTGGGCCGAATTCGTCAAGGTCGACCGCCCGCTCGACGAAGACGAGAACGAGCACGCCGCCAAGGCCGCCAACGATCTCGACATCCTCAGCATCGCCGAGGACGACAACAACAATACCACCGCGAGCCGGCTGCGCTTCGACCTCGACCTGCCGGCCGAGGCCGACGACGACGTGATGCTGGTCGACGGCATCCTGCTGCCGGAATGGGATTACCGCAAGCAGCGCCTGCAGCCCGCCCATTGCCGTCTGCAGATGCTGCTCGCGCGCGATGCCGATCCGTGCGTACTGCCACAGGCCCTGCGGGCGCCGGCCAAGCGGCTCCGCCAGCAATTCCAGGCAGTGACCACGCAACGCGAACGCCTGCGTGCGCAGCCGTCCGGCAATGAACTCGACATCGATGCCTGTGTGCGTTTTGCCGCCGACAAGATGAATGGCATCCGCACGAGCGAGCCCGGACTGTACGTCGACAATCGCCAGCAGCAGCGCGACCTGTCCTGTCTCCTGCTGGCCGATCTGTCGCTCTCGACCGACGCCTGGGTCAACAATACGGCACGCGTGATCGAGGTGATCCGCGACAGTCTGATGCTATTCGGCGAGGCGCTCGCAGCGACCAACGACCGCTTCGCGCTGTACGGCTTTTCGTCGGTGCGCCGAAACAACGTGCGCTTCCATCTGCTCAAGGGGTTTGACGAGCGCTATGGTGACCACATCCGCGGCCGCATCGCCGCCATCAAGCCCGGCTACTACACCCGCATGGGCGCAGCGATCCGCCATGCGACGGCAATTCTCTCGTCGCGCAAAACGGCGCGCCGCCTGTTGCTGATCCTGACCGACGGCAAGCCTAACGATCTCGACAAATACGAGGGCCGTTACGGGATCGAAGATACCCGCATGGCGATCATCGAGGCACGCCGCCTGGGACTCACGCCATTTTGCGTGACCATCGATGAAAAAGCCGGAGATTACCTGCCGCATCTGTTCGGCGCCGCAGGCTATATAGTGGTGCACGACGCAGCGATGCTACCCCAGGTATTGCCGCGTCTGTATGCAAGACTGACCGAAAACATCTGAGTTATTTATCAAGGAGCAAGCAAGCATGAAAATCGAGATTCTCAATATCGCCAACCCGGTCAGTGCCGAAGCAGTCGAACTGGCCCGCGCAAACCTGAAAGCGACGGCCGGCGTGCACGACGTGTCGTTTTTCGACACCCCTGCGAGCCTGCATGCTCGCATTGACGACGCCGCGCCGACCCGGGCAGAACTGGTGGCAGTGCTCGCCAGCGCCGGCCTGAAGGTCGAAGAGGAACGGCGCGGGCACGCAAGCGGCGGTTGCTGCGGCGGCTGCGGCAGCTAGGCCGGGGTTTCTCCGCACCGTTCGCGGCAGCGCCGCGTCACCGCCAGCCGCCCGCGGCGCTAGCGCTTGGGCGGCACCTTCCACAATGCGTCCCATCCCGCCCGCCCCAGCGCCACGAGCGTCCTGATGTTGCGCTCGTAGATCGCATCCGCTTCGGGGAAAGCCGCCACCGCCCGCTCGATACTCGCCTCGCGCAGCAACTGCAGGGTGGGGTACGGGGCGCGGCTGGTGTAATTGCCGATGTCATCGGGCGGGGTATCGGCAAACTGAAAAGCCGGATGAAAACCGGCGATCTGGATCACCCCTTCCAGCCCGTGTTCGCCCACGGCCGCCTCGGCCAACTGCAGGAAATCGTTGAAATCGAGAAAGTCCGGCAGCAGTGACGGATGAATCATCAGCGTGGTGTCGATGGCGTCGGGGTCGGCCGCCGCCAGAAAATCCAGTTCGCGGTCGAGGTCTTCCAGGAAGCCGTCGAGATGCGGTGCCCGGCTGACCACGAAGCGCACCTGGTCCTTCACGTAGACCGGCTCGGCGAACGGGCACAGGTTCAGCCCGATCACCGCTTTTTCGATCCATTCCCGAGTCGTCGCAATCACGTCCGCTTCGCGCATATTCCCCTCCTGCACCGCCTGTAAGCATGGAACTTTAACGGATACAATGCCTTATTGTCCGATGCTCACGTACGTCCCCATCCCAACACCATGAAAAGCAGCGCCATCCGCCAGAGCTTCCTCGATTTCTTCGCCTCCAAGGGCCACACGATCGTGCCGTCCAGCCCGCTGGTGCCGGGTAACGATCCCACCCTGCTGTTTACCAATGCCGGCATGGTGCAGTTCAAGGATGTGTTCACCGGCCAGGACAAGCGCCCCTACACCCGCGCGGTATCGTCGCAGCGCTGCGTGCGCGCCGGCGGCAAGCACAACGACCTGGAGAACGTCGGCTACACGGCACGCCACCACACCTTCTTCGAGATGCTGGGCAATTTCAGCTTCGGCGACTATTTCAAGCGCGAGGCGATCAAGTACGCCTGGGAATTCCTCACCGAAGTATTGAAACTGCCCGCGGACAAGCTGTGGGTCACGGTCTACGCCGAGGACGACGAGGCCTGGGACATCTGGCGCCACGACATCGGCGTGCCCACGGAACGCATCGTCCGCATCGGCGACAACAAGGGCGCGCGCTACGCCTCGGACAACTTCTGGGCGATGGGCGACACCGGCCCCTGCGGCCCCTGCACCGAGATCTTCTACGACCACGGACCCGAAGTGGCCGGCGGACCGCCGGGATCGCCCGACGAAGACGGCGACCGCTACATCGAGATCTGGAACATCGTGTTCATGCAGTTCAACCGCGACGAGGCGGGCACGATGCACCCGTTGCCCAAGCCCAGCGTCGACACCGGCATGGGGCTCGAGCGCGTTTCCGCCGTGATGCAGCACGTG
>JANJWF010000055.1 GCA_024709685.1 Thiobacillus sp.
ATGTTCGGCTGCCGCTCGACCAGCGCGCGCAGCGCGTCGAGTTGCGCGGCGATTTCATCCTGGCCAAGCTCCTGCTTGCGCGCACGCAGTACGCTGGCCGGTGCATCGAGCACGAAAATCAGGTCGGGCTGCGGCACCAGATGGGCGAACAGCCGCAACAGCCCGCGCGGCACCTGAAGCCGGAAGCGGCGGGGGTCGACGAGGAAATCGAAATAGCAACGGTCGAAGCTGACCAGGTTGCGCCGCACCAGCAGTGGCCGGACCCGTACCCAGTGACCCAGCACGAAATCAAGCCAGAAATAGCCGAAGCGCAGCAGCGAAACCAGCCTGCCCCGTGGCGGCTTGCCATGCGGGTCCTCCACCACGATTTCCGCCTCGCTGTGGCCGGCCAGTTTGCCAGGTGCGGGCAGCCAGCGGGGGCGCCAGTGGAATTGATGCTGGTGTCCCGCATCGAACAAGGTCGACAAACGTGCGCGGTAAGCCTCGGCGACCGTGGTCTTGCCCGCGCCGTCCGGCCCCATGAACGCCACCCACAGGCCGGTGGGGGCCGCCATGCGCCGCGCCAGGGTCGCCGCAGTCCGGCCGGCCACGCGCAGCGCCTCGAAGGGGCGCGCCGCCAGTTTGCGCAGCAGATGGCGCTTGCCGGATTTCACCCAGGCAGCGAAGCCGTCCCAGTCGCCTGCCGCGGCGCGGTCTGCCAGGGCCTGTGCCAGTTGGTTTCCCCACACGGGCGCAAGGCAGGCCGTAAAGCCTTCCCGGTCCTGCAGGGTCAATTGTTGTATCCGCTCGCGATAGGCGGGCTTGACCTTGCCCTGATGGAAGAGATAGCCCATCAGCGAAACAGCCGCCTCGCAGCCGGGTGCCGGCACGCAGGCAGTACCACGGCGTGCGCAGGTCGCCAGAACCTGCCGCACATCGACGAGCCGCATGCCTTTCCAGCAGAGACGCTGAATGAAATCGATATGCAGGCTGGGCTGGCCTGGCAGGCAGAGAAAAATGCCCTTCATGTTTCCGTCGCTTTTGGTGAATACCGAGCCAATGCCGATCGATTCAGTACCTATCACTTCCTGCAATAGCTCAAGACCCCGGCGCGGCGAGCAGTCGACGAGAATATCGTGATCACTGGTATCCGAGCGCGGCGCGGGAAAAGTCTCGTAATTGCGCAGCACGCACCATGCGATGCCAGCCTGGTCGAACCGCTCGACCAGGCACTGGACGACCCTCACGAGCCGGGCGTCATGCACGCTGGACTCCTTCCGGCAGGCTGCGATAGCGCAGAAAAACCAGCAGGGCCTGCAGGAGCATCGCCGTGGCGAGGCTCAGCGAGGTGGCGATCGCCGCCCCTTCCACGCCATACTCCCGGATCAGCCACAGGCCGGCGGTGAAGGTCATGGCCGTCGCCCCGAGATTGGCGAGGAAATTGGAGCGCGAATCCTCCATCGCGAGCGAATAGGCTCCGAGCGCGGCGCCGAGGATGGTGCAGGACGCCCCCACCGCGAGGATTTGCAGGAGGTAGGCCGCGTGATCGTAGGTGCCGCCATACAGGAGGTGCAGCAACGGCTGCGCCAGCCACAGCACAATGACGAACAGCCCGAAAGAGGCCAGACCCGACTGCCCCAGCGTGACCAGCATGTGGCGGCGTAATGCCTGCTTGCCCTGTTCCTTGAGCAGCAACGCGGCACGGCCGGGCAGGTAGTTGCCGAAGCTTTGCACGAGGATGCCGATGACATTCAGGATGTTCTTGCTGGCCGAGAACGTCGCCACCACGACGGGCCCCAGCGAGGCGATGAGGAAGGGATAGACCTGGCCTGCGCCCCAGACCGCGAGAACGGTCAACACCAGCCAACGCGCGATGCGCCAGTGCTGCGACAGTGTCTGCCATAAGGAGGAGGACACACGCGGCCTTGGCCATTCGACTTTCATCAGACCGACGAGAAACCCCAGCCAGGAGGTGATCCCCATCACGATAAACACGTTGACCCGGTCGAGTTCCCATACCCATTCCACCAGCAGCATGAGCAGCAGTTGCCCGCCGTAGCTGATGACATCGTTGATGAATGCATAACCGAGCTGGCCCCTGACATACCAGTAACGACGCAGCAGTTCCTGCAGGAAAAAGCCGGCCAGATACCAGACGACCGCGATGAACATGGCCACGCTGGGGAACAGATGGTATGACAGGACGGCGATGAAGCAGGCCGCCAGCGGTATGGCGAACAAATGGACCTTCAACAGGGACAGCACGCGGAGCGCCAGCTGCGATGGCCCCTCCGTCGCGCCCAGTACATTCATGGGTTGCGTGAGAACGGCCCGATGTAGGTTGGCGGCAAAAAGCGTTCCCATGATCGCCAGGCTGAACTGGCCGAAGCCCTCGACCGACAGCAGCCGCGCGGTGATCAGCGTGGTGAAGAAATTGCACGCCGAAACGATAACCTGGTCCGCCAGCGCCATCATCCTGGGACTGGCCTGCAATCTGCGCAACACCGCGATCATGGCCGTATTCCGGCCTTCTCGATAGTCGCTCGACAGGAGTGACATGCAAAGAGACTCACCGGCTCGCGTCGATTGGAATCAAAGCTTGTCCAGGGCATCCTGGTACGCGCACTTGAGACCTTCTTCGAGCGACACACCGGCCTTCCATCCCATCGCGTGCAGCCGGCCCACGTCGAGCAGCTTGCGCGGCGTACCGTCGGGCTTGCTGGTGTCGAACACCAGTTCACCGGAAAAGCCCACCACCTTCGCGACCGTCTCGGCAAGCTCGCGGATCGTGAGGTCGTTTCCGACGCCGATGTTGACCAGCGGCGGCATGAACACGCCGGTCGCCGCCTCGTCCGATCCCAGCAGGGTGTCGTATTTCTCGGGCGGCAGTTGCATGAGGAAAACGCAGGCATCGGCCATGTCCTCGCTGTAGAGGAATTCGCGGCGCGCCTTGCCGGTGCCCCACACCGTCACAGCAGGTTTGTTGCCGATCTTCGCTTCATGAAATTTCCGGATGAGCGCCGGAATGACGTGCGAATTCTCGGGATGGTAGTTGTCGCCAGGTCCATAGAGATTGGTCGGCATCACGGCGAGATATTTGGTGCCGTACTGCCGGTTGTAGCTCCAGCACATCTCGATGCCGGCGATCTTGGCGAGCGCGTAAGGCCGGTTGGTCGATTCCAGCGGCCCGGTCAGCAGGTATTCCTCCTTCATCGGCTGCGGCGCCATCTTGGGGAAGATGCAGCTGGAGCCGAGGAACATCAGGCGCTTCACATCATTCTTGTACGCCGCGTGGATGATGTTGGTCTGGATCGCGAGGTTGTCGCGGATAAACTCGGCCGGGTAGGTGTTGTTGGCGTGGATGCCACCGACCTTGGCTGCGGCG
>JANJWF010000123.1 GCA_024709685.1 Thiobacillus sp.
AGTACTCGAGGATGCCATCGATGAGCGCATCCATGCGGCTGACCCGGTTCTTCATGAGCGTGAGATATTCGCGGCCCTGGTCGTCGATCTTGTCGGCGTAGTCGCTCAGGAGCCAATCGGAGAGCGAGCCGATGCCTCGTAGCGGTGCCTTGAGGTCGTGCGATACGACGTAGGCAAAGTTCTTCAACTCTTCGTTGGCGGCCTGAAGGTCGTCGATCAGCTCCGCTTGACGCGCCTCGGCGCGCTTGCGCAGGGTGAGATCGTGCAGGATGCCGGTGAACAAGCGCTGCTCGCCCAGACGCATTTCACTCACCGCCAGGCCGATCGGGATGCGGCTGCCATCCTTGTGCTGCGCGGTGACCTCGCGCCCGACGCCGATGATGTGCCGTTCTCCGCTCTTGAAATAACGGTCGAGATATCCGTCATGCCGACTGCGGTCTGGCTCCGGCATCAGCCGGGAGACATTGCGGCCGATCATCTCGGCAGCCGTATAACCGAATAGTCGCGAGGCGGCCGGGTTGAAGCTCTCAATGAGGCCCGAAGCGTCGATGGTGATGATGGCGTCCACCGCGGTGTCCACGACCGCGCGCAGGCGCTCCTCGCTTTTGCGCCGCTCGAGCGCCTCGCGGTGGATGCGCGCATATAACGCGGTGAGTGCGACCACGACCAGTACCAGTAGCAGCCCGAGCATGGCGAGGGTGCGGTGCGCGCTTTCCCGGGCGGCCTGCTGTCGCTGCTCGAGCCGCGTGCTCAGTTCACCCTGCATGAACACGACCAGTTCGTTCAGCTTACGCATTTCGTCGCGGCCCGGGCTGGCCGCGAGTTGTTGCTGACCGGCCTCGAAACCCCCGCGGCGGCGCGCTTCGAGCACTGCGTCGAGCATCGTCATCCGGTCTGCGATGCGCTGCCTGAACTCAGGCAGATGGGCCCGCAGTTGCGGATCGTCGGTGGTGAGTTGGCCGAGTTCCGCCACCAGAGCGTTCATGCGCGCTACGGCTGCCTCGCGCGGGGCGAGATTGATCTCGTCACCCAGCAGCAAATAGACGCGCTGGCGGGACTCCGCCTGACTGATGAGCGAGTAGATGCTTTCCAGGGTGGTGAGCGTCTGTTGGGACCGTGCCACCGCTGCGCTGGTGTCTATGAAACCGACGGTGGTGCGGTAAAGGCTTGCGCCGACAACGGCCAGTACCGAGATCGCCAGACCGAATCCGACCAGGACCTGCGTTTCGACCGTCCATCGCTTCATGCCAATCCATTTATTCATTTGCTGATTGTGAGGACAGGCCGGGGAATCGCTGTCGTTCGTGAAGGCCCGACGCTGATCCAACGAGATAGCCAGGTAATATCCGGTAGAGGGAATATTACATAGCGGGGCACGCCGCGGCAACCGCGTCGTCACCTTTGTTTTTTCTCAATAAAAGCGTATTATTCGCAGTCCCCGGTTTTCCGGGGATTGTTTTTAGCTGGTTGTTTAAACCCTTGCTCCACCGCACCGCAGCGGGGGGCTGAACCGAAAGGAAACTCGATGCGGCATTACGAAATCGTATTTATCGTCCATCCCGATCAGAGCGAGCAGGTGCCCGCCATGATCGAACGCTATCGCAGCAATATCACCGCGCGCGGCGGCAGCGTCCACCGCCTGGAAGACTGGGGCCGCCGCCAGATGGCCTATCCGATCCAGAAGGTTCACAAGGCCCACTACGTGCTGATGAACATCGAGTGCGACCAGGAAACCCTGGAAGAGCTCGAGCATGGCTTCAAGTTCAACGACGCCGTGCTGCGCCATCTGACCATCAAGCGCGACGCCGCGGTGACCACTGCCTCGCCGATGATGAAGGAAGAGAAGTCGCGTGACATGCTGGACAGTGCCAAGCCGGAAGCCGTGGCCGAGCAGCCTGCCGCAGCCTGAGTGAGTGAACCGGCTGGTCATCAGCGGAGCGCTCGTCCAGATTGACCCCTTACGTTACAGCCCGGCCGGTGTGCCGATTGCCGAAGCGGTCGTCTTGCACCGCAGCAATCAGGAAGTGGCAGCACAGGCCCGGCAGGTGGAATGCGAGTTGAGGGTGCAGGCAAGTGGCCCCCTCGCTGCCCGACTGGCTCAACTGGCAGCCGGAACGCAGGTGAAACTGGAAGGCGCGTTGAACCGGCGCAGCGTGAACAGCCGACAACTGATCTTGATATTGAATCGAATCGAAAAGGAATGAATCATGGCACGTCCCATGGGTGGTAAATCAGGCGGCAAGTTTGCCGGCAAGCGCCGCGAGAGCGGCAATCGTGGTCTCTTCAAGCGTCGCAAGTTCTGCCGCTTCACCGCCGAGAAGGTGGTCGAAGTCGATTACAAGGACATCGAGGTACTGAAGGAATTCATCGCCGAGAACGGCCGCATCATCCCGGCCCGCATCACCGGCACCAAGGCGCATTACCAGCGCCAGTTGGGCACCGCGATCAAGCGTGCGCGCTTCCTGGCGCTCATGCCCTACACCGATCTGCATTGAGGAGACGACCATGCAAGTGATTCTGATGGACAAAGTCGTCAACCTGGGCAATCTGGGTGACGTGGTCAAGGTGAAAGACGGCTACGCCCGCAACTTCCTGATCCCCTCCGGCCGTGCGCGCCGCGCTACGCAGGCCAACATGGAAGCGTTTGCGGCGCAGAAGGCCGAGTTGGAACGTGTTGCCGCCGAGAAACTCGCCGATGCCCAGCGCCGCGCCGAGAAGCTGGAAGGCACCAGCGTGACGGTCAGACAGAAAGCCGGCGTCGACGGCCGCCTGTTCGGTTCGGTCACCAATGCCGACATCGCCGACGCATTGAAGGCGCAGGGCCACGAAGTGATCAAGGCCGACGTGCGGTTGCCCGAAGGCCCGTTCAAGGCCGCTGGCGAATACCCGGTGGTGTTGGCGCTGCACACCGACGTCATCGCCAACATCACGGTGGTGGTGGCCGGCGAACAATAATCGCACCGGACAGGCCGAAAAAGGGGAGCCGTCGGCTCCCTTTTTTTATTCATGCTTGTCCACCCTTTATCCACAGCCTTACCCCTTGGTCGGGCTGTAGGCGAAGACTAGAATGCCGCCATGGCCGCCATCCACACGCTAAACACCCAGTCCGACCCTCAACTGGCACAGATGCGCCTGCCGCCGCATTCTCTGGAGGCCGAACAGGCGGTGCTGGGCGGATTGTTGCTCGACAACAGCGCGTGGGACCGCATCGGCGACGTGGTGTCGGAAAGTGATTTCTACCGCCAGGATCATCGCCAGGTCCTGCGCGCGATCGTGCGGCAGATCGCCGAGAACCGGCCGGCCGATGCGGTGACGGTGGCTGAGGCGCTGCAGTCGCTCGGCCAGCTCGAAGGCGTCGGCGGACTTGCCTACATTGTCGCGCTGGCAAGCAACACGCCGTCGGCCGCCAACATTCGCCGCTATGCCGAAATCGTACGCGAGCGCTCGGTGATGCGCCGCCTCGCCGACGTGGCGACCGGCATTGCCGATACCGCCTATTCGCCGGCCGGGCGCAGCGCGTCGCAGCTGCTCGACGAGGCCGAGGCCAAGGTGTTCGAGATTGCCGAATCCGGCAGCCGCGGGCAGGCGGGCTTCACCGAAATCAAGCCGCTCTTGAAGGAAGTGGTCGAGCGCATCGACGAGCTGTATCACCGCGATAATGATTCCGGCGTCACCGGCGTGCCCACCGGTTTTCACGACCTCGATCAGAAAACCTCGGGCCTGCAGCCGGGCGACCTCGTCATCGTCGCCGGGCGGCCGTCGATGGGCAAGACTGCTTTCTCGATCAACATCGCCGAGAACGTCGCGCTCGACACCGGCCTGCCGGTGGCGGTGTTCTCGATGGAAATGGGTGGCACCCAGCTGGTGATGCGGATGATCGGCTCGGTCGGCAGGCTTGACCAGCACCGGCTCCGTACCGGCAAGCTCGGTGAGGACGACTGGCAGCGCCTCACCTATGCGCTCGGCAAGCTCAACGAGGCGCCGGTCTTCATCGACGAGACGCCGGGGCTCAACGTTCTCGAACTGCGCGCGCGCGCGCGCCGGCTGATGCGCCAGTGCGGCAAGCTCGGCCTCATCGTGATCGACTACATCCAGCTGATGTCGGCCAGCAGCAGCGGCGAGAACCGTGCCACCGAAATCTCGGAAATCTCGCGTGCGCTGAAAGGGCTGGCGAAAGAGCTGCATGTACCGGTGATCGCACTGTCGCAGCTGAACCGCGGGCTCGAACAGCGCCCCAACAAACGCCCGGTAATGTCCGACCTGCGCGAATCGGGCGCCATCGAACAGGATGCCGACGTCATCCTGTTCATCTACCGCGACGAAGTCTACAACCCCGATACGCAGGACAAGGGCACTGCGGAAATCATCATCAGCAAGCAGCGTAACGGCCCGATCGGCACAGTGCGGCTGGCCTTCCTCGGCGAATACACGCGCTTCGAAACCCTGGCGCAGCCGGGCTCGTATTAGGCCCATGCGGCCCATCCAGGCGCGGATTTCAGCCGGTGCCATGGCGCACAACCTGCGCGTGGCGCGCCGCCTTGCAGGTGCCGCACGCGTGTTCGCCGTGGTCAAGGCCAACGCCTACGGCCACGGGCTGTCCCGCGCACGGCGGGCGCTGGCGGCGGCGGACGGCTTTGCCGTGCTGACGCTGGAAGAGGCCGCCAACCTGAGGCAGATGGGGGTGGAGCAGCCCATCTTGCTGCTCGAAGGCATCTTCGGCCCTGACGAAATTGCCACCTGCGCCGAACTGGATTTATGGCCGGTGCTGCACTACGCGGCACATCTCGACTGGCTGCAGCAACAGCCGCCTCCCCGCCCGATTCAGGTCTTCCTCAAGTTCGACAGCGGCATGCACCGGCTTGGACTTCCGCTCGCCGAGCATGCCGCGACTGTTGCACGGGTGAAAAGCCTGCCGGGTGTGGCCGGGATCACCCTGATGACCCATTTTGCCCAGGCAGACGAGGCTGCCGGGGTGGACTGGCAACTGCAGCCGTTTCTGCGCGAATTGGCCGGACACGGCCTGCCCTGGAGCAGCGCCAATTCGGCGGCGCTGCTGCGCTATCCGGATACCCGGGGGGCCTGGGTGCGCCCGGGCCTTATGCTGTACGGCGCTTCCCCGTTTGCCGACGTGACGGCCGCCGAACTGGGCCTGCGTCCGGCGATGACGCTGCAGTCGGAGATCATCGGCGTGCAGACCCTGCAGGCGGGCGAAGGGGTAGGCTATGGCCAGTTGTTCCGCGCCGATCGCACGATGCGGGTGGGCGTGGTCGCATGCGGCTATGCCGACGGTTATCCGCGTCATGCGCTGACCGGCACGCCGGTCCAGGTCGGCGGCCACACCAGCCGGACCTTGGGGCGGGTGTCGATGGACATGCTGTGCGTGGACCTGAGCGAGTGTCCTGAGGCCGGTGTCGGCAGCCCGGTGGTGCTATGGGGGGAAGGTCTGCCGGTGGATGCGGTGGCCACGGCTGCCGGCACCAGCAGCTATGAACTGCTGTGCGCTCTGGCTGCGCGGGTGCCGGTGGAAGAGGTTGATTGACAACGCCAAGGGATCATGCAGTTCGCTATTCAGGCAGCGCGTAGGGCAGGGGTTTCAGCGTCAACGCCGCGCCATCGGCGGCTTTCAGGTGGAGCACCTGGGTGGCTGCACTTTCCACCTGTGCCACCGCAAGGAGATCGAAGCCCCCCTCGGGCGCTGGCGCGGTGTTGACCACGGTGCCGGTGGCCTGACCCTCGATGTCGGCGCTGTACAGGTTGTCGCCGGGCGCGGCCTCGGCATCGACGTGCGCCAGGAACATGCGGCGCTTGAGCTTGCCCAGATACTGGCTGCGCGCGACGATCTCCTGGCCGGGATAGCAGCCCTTCTGGAAGCTCACGCCCCCGATGATTTCAAGGTTGATCATCTGCGGCACGAACTGCTCCTGGGTTGCGCTGACGATCATCGGAATGCCGGCGCTGAGCCGCAGCCAGTCCCAGACTGGTGCGCCGACCGGGGTGGCCGACTGGCGCAGCGCCTGCCACACGGCAGCCGCGTGATCGGGCGCGATCGACAGAACGAACTTGTCGTCGCCCAGGCGGACGACCTGTCCGGCTTCGGCGGCCACGCTGTGCATCGCGGCTGCCGGGACGGCACCCATTGCAGCATTCACCGCAGCCAGCGCCTGCTTGCCCGCCACGACCAGCCGCACGGTCTCGTCGCTGGCGTCGCGCCCTTTTACCTTGGCGCGCAGGATGAACATCGACAGGCGCCTCAGTACGTCGGGAAGAATGTCCCCCGAGAGTTGCAGGCAATAATCCTCGTTCTGCCGCCACATCAGGAAATTGCCGAGCAGGCGCCCCTTGGCGCTGCAGTAGCCGCTCCATTGCGCACTGTCGGCTTGCAGCATGCGCACGTCGTTGGTGAGCTGGCCCTGCAGGAACGTGGCGGTGTCCTCGCCCCGGAACGCGATGACGCCGAGTTGCGACAAATCCGCCACAATGGTGCCGTTTTCGGCGGCGGCGCGCTCTGCAGCAGGGTCGCCATAGTGCAGCACGGTGCCGCCATCGGTGGTCGCGCCTTGGGATTTCAGAAAATGGTTCCAGGATTCGATCACGATACGGTCCAGTCAAGAGGGATGCGATGAAGGCCAAAAGTGTACACGCTGATGCGCGAAATTGAACTCAAGCCCTCACTCCGGCTGGGGCTGTTGCTGCTCGGCATGGTTTTGCTGGCGCTGGTCGCGATCGGGCTTGCTGCCTTGCCGGACGGCGTCCGACTGGCGCTGGCGGTAGGCGTGACCGGACTGGCCGCCTGGGGATGGCGACAGGTGCGTTTAACCGGCGTATGGCGGGTGGCTGCGGACGGACGGCTTCAATCCTCGGACGGGACGGGGGAGTGGTGCGATATCGAGGTGCAGGGCGACAGCCTGGTTTCCCCGGCGCTTGTCGTACTGCGCTACCGCCCAGCGGGGGAGCGGCGGGTGCGTAGCCTGGCTTTGCTGCCCGACAGCGCGGCAGCCGGCGACTTGCGCCGGCTCAGGGTGTCGCTTCGCTGGCTAGGCCACACACGCTCGGACATAGCGTCCCGGGACGCGGATTGAGCACGGTATTGCCTGCGATCGGCAGAGTCTCGGGGTAGTCCCGGCTGTAGTGCAGACCGCGGCTTTCCTGCCGCAGTTGTGCACAGCGGATGATGAGGTCGGCACTTTGCACCAGATTGCGCAGTTCGATCAGGTCGTTGCTGACGCGGAAGTTGCGATAGAACTCGTCGATTTCGGCGTGCAGCAGACGGATCCGGTGCGAGGCGCGCGTCAGCCGCTTGTTGGTGCGCACGATGCCGACATAGTCCCACATGAAGCGCCGTAGCTCGTCCCAGTTGTGCGAGATGACTACTTCCTCGTCCGGGTCGGTGACCCGCGATGCGTCCCACTGCGGCAGGTCGAGCGAGGGGGCGGGTGGGCTGCCCAGGATGTCTGCGGCCGCGGCGTGGCCGAACACCAGGCACTCGAGCAGCGAATTCGAGGCCAGCCGGTTGGCGCCGTGCAGGCCGGTGAAGGTGACCTCGCCCACCGCATGCAGGTTGCACAGGTCGGTGCGCGCGTCGATGTCGGTCACCACGCCGCCGCAGGTGTAGTGCGCGGCCGGCACCACCGGGATCGGCTGGCGCGTGATGTCGATGCCGAGTTCCAGGCAGCGGCGGTAAATCGTCGGGAAATGCTCGCGTACGAAGTCGGCTGGCTTGTGGCTGATGTCGAGATAGACGCAGTCGATACCGCGTTTCTTCATCTCGAAGTCGATCGCGCGCGCCACGATGTCGCGCGGGGCGAGTTCGGCGCGCGCATCGTGCCGATGCATGAAACGGCTGCCGTCGGGCAGCAGAAGGTGGCCGCCTTCGCCGCGCACTGCCTCGGAGATGAGGAAGGATTTCGCGTGCGGGTGGTACAGGCAGGTCGGGTGGAACTGGACGAATTCCAGGTTGGCCACCCGGCAGCCGGCACGCCAGGCCATTGCGATGCCGTCGCCAGTCGAGGTGTCGGGATTGGTCGTGTAGAGGTAGACTTTGCCGGCCCCGCCGGTGGCGAGCACCGTGTGGCCGGCGGCGAAGGTTTCGACTTCGCCGGTGCCCTTGTTCAGCGCATAGGCGCCGTGGATCTGCCGTTCCTCGCCGCCGGCGCGTTTGCCGGTGATGAGGTCGATGGCGACGTGCTGTTCGAAGGTGTCGATGTTGGGATGGGCGCGCACGCGGTCGAGCAGGCTGGTCTGCACGGCATGGCCGGTGGCGTCGGCAGCGTGCACCACGCGGCGCCTGGAATGGCCGCCTTCGCGTGACAGATGCAGGCCGCCGGGGACCTGGGGATCGGGGGTGAAGGCGACGCCGTTGGCGGTCAGCCAGGCGATCATCTCGCGTGCCTGGCTGGCGACCAGCCGGGTGACTGCCTCGTCGCAAAGGCCCGCGCCCGCGACCAGGGTGTCGTGGACGTGTGCCTCGATCGAGTCCCCGCTGTCGACCGCCGCGGCGATTCCGCCCTGTGCCCAGTCGCTGGCACCGTCGGTCATCTGGCGTTTGGTGACAATGGCGACTTGCCGCTGGTCGGCGAGCTTGAGCGCGGTGGTCAGTGCGGCGAGGCCGCTGCCGAGGACGAGGACGTCGTGTCTGTGCATTCTGTGCATGATGGTCCGGGCGATGATAGCAGGCTTGGGCCCCGGCCAAATAACCCTGTTGGGGGGGTGAACTTTTTTGCGGCAGTCTGCTCACACCTGCCGGAAGATGCGGTCACGTATACTTCCAGCATAAACAAGAAACAGCAGGGAGATATGTCGGACCGCGAACTGGATCAGGTGTTGGTCGAACGCGCCCAGCAGGGTGACAAGCGCGCTTTCGAGCTATTGGTGAGCAAGTACCACCGCAAGCTCGGGCGGCTGTTGTCGCGCATGGTGCGCGATTCGGCGGAGGTTGAAGATATCACGCAGGAAGCTTTTATCAAGGCCTGTCGCGCGTTGCCGGGGTTCCGCGGCGAAAGCGCCTTTTACACCTGGCTGTATCGCATCGCCGTCAACACCGCCAAGAACTATCTGGTGGCGCACAAGCGGCAACCGGTGTCGAGCGACGTGCTGGCCGAAGACGCGGAGAATTACGATGATGGCGGACTGCTGCGCGATATCGCGACCCCGGATGCGGAACTCCAGACCAAGCAGATCGCCAAAGCAGTGAACGAGGCAGTCGACGCCTTGCCCGATGAGTTGCGGACGGCCATCACCCTGCGTGAAATCGAAGGCATGAGCTACGAGGAAATCGCGCAGATGATGGAATGTCCGATCGGCACCGTGCGCTCGCGGATCTTCCGCGCGCGCGAGGCCATTGCGGAAAAGATACGCCCGATGCTGGGCACCAGTCAGGACAAAAGGTGGTAATCATGTCAGCACTTCGCAAACCCGATACCCATTCCGAGACCAACCAGGCCGACGACCCGAGATCGACGCTGTCCACGCTGCTCGATGGCGAAATGCCGCGTGCCGAGACCGAGGCGTGCATCACGGCGATGAAGCGCGACGAGGGCCTGCGACAGGCCTGGTCCGAATACCACCTGATCGGCGATCTGATGCGCGGCGTGGCGCCGGCCGGGGATGATTTTATGGCGCGCTTCTCGGCGCAGTTGGCCGCCGAGCCCACCGTGCTTGCACCGCGCCGCAGCGTTTGGCCGCAACGGGTGGCGGTGGCGTCGTTTGCTTCGCTCGCGGTGTGGGGCGCCGTTTCGCTCACCGGCCTGATGTCGGATGGGCCGGCGCCTGCATCGGTGGCTGTGGCGCCAGGGCTCCAGCAAGCCACGCTGGCGCCCGAAACGGTGCCTGACGATGCGCGCTTCGCAGCCTACCTGGCAGTCCATCAGGAGTTCGCTCCGATGGCCGTGGCATCGCCATACCAGCGCGCGGTGGCGGTTGCAGTGGAGCCGCGCTGATGCAGGCGCGGCTTGCGCTTGCTCCGCGGCAAGGCTGGCTTGCTGCATGGGTTGCCGGACTGGCGCTATTGTCGGGGCTGGCCCACGCAGACGAAGCTCTCGACTGGCTCAACCGCGCGGCTGCGGCGGCCAAGCAGCAGAACTACAGCGGGGTCTATGTGTACCACCACGGCGAATATGTCGAGGTGCTGCGCGTGCTGCATCGCACCCAGGGGACGGGCGAACTGGAAAAGGTCGAGGTGATGGATGGCGCGCCGCGCCATTTTCTCCGCATCAACAACGACGTTTATTGCCACTTGCCCGACGGCAAGAATGTGCGGCTGGAGCGCAATGCGCCGCGCCGTTTCTTCCCCGCCCTGCTTCCCGCCCAGCCGGCCAGACTGCTCGATTACTACGAGGCGAAGCTGGCCGGGAGCGAACGCGTGGCGGGTCGGACCTGCCAGGTCGTGACGCTGGAACCACGCGACGGTTACCGCTACACCTACAACCTGTGGCTCGACAAGCAGACTGGGCTGCCGCTCAAGTCGCGCATCATCAACGACAACGGCAGCGTGGTGTCGATGTTCGTGTTCTCCGAAATCCAGATCGGCAAGGCGCCCGATGCCGGATTGTTCCGCAACGACCTGGCGGGCAAACAGATCCACAAGGCCAGTCTTGACCAGCCGGCCGAACTCGCCTGGAGCGTGACCCCCCCACCGGGCTTTGAGCAGGTGCAGGATGCCGTGCGCATGCTGCCGGGGAAACAGGCACCTGTCATCCATCTGGTGTTTTCGGACGGCCTCTCCGTGCTGTCGATGTTCGTGGAACCCGTCGATCGCCAGTTGCAGCGCCTGCAGGGATTGTCAGCCGAAGGCGCGATCGGGGTCTATGCGCGCGAGGTCGACGGATACACCGTGACGACCCTGGGAGAAGTGCCGAACACGGCATTGATCGAAACCGGCAACTCGGTGAAAAGGAAATAACCCCTACCATGCTCGAGCAAACTGCAGAAGTGATGAAGACCTCCGCAAACGGCGTCTGGGTGCAGGCGGTCGAGCCTTCTGGCTGCGGCGCCTGCGGCGGGCAGGGCTGTTCGTCGCGCCGCATCGCCGAACTGCTCCAGCGCAAGCCCCGGCATTTTCTGGTCGACTGCGATCTGGTGCTGGCGCCGGGAGAACGCGTCGTGGTCGGAATCGCCCAGGGCAGCGTGCTCAGGAGCGCAGCACGGCTGTACGGACTGCCGCTGGGGCTGATGCTGGCAGGTGCCTTGCTGGCTCAGGCGGTGCAGCCGGGCGATGGCCCCGCCGTGGTCGGCATGCTGCTGGGCGGGCTGGTGGGCTGGCTGGCCGCACGAGGCGGGCAGACGCAGCGCCCCATGGTGCTCAGGCGCGAGAACGAGATGCTGTTTCACACCGGGAAAGGATGTTCATCATGATGAGAGCGGCTTTGGCGGCGACAGCGCTGGCGTTTTCCTTGTCTGCACCGGCATGGGCCAAGGATGCCGTAGACGTGGCAGATCTGGTTGAAAAACAGGGGCCGGCGGTGGTCAATATCAGCACCACCAAGATGGTGAAGCACGGCGCCGAGGGCTTGCCCTTCGCGATGCCCGACGATGAGGCCATGCAGGAATTCTTTCGCCGCTTCTTTCCGGGCGGTCCCGGTGGCTCCGGTGGCCCGATGCGCGAGATCCCGGCACGTGGTGCCGGGTCCGGCTTCATCGTCAGCAGTGACGGCTATATCCTGACCAATGCCCATGTCGTCCAGGGCGCGGATGAGGTCGAGGTCAAGCTTATCGACAAGCGCAAGTTCAGCGCCAAGGTGGTGGGTGCCGATAGCCGTACCGACGTGGCTGTCATCAGGATCACGGCAGGCAACCTGCCAACGGTCAAGCTGGGCGACCCCGACAAGCTCCGGGTGGGTGAGGCGGTAGTCGCCATCGGTTCGCCGTTCGGTTTCGAGAATTCGGTCACGGCAGGCATTGTTTCCGCCAAGGGCCGCTCGCTTCCATCGGAAAGCTATGTGCCCTACATTCAGACCGATGTGCCGATCAACCCGGGCAACTCCGGGGGGCCGCTCTTCAACATGAAGGGCGAGGTGGTCGGCATCAATTCGCAGATCTACAGCCGCAGCGGCGGCTACCAGGGAGTATCGTTCGCGATCCCGATCGACGTCGCGATGGACGTCGCAGAGCAGCTGAAAAGCACCGGCAAGGTCTCGCGCGGCTGGCTGGGTGTGGTGATCCAGGAAGTGACTGCCGATCTCGCCGATTCCTTCGGACTGGATCGTCCGCGCGGTGCGCTGGTATCGCAGGTGCAGGCGGACAGCCCGGCTGCCAAGGCCGGGCTGCAGGCGGCCGACGTGATTCTTACGTTCAACGGCAAGCCGGTGGAAAACTCGGGTGACCTGCCGCGCATGGTCGGCATGGCCAAGCCGGCGGCGAAGATTCCGCTGCAGGTCTGGCGCAAGGGCCGGATGCAGGAGATGACGGTGGTGCTGGGAGAATTGCCGGGCGAAGAGCAACTCGCCGCCGGCAAGAGCGGCAAGGCTTATTCGCGGGGCGGCCTGGCGTTGTCCGAACTGACGGCCGACCAGCGGCGCGAGCTCAATATCGACCACGGCCTGCTGGTGGAAGAGGTCACCGGCGACGCCGCGCGCGCGGGCATCCGGGTCGGCGACGTGATCCTCGCGGTGAACAACGGCAAGGTCGCCACGGTCGAGGCCTTCCGCAAGACGATCGCCGCCATCCCGAAGGGCAAGAGCGCAGCGATCCTGATTCGGCGTGGCGAAGGTTCGCTCTACGTTCCCCTGAAGATCTCGGGTGAGTAAGATCCTCACCCTCCACCCGCCAGGGGCAGGCCGTGACTGTCCCCGCATGGGGGAGGCCGAGGTTGTCGAGCCGACAAGCCGGCAACAACCACGCTCTAAAGACGCTAAAGCGTCAACGCTCACGCTCTACACGCGGGCGGGCTGCCCACTGTGCGAGGACATGGCGGAACATGTCCGTGTGCTGATCGCCGGAACCGGCCACCGCGTCATTCCCGTCGACGTGGATGCCGATCCCGCGCTCAAGGCAGAATTCGGCTGGGAGGTGCCCTTGCTGTTCGACGGCAGCACCGAGATTTGCCGCCACGAACTCAATCTGCCTGCGCTTCAGGAATGGTTGCGCGCCCACTCCTGATATCCGTTAAAATTCTGCAAGTTATCGCATCCCTAGCCGGGCACGGAAACGTGCCCGTTTTGCTGTGTCGCAGAATCTGATCCGCAATTTCTCCATCATCGCCCACATCGACCATGGCAAGTCCACCCTGGCCGACCGCCTCATCCAGTTTTGCGGCGGGCTGTCGGAGCGCGAGATGGAGGCGCAGGTGCTCGATTCCATGGACCTGGAGAAGGAGCGTGGCATCACCATCAAGGCGCAGACCGCCGCGCTCACCTACAAGGCGCAGGACGGCCAGACCTACCGCCTCAACCTGATCGACACCCCCGGCCACGTCGATTTTTCCTACGAAGTGTCGCGCTCGCTGTCAGCCTGCGAAGGCGCTTTGCTGGTAGTCGACGCCTCGCAGGGGGTCGAAGCCCAGACCGTGGCCAACTGCTACACCGCGATCGACCTCGGGGTGGAAGTCATTCCGGTGCTGAACAAGATTGATCTGCCCGCGGCTGATCCCGACCGGGTCGCAGCGGAGATCGAGGACATCGTCGGGCTGGATGCGAGCGATGCAGTGCGTGCCTCGGCCAAATCCGGCATCGGCATTGCCGAAATCCTCGAGGTGGTGGTGAAGCAGGTGCCGCCACCGCGTGGCGACGAGGATGCGCCGCTGAAGGCACTGATCATCGATTCGTGGTTCGACAACTACGTAGGCGTGGTCATGCTGGTGCGGGTGGTCGACGGCGTGCTGAAACCGAAGGACAAGATCCGCTTCATGGCCAGCGGCGCGCAGCACCTGACCGAGCACGTCGGCGTGTTCACCCCCAAGTCGGTCGACCGGCCCCAGCTTTCGGCCGGCGAGGTGGGCTTCGTGATCGCCGGCATCAAGGAGCTCAAATCGGCCCAGGTGGGCGACACCGTCACCCTGGTCGACAAACCCGCGGCCGAGCCGCTGCCCGGCTTCAAGAAGGTGCAGTCGCAGGTGTTCGCGGGGCTGTATCCGGTCGAATCGCACGACTTCGAGGCGCTGCGCGACGCGCTGACCAAGCTGCAGCTGAACGACGCGGCGCTGCAATTCGAGCCGGAAGTCTCACAGGCGCTGGGCTTCGGTTTCCGCTGCGGCTTCCTCGGCCTCCTCCACATGGACATCGTGCAGGAGCGGCTCGAGCGCGAGTACGACATGGACCTGATCACCACCGCGCCGACGGTGGTGTACGAGGTGCTGATGAAGGACGGCACCATGATCAACGTCGAGAATCCGTTCAAGCTGCCGGAACTGTCGAAGATCGAGGAAATTCGCGAACCCATCATCACGGCGACGATCTTCGTGCCGGAGGAATTCGTCGGCAACGTCATCACCCTGTGCAACCAGAAGCGCGGCACGCAGGTCGATATGCAGTACCACGGCAGGCAGGTGATGCTGCGCTACGACCTGCCGATGAACGAGGTCGTGATGGATTTCTTCGACAAGCTGAAATCGACCAGCCGCGGCTACGCCTCGCTCGACTATGAATTCAAGGAATACCGCGCGGGCGATCTGGTCAAGCTCGACATCCTGGTCAACAACGAGAAGGTCGACGCACTCTCGCTCATCGTGCACCGCGCCACCAGCGTGTACCGGGGGCGCGAACTCGCCGCCAAGATGCGCGAGCTGATCCCGCGCCAGATGTTCGACGTGGCGGTGCAGGCGGCGATCGGCGCCAACATCATCGCGCGTGAGAACGTCAAGGCGATGCGCAAGAACGTGCTGGCGAAGTGCTACGGCGGCGACATCACGCGCAAGAAGAAGCTGCTGGAAAAGCAGAAAGCCGGCAAACGCCGCATGAAGCAGGTCGGCAACGTCGAAATCCCGCAGGAAGCCTTTCTTGCGATCCTCCAGGTCTCGGACAAATAAGCATGAACTTCGCCCTCATTCTTTTCATCGCACTCGCCGCCACCGGCGGTATCTGGCTGCTCGACGCGCTGCTGCTCAAGCGCGGCCGCGACAAGGGCGCCCGCGAACCGCTGCTGGTCGAGTACGCCAAGAGCTTCTTCCCGGTCATCCTGGTGGTGTTCGCGCTGCGCTCCTTCCTGGTCGAGCCGTTCAAGATCCCGTCCGGCTCGATGATGCCGACGCTCCTGATCGGCGACTTCATCCTGGTCAACAAGTACACCTACGGCATCCGCCTGCCTGTGATCAACAAGAAGATCGTCCAGCTGAACAATCCCGAGCGTGGCGACGTCATGGTGTTTCGCTACCCGGCCGATCCAGGCCTCGACTACATCAAGCGCGTGGTCGGGGTGCCGGGCGACCTGGTCGAATACCGCGACAAACGGCTTAGTGTCAACGGCCGCCCGGTGCCGAGCACCGCCACCGGCACCTACAGCTATGTCGGCAACGGCCTCAATTACATCACCGCCACGGTCTATCAGGAGCGCCTCAACGGCGTCGGCCATGCCATGATGACCGAGCCGGACAAGCCGTCGGTCTACCCGCCGCAGGTGATGGACTTCCCCCACCGGGAAAACTGCTCCTACAATGCCGACGGCGAAGGCTTCGTCTGCAGGGTTCCGGCAGGGCAGTATTTCATGATGGGCGACAATCGCGACGCCAGCAACGACAGCCGCTATTGGGGCTTCGTGCCGGACAGGAACATCGTCGGCAAGGCCTTTTTCATCTGGATGAACTTCGACGATTTCGGTCGCATCGGCACCACCATACGATAAGGAGACACCATGCACTGCGCGCATCCCGTGAAATCCCGCCAACGCGGCCTGTCCATGATCGGCTTCCTGTTTGTCGCCGTCATGCTGGTGATCATCGCCATGCTGGCGATGAAAGTGGTGCCGGCCTATATCGAGTTTTTCGGGGTCAAGAAGGTCCTTGCCGACATGGCGCATCAGTCTGATCTCAGGAATATGAGCAACGGCGAGATCCGCAACGATTTCGACAAGCGTGCCAGCGTCGGCTACGTCAAGGGCGTCACGGGAAAAGATCTCGTCGTCGACCGCCGTGGCGGCGTGCCGGTCGTTTCCGCCGACTACACATTCCGCACCAGGCTCGTCCATAACATTAGCCTTGTGATTGATTTCAGCGCCAGCAGCGATCCCAGTTCAGCGCCTCCCCAGATTGACTAATTCCCTGTTCAATCAGCGCCTGCAGCAGGCGCTGGGCTACACCTTCATTCGCCAGGATCTCTTGACCCAGGCGCTGACGCACCGCAGCTACGGCGCGCTCAACAACGAGCGGCTTGAATTCCTCGGTGACTCGGTACTGAACTGCTCGGTCGCCCGCGCGCTCTACGACGCGTTTCCCGACCTGCCCGAAGGCAGCCTGTCGCGGCTGCGCGCCAACCTGGTGCGGCAGGAGACCCTGGCCGAGATTGCTGCAAGCCTGAGGCTGGGCGACAGCCTGCGCCTGGGCGAGGGCGAACTCAAGAGCGGCGGCTTCCGCCGCCCCTCGATCCTGGCCGACGCGCTCGAATCGCTGTTCGGCGCGGTCTTCCTCGAAGCCGGGTTTGACGAGGCGCAGCGCGTGGTGCGCGGCCTGTTCGAGCCGCTACTGGCGAAGATCGATCCCAGGGCCTCGGGCAAGGATCCCAAGACCCAGTTGCAGGAGATCCTGCAGTCGCGTCGCTTGCCTTTGCCGGACTACCGGCTGGTCGATACCCAGGGGGAGGCGCACGACCAGAGCTTCATCGTCGAGTGCGTGCTGGCCAGGCCTGCGCTCAGTACGCGGGGTGTCGGCAAGAGCCGTCGCGCCGCCGAACAGGAGGCCGCACGCCAGGCGTGCGAGCAATTGCAGAAATGAGCGTCGCGCCCTGCGCATACAAGTGTGGCCTCATCGCCATTGTCGGCCGGCCCAACGTCGGCAAGTCGACCCTGCTCAACCGTATCGTCGGGCAGAAGATCAGCATTACTTCGAGAAAGGCGCAGACCACGCGCCACCGGGTGATGGGCATCCACACCACCGGTGAGGCGCAGTTCGTCTTCGTCGACACGCCGGGCTTCCAGACCCGCCACGCCAGCACCATGAACCGCGCGATGAACAAGCGGGTGCGCGAGACGCTGGCCGACACCGACGTGGTGATGATGATGGTCGAGGCCGACCGGCTGACGCGCGAGGACCGCCAGGTGATGGAACTGCTGCCCAAGGATCGCCCGCTGATCCTGGTGGTGAACAAGATCGACTATGCGAAGGACCGTGCGGCGCTGATGGCCTATTTGCAGGACGTTGCTGCAGCGCATGCGTTCACCGAGATCGTCCCGGTGTCGGCCAAGCAGGGCAGCAACCTCGAGGAACTGCTCAAGGTGCTGCAGGCGCATCTGCCGGAAAACCCGCCGCTGTTCGGCGAGGATGACATTACCGACCAGACCGAACGCCAGCTGGCTGCCGAACTCATTCGCGAGAAAGTGTTCCGCCTGTGCGGCGAGGAAATTCCCTATGCGGTCGCCGTCACCATCGACAAATTCGAGGAAGAGGGCAAGCTGCGTCGCATCTTCGCCACCATCCTGGTCGACCGCGACAGCCACAAGGCCATCGTCATCGGCAAGGGGGGCGAGAAGCTCAAGACCATCTCGACCCAGGCACGCCTCGACATGGAGCGCGCCTTCGACAGCAAGGTGTACCTCGAGGTCTGGGTGAAAGTGAAAGGCGGCTGGGCCGACGACGTGCGCATGCTGAAATCGCTCGGACTCGATTGAGTATCTTTGTTCGCGAAAAGCGCGGATAAAAATGTATGTCCACCGACGCTCGTATCAACAACGAACCGGGCTTCGTACTCCACACCTATCCCTTTAAGGAAACCAGCGTGGTGGCCGAAGTCTTCACCCGCGGCCACGGCCGTGTGGCGCTGATCGCGCGTGGCGCGCGCCGGCCGGCATCGGCCCTGCGCGGCCTGATGCAGCCCTTCACCCCGCTCCTGCTGTCGTGGTTCGGCAAGTCCGAACTGAAAACCCTGCATGCGGCCGAATGGCAGGGCGGCCTGGTCTCCCCGCAGGGACGCGCGCTGATGTGCGGCTTCTACCTCAACGAACTGTTGCTGCGCCTGCTGGCGCGCGGCGATGCGCATGAGCTGTTGTACGACCGCTACGTCGACACGCTCGACCAGCTGGCCCGCCAGGACGGCACGACCGATTACGAACGCACCCCCCACTTCGAGCGGATATTGCGCCGCTTCGAAAAGAACCTGCTTTCCGAAATCGGCTACGGCGCCACCTTCGACGTCGACGCCGAGACCGGAGCGGCGATCGATCCTGCCGCCCGCTACGTGTTCCAGCCCGAACGCGGCGCACTCCGTTCGCTCGGGCAGCCCGGCTGCCCGGTGTCGGGGCAGACGCTGATCGACCTGGCGGCCGACCGCTTCGAGCGCCAGGCCACGCTCGCCGAGGCCAAGGTGCTGATGCGCGCCCTGATCAACCACACCCTCGGCACGAAGCCGCTTTATACTCGACAGCTCCTGCGCGACCTTACCGAACTGACACAATGAGCATCTACCTCGGCGTCAACATCGACCACATCGCCACCCTGCGCCAGGCACGCAAGACCCGCTATCCCAGCCCGGTCGAGGCCGCGCTCGCTGCGGAAACCGCCGGCGCCGACTCGATCACCCTGCATTTGCGCGAAGACCGCCGCCACATCCAGGACGAAGACGTGGCGATCCTGCGCCAGGTGCTGAAGACCAAGATGAACCTGGAAATGGCGGTGACCGACGAGATGCTGGCGATCGCCATCGCCACCCGGCCGCAGGACGCCTGCCTGGTGCCGGAAAAGCGCGAGGAGCTCACCACCGAGGGCGGGCTCGACGTCGCTGGCCAGTTGCCCAAACTGAAGGATGCCTGCGCGCGATTGGCCGGTGCCGGCATCCGGGTGTCGCTCTTCATCGACGCCGACTTCGCGCAACTCGACGCGGCCCACGCGGCAGGTGCGCCGATGGTGGAGATCCACACCGGACATTACGCCGATGCGGAGACCATCGAGGCGCGCAGCGCCGAGTTCGAGCGCATCCGCATGGCCGTCGCCTACGGCCGCAGCCTGGGTCTGACGGTGAACGCCGGCCACGGCCTGACCTACCACAACGTGCAGCCGGTCGCCGCGCTGCCGGGCATCCACGAACTCAACATCGGCCATGCGATCGTCGCACAGGCGCTGTTCGTGGGGTGGAAGGAGGCGGTGGCAGAGATGAAACGGCTGATGGTGGAATCGGCAGGTCGACGAAATTGATTGTCGTAAATCGGCAGATTTCAGCGGTCAGTCTGATCACCGTTTGCTGGCCTTGAGTTGCTCGGCCCGCTCACGCAGTCGCCCGCTCTCGCTGTCCGGTGGCGCACGGCGCTTGCCTGGCCGCAGGTGACGTGCCAGGTCGCCTTGCTGTCCTGGTTCCCTTCCCGCTTCTCTCCGCCCTGATAGCCGGCATCACCGAAAACCGTCGTCTCCTCACCATGCAACAGGGCATGGGCCGGCGGCTGGCCGCGTCCCTTGCCCTTGGGGTAGAACGGTTCCACCTCCGCCAGCAGCGCTGGCCACGGCGTCACCGCATCGATCTCACCGGGGAACCGTTCGTGCCGCGTGACCTTCTTCTTGGCGGCGTACTCGAGGTCAGAAAAACTCCGTTGCATCGTCATCGTTCGTTCAATCATCACCACGCGGATTCTCCAAACCGGGATCGTTTCGATGCCGGGGGCGAATAACTCAGCGTGTCCCTGGAGTGTTATCGGCAGACTATACTTTTCTTGTCTTGCTGAGGTATTCAATGAGCCAAGCGCCCGACAGCCTTTATTTGATGGAATCACGCCGGGAGTCCGATGCAGTTCCTGGGCATTTTTCCTGGCTAGTATCACGGGGCAGTTTCCGATAACTGCTTGTTAGTTTTTCACTCTCTCAATACTCACCGAAAGGAGCACTCCATGCGGTCGACAAGCTGGCAAGCCCATATACTTGGCACGGTCTTAGGCGCTTTTCTTTCACTGACGCCGGCCGTTCACGCAGCCCAGGAATTGCCACCCATATTCCAGTCGTTTGAAGGGATTGATGCCGATGGCGACGGTTTCATTAGTTTGGAAGAAGCGAGAGAGGTGCACATCCGCTTCTTCGCAGTTCTGGACGAAAACCGCGATGACTCACTCACAACCGTGGAATTTCTCAGCAAGCGCATAGGGCCGGCTGAATTCGGTTTTGGCGGGCCCAGGCTATACGACACGTTGGACAAATTGTTCTCCGCGTGGAACGTGAACGGCGACAAGAAACTAAGCAAGGCTGAGTTCATTGCCGGCGGGTTGACGGGTTTTGCACGCGCGGACCGCAATGGAGACAGCCGCCTGAGTAAGGCGGAATACGAGGCGAGCCTCCGGTAGCAACCTTTGTTACGGCGTATTAAGGACCGGTTCGCCCGAGCCGGATAGTCGTAACATGCATGGCTAGTCGGCAAGCTTACGGGATGTATACCAGCCTGCGGCTACTGTTCGCTCATCCGGCAGCATCGCGGCCGGCCTGGCCAACTTGGAACGCTATGCATAAATAAGGCGTCCGCTTCGGTTTTCTAGCTGACAGCTTTGGAGCGGTAGCGGACTCGAACGATAGCATCCGTCAGAATCCACTTCAGCCCATCCACGGTTTATCGCAGGGCCGCTTGGGGAAAGCTCAGCGCCGCTTCTGCCACCATACATAGCCGCCGATGATCAGCACAACAAATATGATCACGCCGGCAGTGATGAAGTGCTGGTATTCGCGGATGAGCGCTTCGTTGCCGCCCAGGAAATAGCCGAAAAGCGTCAGCACGAGCGACCACAGTCCGGCGCCGAGGCAGGTGTAGACCGCGAACGCGCCGAAACGCATGCGGGTGAGTCCGGCGGGGATGGAGATCAGGTGGCGGATGCCGGGTACCAGACGACCGGTAAAGGTGGAAATGGCCCCATGCCTGACGAAGAAGGCGTCGGTCTTGTGCAGCAGTCCGGGACGCACGAAGAAGTAGCGGCCCCAGCGTTCGAGAAAGGGGCGGCCTACCCACATCGCCACGTAGTAGTTGAGCGAGGCGCCGGCCAGGCTGCCGACGGTAGACGCCGCTACGATCAGCCAGAAGTTCATCTCGCCCTGGTGGGCGAGGTAACCCGCCGGGATCAGCACGAGTTCGCTCGGCACCGGCAGCACGGTGGATTCCAGTGCCATCAGGATGAAGATCCCGGTGTAGCCCCAGTCATGGACGGTGGCGAGGATCCAGGCGATGAAGTCGTGCATTGTTAGGGGCTAGAAGTTAGGAATCAGGAACTAGGGGTTTAGGCTGGGCCAGGTAAATTCGGCGCGGCGAAGCCGCGACATTCCCTAGCCCCTGGATCCTCGCCCCTGCCCCCTAAACAACTGCTTCTTCCTTCTTTTCCACCGGCTTGATGAAATGCTCGCGCTTGACGCCGAACATCAGCAAGAGCGGCGAGGCCACCAGCACCGAGGAATAGATGCCGAACATGATGCCGATGGTGAGCGCGAGCGCGAAGTTGTGCAGCGCCTCGCCGCCGAAGAAAAACATCGACAGCACCATGAGCTGGGTCGAGCCGTGGGTGATGATGGTGCGGCTCATGGTGCGGGTGATGGCGTCGTCGATGATGTGGGGGATCGTCGCCCCGCGCATCTTGCGGATGTTTTCGCGGATCCGGTCGAACACCACCACCGATTCGTTGACCGAGTAACCCAGAACCGCCAGCACGCCGGCCAGCACGGTGAGTGTGAACTCCCACTGGAAGAAGGCGAACATGCCGAGGATGATGACGATGTCGTGCATGTTGGCGAGCATCCCCGCCAGTGCGAAGCGCCATTCGAAGCGGATCGCCAGGTAGGCCATGATGCCGAAGGCGACAACCAGCAGCGCCAGCGCGCCGCTGTCGTAGAGTTCCTTGCCGACCTGTGGGCCGACGAAATCGACGCGCTTCAGCTCGACCGAGGCATCGACCGCCTTCAGGGCGGCCATCACGCGGTTGCTGGTTTCCGCCGCGTTGGCGTCCCCCTTGTTGGGCAGGCGGATCAGCACGTCGTGGCTGGTGCCGAAGTTCTGAACCGAGATTTCGGGCAGGCCGGTCTTTTCAAGAGCTGTACGGATGGTGTGCAAATCCGCTGGCTGGCTGGTACGGACCTCGATCAGGGTACCGCCGGTGAAGTCGACGCCCAGGTTCAGGCCGCGGTCCCATAGCGCCCACACGGAAAACAGGAAAGTGGCGAGCGAAATGAACGTCGTCACCTTCCCCCAACTCATGAACGGGATGGTTTTCTTGAACGGGAAGAATTCCAGCATGATGTAAGCCTTAGATCGAGACTTTGGCCAGCCGTGCCTGGCGGCCGTAGATTAGGTTGACCATGGCACGCGATACGGTGACGGCGCTGAACATGGAAGTGAGGATGCCCAGACACAGCACCACGGCGAAGCCGCGTACCGGACCGGAGCCGAGCCAGAACAAGGCGATGCCGGCGATCAGTGTGGTGAGGTTGGAGTCGAGAATGGTGGCCCAGGCACGTTCATAGCCGGCGTGGATCGCCGCCTGCGGTGTGAGGCCGGCACGGATCTCTTCGCGGATGCGCTCGTTGATCAGAACGTTGGCATCGATCGCCATGCCGAGCGTCAGCGCGATCGCCGCCATGCCGGGCAGGGTCAGCGTGGCCTGCAGCATGGAGAGCAGCGCGATCAGCAGCAGGGCGTTGATGGCCAGAGCGATCGACGAGATCACGCCGAACACGCGGTAGTAGACGATCATGAAGATGACGACCGCGAAGAAACCCCAGAGGTTGGAGTGGAAGCCCTTTTCGATGTTCTCGGCACCCATGCTGGGGCCGACCGTGCGTTCCTCGACAATCTGCATCGGTGCGGCGAGCGCGCCGGCACGCAGCAGCAGGGCGACGTCGGAGGCCTCCTGCGCGGTTTCCATGCCGGTGATCTGCACCCTGCCACCGCCGATTTCCTCGCGGATGACCGGCGAGGTGATCGCCTCGGCAACGCCTTTTTCGATCAGCAGGATCGCCATGCGCTTGCCGACGTTTTCGCGCGTCACGTCCTTGAAGATGCGTGCACCCTTGCCGTCCAGGCTGATGTGCACCGCCGCCTGGCCGCTCTGGTTGTCGAAGCCCGGCGAGGCATCGGTGATCGAATCGCCGGTCAGCACTACGTCCTTCTTCACCGCGATGCTGCCACCCTCGCGGCTCGCGACGACATCGTCGCCGAACGGCACCTGACCCTGAGCCAGGGCCTGCGGGTCGGCGAGTTCGTCGACCATGCGGATTTCCAGCGTGGCGGTGCGGCCGAGGATGTCCTTCGCCTTGGCCGTGTCCTGCACGCCGGGCAACTGCACCACGACGCGGTTGGCGCCCTGCTGCTGGATCACTGGCTCGGCCACGCCGAGTTCGTTGACGCGGTTCCTGAGCGTGGTGATGTTCTGCTGCAGGGCGAAATCCTGCACCTTGGTGACGGTTTCCGGCTTGAGGCGGGCGGTCAGCGTGAAACCCTCGGCCTGATCCTCGGGGGCGAACGCCAGTTCGGTGAACGTCGTCCCCAGTTTGTTGGCGGCCGCATCACGCTGGTCGCGGGTCGCGAAGTGAACCGTGACGGCATTGCCTGCGCGGCTGATGCGGCCGTAGCGGATCTTGTCGCTGCGCAGTTCGGTGCGGAAATCGTTCTGGTAGCGAATGGCGGCTTTTTCCAGCGCGGCCTTCATGTCGACTTCGAGCAGGAAGTGCACGCCGCCGCGCAGGTCCAGGCCGAGATACATCGGCTTCGCGTTGATCGTCGACAGCCAGGCGGGCGAGGCCGACACCAGGTTCAGCGCCACCGTGTAGCGCTCGCCGAGCCCGTTCTGCAGCACGTCCTTGGCCTTGATCTGCACATCGGTGCTGGCAAAGCGGGCCTTGATGCTGTTGCCTGCGAGTTCCATCCCGCTGTAGGCCACGTTGGCCGCCTTGAGCAGCGACTCCACCTGCCCCAGCAGTGCGGTGTCGACTTTCTCGGTGGTGCGCACCGGTGACACCTGAACCGCAGGCACTTCGCCAAAGAAATTGGGCAGGGTATAGAGGAAAGCGACCACCAGCGTGACGCCGATGACGATGTATTTCCAGAGCGGGAAGCGGTTCATTTTTTAGGGGCTAGGAGTTAGGGGCTAGGGGACAGGGACCAACGATTGACCTGAGGGTAAGGGTGGGACGCATGCCCCTGGCTCCTAGTCCCTAGATCCTATCCCCTAGGGTTACAGGCCCTTGATCGTGCCCTTGGGCAGCAGGGTCTGGATCGCCTGTTTTTGTACGTGGGTGATCACGCCTTCGGCGATTTCCAGCGATATGAACTGCTCACCGATTTTCACGATCTTGCCGACCTGGCCACTGGCGGTGACGACCTCGTCGCCCTTGGACAGTTCAGCCAGCATTTTCTTCTGGTCCTTGGCGCGCTTCATCTGGGGGCGGATGAGCATGAACCAGAACAGGACGAAGATGATGATGAGCGGCAGAAACTGCTCAAAACCCGGGGTGGACGATGCGGCGGTTTGTGCGTGGGCAAGCGAAATCATGGTGTCAGGCGTCGAGTCGGAAACCAGCGGATTCTAGCACGCCACGATGCCGCCTCATGTGCAGCCGCCCGCTGTCAGGAAAGGTTTGATCCGTTCCTGCGTACCCGGGTGGCTGTCGAGCAGGCTGGTCTTGTCTGCAGCGCCCGTGTCGATTCGCCCGAGGATGTCGGCGAAACGTGCGGGCGGGATGCAGGCGGTCTTCAGCCAGGCGAGGGCATAGGCGTCGGCCTCGCGTTCCATGTCGCGTGAATAGCCGTTTTGCAGCAGCAGGCTGGGCAGGCCGGCAGCAAGATCGGTGACGCTGCCGATGTCGCCGGTGACGGCGACCAGGATCGCCCCGGCACCGATGCTTTGCAGCGCCAGCCGCAGGCCGTGGCGATGTTGCACGTGTCCCAGTTCGTGGGCGACGACAGCGAGCACTTCGTCGTCCTGATGCGACAGGCGGACCAGCGCATCGGTCACCACCACGCTTCCGCCGGGCAGCGCCATGGCGTTGGCGCCGAACAGACGGCTGTCGCGGAACAGCAGCCGAAAGGGCGGACAGGCTTGCTTGCTGCATTGCGCGGCAAGCTTCTGCTCAAGCGCCTGACGGCGTACGGCTGGCAGCTTGCTGGGCGAGAGGCTGACTCTGTCCATCAGCGCCAGCGCTTCTTCGCCGATGCGCTGCTCGACCCAGCCGGGCAGGGTGTGCGTCGCGAGCAGCGCCACGGCGGGCACGCCCCAGCGCAGTCCGGCAAACACGATGAAGACGGAGACGACCAGCGCCGCCAGCGCGAAGCGCAGCCTGCTTTCGAGCAGGTGCGCCCAGCGTTCGGGGCGCGCGGACGCCGTCAGGTGGTTGAGTTCGAGCAGCGCGGCGCGATCCGCGCTGTGCAGCTCGCGCGCATCGGGCAGGTGCACCACGCTGCGAGCCTGCCCGGCAGGCGGGGCGACCTGGATGCGGTCGAGCGGCAGCGCGAACGCGATGTTTTCACCCTGCACGAGTAACTGCCCGGCTTCGACCGTCGCCTCGACCGGGTGGGCACGCGAGGTCTGGCCGTCGAAATAATCCGCCGCGAAGCGGATCACGTCAGTCCGAGGTTGAGGTCGAGCAGGTCGGCGAGTTCGGCACCGGTAGCGGTGCTGGCCTGATGCTGGCCGGCCACGAAGATGCCCAGTTCCTCCGGGGCATAGACGGTCAGGCGCTGGGCGCGGTAGCGCGCCAGCCTCACCTTGGCCCAGGGGATGAAAAGACCGAAGGTGAGTGCGACGAGCACCAGATTCGACAGGTAGATCCACACCAGGTCGCGGGCGCGCTGGCTGGAAGCGAAGCTGACCGGCCCCATGACGGTGCCGTTGTACAGGAGGTTGGCCGTGCGAGCCTGGATCATGGCACCGACCACCGGGATCATCAGATAGAACGCCACCATCCCTGCGGCAAGCAAGCCGCTGAACGTCGCCATCGCCATTTCGCGGGACACGCCGGCCGCCTGCATCAGATAAGCCTGGTAGGCGGCATACGCGATGAGCGCGAAAGGCAGCAGGATCAGGGCAAAGCTCAGCAGATAAACGCCCCAGAACGGTTTGAGCGCACCCTGGTAGCGCGCCCCGGTCTGGCCGTAGACGGTATTGCCGGCGATGAACCTGACCTGCCTATAGGCGATGTAGGGCAGGATCAGCCCGAGTGTGAACGGGATGAGCAACTGCAGGCCGATATAGATGCGGGCGGCTTCGCCGACCGTGCCGGTGAAGTCGAAGCGCAGGCCGCGATAGGCGCTCTGGCGCGCCTGGAAGCGCAGACTGTTCACCACGATCCACGGCAGCAAGACGAAAAAGGCGATCAGCAGCACGATCGCCAGCGTGGGCGCGAATTGCGAAGCCATGGAATAGGCCACCAGCGCCGCCACGGCGATCAACCGGCCCCTGAGGATCTGGATGGGCGTGGCGAGATAGGAAAACGCCTGGTTGTCCAGCAAGGTATGGCCGTAGAACCAGCGCAGGGTGCGCACCTTGGCCCAGGCGGAATAGATGCCCAGGGTGACGAGCGTGAGCGCGATGTTGACGATCCAGATGACGAAGTACTCGCCGCCGGCGCCGGTGAACTGCATCGGATACTGCTTGGTATGCGACATGGTTTCTCCCTTGGAGTGGTATGGTTATTGTCTATGCCATAACGGCTCCGCGGGGCAATTCTGAAGGGCGGCTACCACCCGAGCGCCTGCATGGAGTGGAAGCGGGCGCTGAAATCGGCAAACTGCCCGGCCTCGATCGCGGCGCGCATCCCGGCCATCAGGCGATGGTAGTAGTGCAGATTGTGGATCGTCGCGAGCCGTGCGCCGAGGATTTCGCCGGCGCGGATCAGGTGGTGCACGTAGGCGCGGCTGAAGTGCGCGCAGGTATGGCAGCTGCATTCGTCGTCGACTGGTGCAGTATCGAGCTTCCAGCGCGCGTTGCGGATGCGCATCTCGCCGCGCCGGGTGAACAGGATCCCGTGGCGTGCGTTGCGCGTCGGCAGCACGCAGTCGAACTGGTCGATGCCCTGTGCCACCGCCGCCACCAGGTCCGACGGCGTGCCGACCCCCATCAGGTAGCGCGGCTTGTGAACCGGCAACTGCGGCGCGGTGTGGGTGAGGATGCGCTTCATGTCATCCTTCGGCTCGCCCACCGAGAGGCCGCCGATCGCATAGCCGTCGAAATCCATAGCGATGAGTTCGCGCGCCGATTCGTCTCGCAGGTGCTCGTACATGCCACCCTGGACAATTCCATAGAGCGCGTTGGGATTGCCGGCGTGCGCGGCCTTCGAGCGCGCGGCCCACCTGAGGCTCATCCGCATCGAGTCGGCCGCCTCGCGCTCGGTGGCGGGGTAGGGGGTGCACTCGTCGAAGATCATCACGATGTCGGAGTTCAGCGTGCGCTGGATCTGCATCGAGATTTCCGGGGTGAGGAACAGCCTGTCGCCGTTGACGGGCGAGGCGAACTTCACGCCGTCCTCGGTGATCTTCCTCAATTTGTCGAGGCTGAACACCTGGAAGCCGCCGGAATCGGTGAGGATGGGCCTGTCCCAGCCCATGAAGCGGTGCAGCCCACCATGCGCCTCGATCACCTCCAGCCCCGGGCGCAGCCACAAATGGAAGGTGTTGGAGAGCACCATCTCGAAACCGATTTCGGTGATCTCCGCGGGCGACATCGCCTTCACCGTGCCGTAGGTGCCGACCGGCATGAACGCCGGTGTCTGCACGGTGCCGTGCGCGAGATGGAGCTGGCCGCGGCGGGCACCGCCGTCGGTTGCGAGGAGGTCGAATTTCATCGGGGATTTCTTTCCGGGCTGCTTTTTTCCAGGCTGTTCTTTTCCAAAAACATCGCGTCGCCGTAGCTGAAGAAGCGATAGCGCTCCCTGATGGCATGGGCGTAAGCCGCGCGGATGGCGTCGACACCGGCAAACGCGGACACCAGCATCAGGAGCGTGGACCGGGGCAGGTGAAAGTTGGTGATGAGGGCGTCGACCACGCGGAACCGATAGCCGGGCGTGATGAAGATGTCGGTCTCGCCGGCGCCGGCCTGAAGGGTGCCCGCCCCATCCGATGAAGACAGCGCCGCGGCTTCCAGCGCGCGCAGGCTGGTGGTGCCCACCGCCACAATGCGGGCGCCGCGGGCGCGGGTCTCGCGGATCGCGTCGATGCTTGCCTGCGGGATCGTGTAGCGCTCGCTGTGCATCCTGTGGTCGGCAATTGCTTCGACCCGCACCGGCTGAAAAGTGCCGGCGCCGACGTGCAGCGTCACCCACGCCGTGCGTACCCCCTTCTCGCGCAGCGCATCCAGCATCGCGTCGTCGAAATGCAGCCCGGCGGTCGGCGCCGCCACGGCACCAGGCTCGTTGGCATACACGGTCTGATAGCGCGCCTCGTCATCAGCGGTCGGGGGGTGTTCGATGTAGGGCGGCAACGGCAGCTTGCCGAACTGCTCCAGCACCGCCAGCACCGGGCGGGAAAAGTGCAGTCGTGTCAGGTCGTCCTGGCGCGCCAGCACCTCGACCGCCATGTCGTCGGCCAGGCGGATCCGCGAGCCGGGCCTGGGGGCGTGACTGGCGCGGATGAAGGCGAGCGCGTCGTGTTCATCCAGCACCCGCTCCACCATCAACTCGACCTTGCCCCCGGAATCCTTGGTGCCGAACAGCCGCGCCTTGATCACGCGCGTATCGTTCATCACCAGCAGGTCGTTCGGGCGCAGCAGGGCCGGCAGTTCGCTGAACCAGCCGTCGCAGAGGCTGCCGGCCGTCCCGACATGCAGCAGCCGACTGCCGCCGCGCACCGCGGGCGGAAACTGGGCGATCAGTTCGTCGGGCAAATCGAAATCGAAATCGGCAACACGCATGGGGCGCGATTATAGCCGTCGCCTTGCGGGTGGCCGCCCGATTCGGCGATAATGCGCGGCTTCTGTCGCCGGCCGTGTTCGCGTCCGGCACCTTTGCCGGGATGGCGGAATCGGTAGACGCAGCGGATTCAAAATCCGCCGCTGGTAACAGTGTGGGGGTTCGAGTCCCCCTCCCGGCACCAAGCTTCAATCAAGAGCAAGGGCTTCAATCAAGCAAGTGCAGCTGACGGCATAACCCCATCTGTTCAGTCAATCGGGTTTTTCGTTGTTAAATGGTTGTGAATGGTGTGAGCACCTTCGATGCGACGAACCAATTTGTCCGCATAGTCAGACTGCCCCGGGTTGTCGACAACGCCCGTGAGTTTGACGTCTCCATTGATGGTTTCGACTGTGATGGCAAAATCGTTAAGGATTTCATCCTGAACGAACGCTAATCGGACACGCTGATTCACCTCGCTGTCGTCAATGTGGACTCCAGCGATTGCGTTCGGCTGTGTGCGGAGTCTCTCTGCGGGCCTGTCGCAACCGGCAATAGAAATTGCCGCAAGTGATGTACCCAATAAAAATAATGCAGTGTGCGTTTTCACTAAGAGTCTCCCGATGGTTCACGTGAGAGTAACCACAAGAGATTAAGTGGATATTAAGGCATCGCCTGTAGCAGGCCGTGCGCTGTTTGCCAGTCGTCTCGGGAGACGCGGTTTGCCGGGACACTGACTTGAAGCCCCGCAATTTGTGTGTCGACTTTGGACCGCCTTTTTGAGGCGGTCGGCTCTATCGACTGAACGCCTGCTGATGCATGGCACACAACTCCTCACGACCGCGGGCAGATCCTTCGGCACCGTTGTGTCACCGCCGCTGTTCCTCTTAATAGCCGCTTAATCCATTGTCATTACGCTGAAAATCATCGGCGCACCCGTGCGTCCTTTGTGGAGAGAGACATGGAATTCACACAAAAAATTCGCACCAGAACCATTGGTGCTTTTCTGCTGCTTGGCTCGGCCGCCTTCGTCAGCGCACCATTCATGATCGGCCGCCATCCCGGCGAAACGGTCCCACCCGCGGCAGGGCAGGCGTTTGCAGCTCCGCTTTCATCGGCGCATGCAGGAGCCTCCCCGGTGGAGACAGCAAGGCTGGATACCGTGTCAGCCCTGAATCTGATGGGGCATCAGCGCATGCTCTCGCAACGCATGGTGAAGGCGTACCTCATGCTGGGACAAGGTGTCGCGGCCGATGACGCCCGGACGATCCTGCAGGGATCGATCAACGAGCTCGAATCCGATCTCGCAACGCTGAAAACGTTCCAGCCGACTCCTGCGGTGCAAAGCGCCCTGGCCAAACTGGAAGACGCATGGGCGAATTGCAGGGCGCTGCTGGTGGCGGTACCGAGCAAGGCAGGCGCCATCGAGCTTTACGACGCCAACGAGGCGATGCTGGATGCGGCGCACAGCGCGGCGCTGGCCTACGAGGGCGTCACCCTCGCGCCACGCGACCATCTGGTCAATATCATGGGGCACCAGCACATGCTGTCGCAGCGCATGGCCAAGTTCTATTTCTACCGCGCCTGGGGAGTCTATGACGATCCCGCGTATGTGGAAATGCATCTCAGCCGTGCGCGCTTCACCGCCGAGCTCAACCAGATTGAAAGTTCGCCGCTCGCGTCAGCGGAGACGAAGGCCAGCGTGGCACGACTCCGGCGCGAATGGGAACCGTATCAGCAGATCCTGTTCGCGAACCGCGAACCTGTGAAGATGCGTACGGATGCCATCCGGGTCGCCGAGTTGAGCGAGCGGGTGTCCACGGCAACGGAGGAACTGGTCGTGCAGTTCATGGCGCAGGGTACGCCAGGCTAGATCGGCTTGTCCTTTTTTCCTTGCCAGGGCGCTTGAAGCAAACAAGGGCGCGTGCATGTGACCTTAATGGTCGGCCCCGATCGCGTGCGCCCCGCCACTGCCGCAACGCCTGACAGAAACGACGAAGGCCGCAACATGCGGCCCTCGTCGCGTGAGGCAGAACGGCCTACTTCTTCGCCGTGCGCCGCAGGCGGTTCAACAGCCTTCTCGCCAGCTCGCCGAACAGCTCGGTCTGCGTCGGGTGCGGGAAGATCGCCTTGGCGACCTGCGTCAGCGTCATCTCGCCCGCGACCATCATCACACCGATGCCGATGAGGGTGTCGGTGTGGTCGGCGAGGTAGTGCACGCCGATGATGCGACCGGTTGCCTTGTCGGCCACCAGCTTGATCATGCCCTCGGTCTCGCCGGTGATCATCGCCTTGGCGTCGATGCTCATCGGCATCTTGGCTTCGACCGCATCGATGCCCTTGGCCTTGGCTTGCGCGACGGAGAGGCCGACGAAGCCGGCCTGCGGGCGCGAGAAGGTGACGCCGCAGTCCTTGTCCTGGTCGTATTCGGATGCATGTCCGAGCAGGTTGCCGGCGACGACACGGCCCTGGGTCGCGGCGGTGTGGGCGAGCATGTAGCCGCCGATGACGTCGCCCACCGCATAGATGTGCGGCATACTGGTCTGGCAGCGTGCGTTGACCCTGATCGCCGCGCCGTCGAGTTCGACGCCGACCTTGTCCAGGTTGAGCCTGCCGGTGTCGGGGCGCTTGCCGGTCGCCATCAGCACGACGTCGCAGTCGAATACGGATTCGACGCCGTCCTTGTTCGCGTAGCGCAATTTCATCACGCCCGGCTTGCCGCTCACTTCGTTGATCGCGGCGCTGGTCACCACGGTGATTTCCTTCTCGAGCGAGGCGATCAGCACCTTGGCGATTTCCTCCTCGACTTCGGCGAGGATGCGATCGTTGCGCTCCAGCATCAGCACCTCGGTGCCGAAGTCGCGGAAGATCTGCGCCATCTCGACGCCGATGACGCCGCCTCCGACGATGCCGAGCTTCTTCGGCGGAGAAGCGAGGTTCCAGAT
>JANJWF010000115.1 GCA_024709685.1 Thiobacillus sp.
GGGAGTACCTGTGGAACTTAGAGGGGCGGCCGCCATAGAATTGGCGAATAAGCTTAAAAGAATTAGTGTCAATCCGGAGACATGGGAAGAAGAATATTTAGACGAGAACACCGGTGATTTGTGGCTATTGGATTATCCTGACGCCGAGCTTCATGGAGGCGGCAGTCCGCGCTTGAGGCGGGTGGTTCCAAAAAAGCATGGACCCAAACCGGAATAAGGCAGAAACGCGAGAAGCACGAGAAGATAGAGGCTCGAGAGGCTCGGAAAGAATTACAAACAAAACAATAGTGGACAGACCACGATTTTCATCTAAGCCCTTCCGGAAATCGTGGTCTGTCCCCTATTATTCGTATGCGCCTCGGCAACGTGCGCATTTTGGGGTCAGGTCTTGCCTTTTGCCTTTCCCAGACTAGTTTGAATCATGTCCCGCCCCCTGCGCATAGAATTTCCCGGAGCGATTTACCACGTTACCTCGCGTGGTGACCGGCGCGAGCCGATCTTCGACGACGACCAGGACAGGGAGGCATTCCTTGATGTGGTTGGAACAGCCCTTGACCGCTTCGATGCTTGTGCATTGGCCTATTGCCTGATGGGCAACCATTACCACCTGGTCTTGCATACCCGCAGCGCGAACCTGTCCAGGTTGATGCGACAGATCAACGGCGTCTACACGCAGGCCTACAACCGCCGGCATCGCAAGGTAGGGCATCTGTTCCAGGGGCGCTTCAAGGCGATCCTCGTCGACGAAAATGCGTATCTGCTGGAGGTCTGCCGCTACGTCGATCTCAATCCCGTTCGTGCGCGCATGGTCCCGCATCCGGCAGACTGGTCCTGGAGCAGCTACCTGGCACATGTTGGAAGCCAGGCTCCGCAGGCGTGGCTTGATACCCCGGCTGTTCATGGTTACTTGCTCGGGCGCGACGTGGCGGATCCGAGCGATCTCAGGACGGCGGCCAAGCGCTACGCAAAGCTGGTCGAGCAGGGCAAAGATGTCAGGTTGTGGGATGACGCGCTCAGGCAGCAGATCTATCTGGGGGATGAAGCATTTATCCAGCGGATGCAGGCTCTCGTCGAGCCGGAGCGGGCTCGGGCAGCGGATGTGCCGCGCAGGCAGCGCCACAGTCCCGATTCCATCCAGGCATACTTGAAAAAGTATGAGCGGGATGAGGCAATCGTGAAGGCCTGCCGCGAAGGTGGGCATAGCCTCAGCGCAATTGCGAGTGAGGTCGGGTTGTCGGTGTCGCGAGTGAGCAGGATTCTGGCCCGCGGCGGATAGGGGGGCAAAAGGCAAGACCTGACCCCGTCATGTTGAATAATTTAGAAATGCATATCATGTCGCATAACGGTGAAACAATGTATCTAAGCCCAACATGGGGTGACAATCAGATTTATATTGAAAAGACAAGGGAAATGGCATTTCGAAACTCAGCAGATGTTGTTGAGGCGGGAGCAGACATAACTAAAAACCGTCAGCTAAGCGCGCTAGCGGCTGTCTTGAGAGCGGGAGAAGTTGCTAATTCCGATGACAAGGCGAAGACGGTTGCGACTGCTGTCGCAGGAGAAGGCGGAAGCAGATACACCAATAAATTGCTAAAAGACGTCATGTATAAACAACCTCGTAGCCGGACTGAGACAGCGGCGGAGGTTGTGGGTGGTGCGACTGTTTCTGGAGCTGTAGAGAACATGATGGATAATCGTCCTGGCTCCACGAAGAACGCAATGAAAGCATCGGAAATACAGAGGCAACAGGTGCAACAGCAGCATGTGGAATCCCTTAACCGAGCAAGAGATCAACAATAAATGTCAAGTTCATCCGAAGTCGCACAGAACCATGATGAACCGAGTGGAATCGGCGGCTGGTTACTGCTACCAATTGCTAGTATATTTTTATCTATATACGAAGTTTTAAGAGAATTTTATGGAACTAGCATGGTTCTGCTTGGACCAGAGATGTGGGCAGCGTTCACAACTCAGGGTACCTATTTCTATCACTCGCCTTGGGTTTTTGTGATCGTGTTCGGTGCGCTGCTTCAAGTACTCATGATGATTGCCGGGGGTGTTGCTCTGCTAGCCATTTTGAAGAAAATGAAAATTGCAGTACGCCTCATGATTGGAATTTATATTATGGGCGTATGCTTGGCTGCAGTTGGTTTATTGCTTGCATATTTTTTTATTCCGATGGTTGTGCCGGACATTGCTGATGAATCGGTTTCTGATGCAATTAAAAAGATGGCCGTTATGTCAATAGTTGCCATTGTATGGACTTTGTATTTCTTGAAGTCAGACAGGGTGAAGAATACGTTTAAAAATTAAGCTTGCTGGCCGGCGTTGCCGACAGCTTCAACACACAAAATAGCAATAATAGGGGCCACCCATTAGCCGGCCGTAGTCAAGCGCGAACACCGTACCCGCCCGCTTTTTGAAGGCGCGTTTTTCTTTTTCCTTCCTCCTGCCTTGCTGTTTTAGGCCGAACCCGTTTCCTCGATGCTGGCTACGACCGAATCGTGCCTGCCACCCATATGGATCAAGCGGTGTGCGATGAACTGCCGCCGCCCTGGCGGAACCCCGCCCCAGAGAAACGTTGGTGCCGCCGCAGTGTCCGGGCAAAGATCACAGATCCGTGGCTCGCGTTTGCGTCCAGTCCCAAATTGGCTCACCCGGCAGACGACCCGGTACAACAACACAGGCGGTGACGACAGGGCCTCCACTCAGACCACTCGGCTCGCGTCCAGTCCCCATTGCTGGCTGGCCTGCCGTCACCAAACCGTTACGTGAAGCAGCGCTTCACGTCGAAGGGCTGTCCCTCCTTCAGCATGTGGTAGCTCGCGCGCGCCAGCTTGTGCGCCAGCGCCTTGGTCGCCACGATGCCGTTCGTTCTGGCCTTCTTGCGCTCGAAGAAGCGTCTGGCTTCTTCGCTGTAGCGCCGCGCAAAGTTTGCCGCTTCGACAAATGCCCACACCAGGTAGGCGTTGCCGTTCTTGGTGTTGCCTTCGCCCTTCTTCTTGCCGTTGGAATAGCGGGCGCTGTCGACGCAACGGGCATAGGAGGCGAAGTTACCGACCTGGGCGAAGCGACTGATATCGCCTGTCTCCAGCATGATGATGATCGCGAGCACCTCGCCAATGCCGGGAATGCTCTTGAGCCGGGCGTAATCCGGGCGCAGCTTCGCACCCTCCAGCAGACGCGCTTCGATCCGCTCGATTTCCAGATTCAGCGTGGCCATGACGGCGAGGTTGGCCTGTACCGCCAGGGCCACGTCCGAGGCGAGTCCGAGCGTGTCGATAGCGCTGGGGGCGAGCCGCTTGATGGCCGCTGCGGACAGGCGCGACCCGGTCGATCGGGCCAGGATATTCTCCATTGCCAGTACCTGCTGGGTGCGCGAGCGCACGAGCTGGACGCGCTTCCTTGCCAGATCGCGCAAGGTGCGCTCGGCAGGCGGGTGGATGTAGCCGGTGGGCAGGATACCCAGCCGCAGCATGTGTGCGAGGTGGGCGGCATCGGTCTCGTCGTCGCTGTGCTTGAGTCCGTCGTAACGTTTCATGGCGACGGTGTTGGCGAGCCTGACGTCGTAGCCCTCGGCGATCAGTCCATCGACCAGCCAGTACCAGTTGTAGGTGGATTCGACGACAACGCCGGCCAGCTCGTCGCGGTGCGACGCAAGCAGCGCCAGTATCGTCCGCAGATCATTGGGGCAGCGTCGGCTGACGAGCACCTTGTCCGTCTCGTCCGTTACCACGACAACGCTATTGTTCGAATGCAGGTCTATGCCACAAAATCTCATCATGGCCTCCTTTGAGTGAAAAAACAAAGTTCGCACTTCGCTTTTTACTCCTCCGCCTCCCCGCGGTGGGAGGCCGGCTAGATGATTCTCAGACACCATTATCCGGTGCACGCCTCGCAATTGCCCTGAAGGCGGGGCTCCTACAGGGGCGGCGCGGGCGCTACGCTCGCAGTCGCGACCACCAGACAAAGAAAGACCGCCGTGGCGGTCTTTTTGTGTTAGGCGGCGGGGAGCTCAGACC
>JANJWF010000162.1 GCA_024709685.1 Thiobacillus sp.
GCGCCGCGCAGCAAGCCTTCCGTGCTCAAATCCTCATCGATCATCGGCCAGTGGATGCCGTACCCGCCTCCGGCCAATTCCCAGTGGCTGCGCTGGTCGGCCGTTGCGTTCGCAAGCCGTGGGTACCACGCCAGCGGTACCGCAATCGTGCGACCGTCCATGAGGTCGACCTCTAGCCGAGTTTCATCCACCCTCACGTTCATCACCCGAACGTCGGTGTCATGTGCCAAAGAATGCATCCCATGCTCCTTTCAACACGACTTGTTCACTGCGCACAAGGCGCTGCAGTTTGCCCAACTCCTGGGCCGTGAAACCTGAGCTTCTCGCAACCGACGCATCGTGCAGCCAGACCTTCGCAGTTGCAGACCCTTTGTCGATATGGACATGAGGAGGCTCTCCGGGTTCGTGGCTGTAGAAGTACAGTCGATAGCCCTCAACCCTCAAGATCGTCGGCACCCTGTCTCCTCAATCACCGTTGCTCGCTGCTATTGCTGTGCGCACGAAGTGTATCCCGGCTGCTGCACGCTATTCGAATCAATGCTTCGCCGGCTCATACTCCGGCACCCAGCGCTTCAGTCCCGCTCGCACCTCGTCGTCGCTCACCGGCCCAGGCTGCGACAGCCACTGCGTCAGTTCGTCGAGGAAGGTCTCCGGCACCGGCCGCGAGCGTGCGATGCGCAGCTTGGGATGCGGCGTCTCGCGCGTCTCCTCGGCATCCGCAAGCAGCTCCTCGTACAGCTTCTCGCCCGGTCGCAGCCCGGAAAACTCGATGCGGATCTCGTCTTCCGTATAGCCCGACAGCCGAATCATGTTCCGTGCCAGATCCACGATCTTCACCGGCTCGCCCATGTCGAGCACGAAGACCTCGCCGCCGTTGCCCATCGCTGCAGCCTGAAGCACCAACTGCGCCGCCTCGGGGATGGACATGAAGTAGCGGTTGATCTCGGGGTGCGTCACCGTCACCGGCCCGCCGCGCGCGATCTGCTCGGCGAACTTGGGGATCACGCTGCCGGTGCTGCCCAGCACGTTGCCAAAGCGCACCATCTCGATCTGCGTGCTGCCCTTGCCCGAGCTGTGCAGCGCCTCGCAGGCCATCTCGGCCAGGCGCTTGGTGGCGCCCATCACGTTGGTGGGGTTCACCGCCTTGTCGGTGGAGATCAGCACAAAGCGCTCGGCGCCATGGCGTTGCGCGTGTGCGGCAACCAGCAGTGTGCCGAGCACGTTGTTGCGCACCGCCTGCCAGGCGTTGGCGACTTCCATCGGCAGCAGACCCTCACGCAAGGCTTAGATCCTCAATACGCGTTCGGATTCACGAACCCCTTGAACACCGTCAGGAAGATGATCTTCAGGTCCAGCCACAGCGACCAGTTCTCGATGTACCAGAGATCGCACTCGATACGCTGCTGAAGATCGGTGTCGCCGCGCCAGCCGTTGATCTGGGCCCAGCCGGTGATGCCGGCCTTAACCATGTGCTTTTGCATGTAGCCCGGAATCTCGTGCTTGAACTGATCCACGAACACCGTGCGCTCTGGGCGGGGGCCGACGATGGACATGTCGCCCTTCAGCACATTGATGAACTGCGGCAACTCGTCCAGGCTCGTCCGGCGGATGAAGGCGCCGAAGGGTGTGGCCTTCTTGGCACTGCCGGCGCCGCCCCATTGCACTCCGTTCTTCTCCACGTCCACCGGCATCGAGCGGAACTTCAACATCATGAACGGCTTGCCGTTCCAGCTCACACGCTCTTGCCGGTAGAAGATCGGCCCGGGCGAGCTCAGCCGCACACCGGCGGCGACGAAAATCATGATCGGACTGATCAAAAGCAGGATCACAGCGGCGATCACGCGGTCTTCCACGGCCTTGATGAAAGCATTGAACCCCGTCATCGGGGTGCAGCTCAAGTCGAGCAGATACAGGCCGGCCACATCCGAAACCGCATGGTTGATCAGGCGGAAGTCCCGCATGTCCGGCATGTAGCGCGCATTCGCTGTCGAAAGGCTCAGTGCGGCTTGTATCTCCTTCACGGTCTCACCCTGGGACAGCGGCAGACAGATCCACACCTCGTCTTCGTCGTGCTCGATCGGTGCGCCACGGGCATATGGCTCATAGGCGATCTCTTCCAACTCCTGACCAGGATCGTCCCCAACAACGATCACCCGTCCGGGGTCGAAGCCGGCGGTTTGCTCTTGCCTCAAATGCAGGATCGCGGTCGCGCAGGAGTGCGCGTCCCCCACCAGCAGGACCCGCCGGCGATTTCGCCCTTGGCTGCGCATGCGGTTGAGCAGCGGATAGGCAAGCAAGCGAATGGTGATTGACGCGACCGCAGCGCCGGCGATCCAGTACATCAACCAGAGTCGAGAAAAATTGGCCCCCAACTGCGTGAAGAACAGCAATGCCGTAATCGCCGCGCCCACCATCATGTAGGCAGCAACCAGCTTTGCGACGAGTCCGAGGCGCAGTCGTCCCCGCCAGGACTTGTAGATCCCGAAAATGGGATGAATGACGAGAACGAGCAGGCCGCCGACGATTAGCGCGCTTGTATAGCCGGCAGACTCGATCTCCACCCGTCCGAAACGCAGCCAATATGCGATCCAGCCCGCTCCGACCATGCACAGGACGTCTGCGAGTCGAGTCAGGGTGCTTGTATATGCCTGGAATCCGTGAAGCGGTCGTGCAGCTCTCAGCACTTTTCTAGAATCCTTGTGTTCCCGATGAGGGTGCGTGTCGATGCGTCTCGTAACTCTTGAGTTCTCATGTGCTTTGGATCAGAAATTCTTCACGGCTGCGCCCGGCCTCAACGGCCGTCTTCATCCACTTGGGCATCACCCCACGCCCGGTCCAGGTCTTGCCCGATGCCGGATCGCGGTACTTCGGCTTGACCGCCGCGCGTTTGTCGCCGCGGCCGACGGACTCGGTCTTCACCGGTGCAGCAATCGCAAAGCCGAGGTCGACCGCCGTCAGGTCGTAATCCTGAATTTTCTGCCGGATTTCGGCGATTACGCCCGCGATCTCCGCCTGACGTACTTCCTCGGCCTGCTTCTGTAGTGCTTCGATCTGCGCCATCAATTCGACATAGGTCGGCATGTTTTTCCCTTTAAAAAGAATGAGCAACTCACCCTACAGCCCCTCGCGCAGATCGGCAATGGTGGCCATCAAGGTCATGGGATCGAGGGGAGAGGGGGCGAATCCGGCTCGCTCGTAAAATGCCCGAGCGCTGTCCGACAGAGCATGAACGATCATTCCTCGAATACCAATGGCGTCGGCAGCAGCGACCACGCGCAAACACGCATCACGCACCAAGGCGCGACCGACGCCGCTACGTTGTAGCGATCGGTCGATGGCAAGCCGCCCCAGTACGACGACTGGAATGGGGTCGGGCATGTTGCGCCGCAAGCGACCCGTAGCGATCTCGGTTGCCACCGCGCTGGACGCGAGTGCGTAGTAGGCAAGCACGCGTTTGCCATCGCAAACCACGAAGGTGCGCGATGCACCCGTTGCCTGGTTTTTGAGGGCGCGTTGCTTCAGCCAGTGATCGAGACTCTCGACACCACAGGCAAACGCGCTGGTGTCGTGATGTGCCGCCAAGGGCTCCGGCACCCTCAGGTTCAACGCTCGTCCCATGGTGCGGGCGTTTGCATCATCCTCTTCAGTCGAGGATTTGGGGCGGGGGGGCGATCCAGACGCTCGACAAACTCGGCATAGGCCTCTTCACTGACCACGAACAAAACCTGGTCCAGCAAGGCCTCTTCGGCTGCATTCCGTGCCGCATCGAGGATGAAGTCAGTGCGGTTCTTGCCCCGTACCTTAGCGGCACGGTCTATCAAGCCACGCACTTCGGGCTTGATGCGCAGATTCAGGGTGTCGCGTTTTGCGACGGAATTGACCACAGACATGATCGTCGTTCCTTCCGCTCTAGGCTGACAGTATAGGAGGGTGTGGTGGCAATGTCATGACGCTGACGGCGTTCAATACGCGAGCCAGACACCCATCGCACAAGCATTGTGCTCGCGCCTCGTCGCCCGCCTCGGCGTAGCAGCGCAACTCCGGTGCATTGCCCGAAGGCCGTAGATGCACGATATCGCCGGAGGCGAACGTGATCCTTAGTCCATCCGTCGTATCCTGCGCGACAACCTCCCCCGCATCCGGTGCCATCAGCCCTGCTGCCAACCTGGAATCCTTTTCCAGCCTCCCGATCAACGCGCGGCTCAGTTCGGTCGGCACGGCCTGTATCCGGTCGCTCGCGGTAAAGCGCCGAGGCAAGCTGGCGCTCAGTTCCGATAGCCGCACGCCCTTCTCCCGCGCCATTGCCAGCAGAGCAAGCATAGGCAGCACCGAGTCGCGCGTTGGCAGGGCCTTCAGCACCGAATCACCGCGCACGACGTCGCTGCCGAGCAGAAAGCCGCCGTTGGCCTCGTAGCCCACCACCGCGCGCTCGCCGCGGTGCGCCTCCATGCCCGCGATTACGTAGGGGGAGCCGATCCGCGTCCGCACCACCTGGCGGAACGATCCGCACTTTTCCGCTGCGGTATTGCTGCTCACAGGCGTCACCACCACATCAGCCTGCAGATACTGAGCGCACAGGATGCCCACCACATCACCGCGCAGCCAGGCGCCGGTCTCGTCTCCGATCAGCGGCCGGTCGGCATCGCCGTCGGTCGACAGGATGGCGTCGAAGCGATGGGCCTGCGCCCATGCGCGTGCCTGCGTGATGTCTTCTGCGCGGACCGCCTCGGTGTCGATCGGCACGAAGGTGTCCGTGCGCCCGAGCGACAAGACCTCGACGCCCAAGCGTTCAAGCACGCTTCGCAGCACGTCACGCGCCACGCTCGAATGCTCGTACAGCGCGATGCGCAAACCCGCAAATGCGTCTTCACCAAAAAAGCCGGTGTAACGCCCGACGTAATCCTCCAGCGCCGTTGCATCCACCGTCGGCAGATCAGTAGGCGTCAGGGCATCTGGCACCGCCACGTCCGCATCCAGGATCGCCTGTTCGTCCGCCTTGTCGATCTCGCCGTCGGCGCGGTAGAACTTGATGCCGTTGCGGTCGAAGGGGATGTGGCTGCCCGTCACGACGATGCCTGGATTGCCGTGCAACGCGCAGTAATACGCAAGCGCAGGGGTCGGTAAGGCACCAACGAACACCGCCTCGCGGCCAGCATCGCGGATTGCCTGGATACAGGCCGCAGCAATCCGCGGGCTGCTCGGGCGCAGGTCGTGCCCGACGACGACGCGCGAACTGCCGGCCGCCACCGTTTGCAGGAAAGCCTGTGCATAGGCGTAACAGACCGAGTCGCTCAGGTCGGCGACCAGACCGCGCACGCCACTGGTGCCGAAGCGCACGTTGCGGGCTTCGGCGAGTTGTCGCATCGGCTGGCTCATTTCATGCACGCCCGTATTTGTCCTCGAAGCGCACGATGTCGTCCTCGCCAAGATAGGAGCCCGACTGCACCTCGATCAACTCCAGCGGGATCACCCCCGGGTTCTCCAGCGCGTGTACTTGCCCGATCGGGATGTAGGTCGACTGGTTCTCGGTGACCAGATAGGTCTTGTCCCCGTTCGTGACTTTGGCGGTGCCGCTGACCACGATCCAGTGCTCGGCGCGGTGGTGGTGCATCTGCACCGAGAGCTTCGCGCCCGGCTTCACCGTGATCCGCTTCACCTGGTAGCGGTGGCCGTTGTCGATCGAGTCATACATGCCCCATGGGCGATGCACCTCGCGGTGGCTGATGTGCTCCGACCGCCCTTCGGCCTTCAGGCGCTCGACGATCTTCTTCACGTCCTGCACCTTGTCCTTGTGCGCCACCAGCACGGCGTCCGGGGTCTCGACTACCACGAAGTCCTCCACGCCCACCGTGGCCACCATGCGGCTGTCGGCATGCACGAAGGTGTTCCGTGTGGCCTGGCCCAACACGTCGCCCTTGAACACGTTGCCGTCCCCGTCCTTGGTGCTCACGTCCCACAGCGCGGACCACGAGCCGACGTCACTCCAGCCCGCGTTCAGCGGCACCATCACGGCGTCGGCGGTTTTCTCCATCACCGCGCAGTCGATGGAGTCCTCCGGGCAGGCTGAGAAGGCGGCGGCGTCGACGCGGGTGAAGTGCATGTCTCGCGAACCACCCGCGAGTGCCTCGCGACAGGCGACGAGGATGTCCGGCCGGAAGCGTTCAAGCTCTTCCAGGTATCGGCTGGCGCGGAACATGAACATGCCGCTGTTCCAGAAGAAGCGACCGCTCGCCACGTAGCACTCGGCGGTAGCGAGGTCGGGCTTTTCAACGAAGCTGGCGACGGAAAATCCGCCTTCGCCAACAGCTGCGCCTTGCTTGATGTAGCCGTAGCCGGTTTCAGCGTGGCTGGGCACGATGCCGAAGGTCACCAGATTCCCGTCGCTCGCCAGTGGCAGCGCTGTCTCGATGGCAGCATGGAAGCTTTCAACGTGCTGGATCAGATGATCAGCCGCGAGCACCAGGAGTACAGGATCCTCGCCATCCGCTACCGCCTGCAGAGCGGCAAGTGCAATCGCCGGCGCGGTGTTGCGGCCCACCGGCTCAAGGAGGATGTTGGCCTCCTCGAGCCCAAGCCGCCGCAGCTGCTCTGCCGCGAGGAAACGATGCTCCTCGTTGCAGATCAGGCGGGGGAGGGCGGTCTCTAGACCCTGCAGGCGTGCGATGGTGGCCTGCAGCATCGACGAATGATCGCCGCCCAAAGCGAGAAACTGCTTGGGATTGAGCTGGCGGGAGAGAGGCCAGAGGCGAGAGCCGGAACCTCCGGCCATGATTATGGGGAGAAGCATGTTCGTTGATGACGATAGTGAAGTAAGTCGATCGCGTGAATTAGCCGGCTGACGCAAAAGCCGACGATGCCTCGCCGACTCAAAGGTCCAAGTCGAATATCATAGTGACATCGTTTTCCGGAATGGTTTTCGCGCCGCCTTGGAATTGTCTTCGTGGCTGCAACGGCGACCGCGAAAGTCCGGTTGCGCACCTGCGCTCATGCCTTCACCTCCGAAACGCTCAATTTCGCAATTCGAAGCAGGTTGTACGCGGCACCGGAAATGAAGGCCGCCATCTGGGTCTTCGCCTGGCCGATGAAACGGGTCTTTCGCAATCCGCCGACCGTTTTCAACCAACCGAAGGTCTCCGCGACGCGCTTTCGCTGGCTGCCCCGGCAGCCCTCGGTCCGGGTGGTTCGCCGCTCCAGGCCGGGTGGCTTCCGATTCTCGCCTTGTCCGCCCCTTTAGCCAGCCGTTGTCATTACCGAAAATGGCTGACTAAAGCGAGAGTGTTCATAGCACTAGTGATCAGGTTGGTTAAGATTTTCATTGTATCACTCTAAATTTCACTGAACGGGCAGCTAGCGCTTCAGGAAATTCGCTTTTAGGTCTCACGAGCACTACCTCTTCGGCAACTAGCGTTAAAGGTAAATCATCGATGTGGTCCGTATATACCCTATTAAGCCTGAGTGGGTTGGTTGTCAATCGCGCGGCGATGTTAATTAATTTTCTCTCACCGGTATTGTCAAAAAGCAAAGGGTTTAAATTTCTCGGATCTCCGAATGAAATAACGAAGTCGGCCGCAAAATAGAATTTAGCATATTTCATGTAGGCATACGGGGCTGCGGAAGCAATGACTGTGCATGACTCGGGATCTTCATTGCTACGCTTTAACGCATCAAAAACGCAATCTCTTCTGAATGGCGAGAGCCATTTAAAGAAAATTCGAATTTGATCTTCAGTTAATAATAAGCCAATGCTATGGATCTGCCTCTTGAAATCTAGATGTGAAGTTTTCTTAGACAGCCTCGCAAAAATAGCCATTAAAAGCTTCGAAAGAACAATAAATCGAAAATGAACAATGCTATGAACTCCCAAAAAAATCAGGAAAAGATGAAATGAGTTAATCGATACAAGTGTTCCGTCGAAATCAAATGCATCAATTTTCTGTATTGGCATAGTCTTCCGCCCACGGGAAACGTATTATCGTACGGTCATAAAGGCTAACGTCTGCTGAAACTGCTGGGTTGCGAAAAGTTGTTGTAATGACCGCAACATGAACTGCGGCAAGAGGATTATTTAACGATATGAAGTCAATGATACTTTTAATCGACACTCCAGAGTCGATGGCATCATCTATTACAACAATCTTTTCTGCCGCAATAATGGCGTTAAGAGTTTCTTTGTTGCAGTCAATTGCTCTGGATTCTATGGAGGTTGAAAATAAATACTTTAATTCTCTTGCTGTTGTCTCAAGGTGGCGAAGAAAGTTGTTGGCTTTTCGTGGTAATCTTGTCAAGATCCACTTAACTACACGCTTCCCTTTGTGTTTTGTGAAAGGCCTTTGTGTTCTAAGTTGAACAGCTTTTACTCCAATAAAATCAGGTTGAATGCTTAATTCGTTCCAAATGAATATCCCCGCGCGAGGAACGACAACCACCAGATCTGGTTCCCCGATTTTGATAATCTTCTTGCCGAGGGAGATGCAGGCCTCAGAGAACTGCGCTTTCGAGAGGGTCAGTACAGGACGAACGAATGCTTTTAAAGGAGTCATGCTGTCAATCTCAACGGTAATGAAAAACTAATTTACGCTGATATTTACCACGTCGGTGGTCGCTGACTCTGCAGCTTTCTTTTCTTTCCTCTTTGGTAAACGGTAATCAAGTATGAGCTGACTCTGGTGCCTAAATATTTTGCAGCAAAATATTTAGTGATTTGTCTAAAGGCAAGGTTCAGGAAACCAAAATTGGTAAGAGTGCCGAGTGCGTGCTTGCGTCTAACTTTGAAGGACTCATTTAGGAGTGTCAAGGCGCGATGTGGGTTCGTGCTAACCCCGCCGTAGCCCATGACGGTAAGTGCACGGTCATGAACATAAATAGGCCGTGTTGTTTTTGAGATCCGAATTACGAGTTCAATGTCCGCAATTATTTTATAGTCTAAACAAAATCCTCCTTCTTTTAAAATTGCACTCTTCTTGAAGAAAGTCGACATAATTGGAATTGGGAATGAGGAGGTAAGAAAACGCTGCTCGAATCCCCATGGATTCCGCCAATCGCTGCCGATACGAGCCATTGGCTGGGCATCGTTGCCGAGTACCACCAGGTCTCCGTAGACCACATCGCTCTGGTCGAATAGGTGATTCGATTCACAACTGTTTATAAATCTTTGAATAGAATCTGCAGCCACCAGTTTGTCGTCTGCACCCAAGAATAAAATCCATTTGCCACTTGCACGGCGAACGCCTTTGTTCCAGGCGTCGTAAATTCCAATGTCAGCCTCGGAAAGAATCGAAATTTTTTCGGACCTATAGCTTCGCGCAACATCTAAAGTTCGATCGGTTGATAGTCCGTCAATGATGAGTATTTCAATATCTTCAAAGCTTTGGCTTAATATGCTTTCAATCGTTAAGCCTAAGGTTTTTTCTACGTTAAAAGTGGCTATGATAACAGAAAGAAAGGGGGGTGTTTTGGTTTTCATTAAAGGCTCCTTTGTATTTTTTATGAAATTAAAGTTATAGGGAAAAGCGGTGCTAACGCTTCTTTACCGAATGCTTTCCGGTATCCAAGCACTGCGTGCTTCGGTTATCGACTTGGGGCTTGTTACTCCATCAACGGGACGACTCTCTTCACCCCTGGAAGGAAGCCCATGATTAGTCTGCGCGCACTTTGCAGACATGAGGTTTATTGAATTTATCTGCACCCGGCTCAGGATATGGGCGCCTCGAAAAACCTCGGCACCTCTGTGATTGGTAAAATTGGATTGTCCTGATTTCGTTCTCTGCCGCCAGCCATGAAGAAACGCACCGCCATCAAGACCGACCTGTTCGCCGACGAGCATCACCGCAAGAAGGTCGA